>NZ_JAJJPG010000015.1:27529-41621 GCF_032907665.1 Intrasporangium sp.
CACCACCACGACCACCACCCCCCGGACCACCCCCAGGGTGGATGGCGCCGACGCGCCTTCCTGATGGACTCAGGGACCAGGACGTTCACGCTGCCCGACCACGAAGGAGCCCGCCGTGCTGACGGACCGAACGACCCTCGCGCAGTTCCTGATCGAGGAGCGTCGCCGCCACCCCGACTCGAGTGGCGAGCTCAACTCGCTCATCCTCGACGTCGCACTGGCCTGCAAGGCGATCTCGCGCAGGGTCGCCCAAGGCGCCTTGTCGGGTGCCCTCGGCAAGGAGGGCACCGTCAACGTCCAGGGTGAGGACCAGCATCGGCTGGACGTCATCGCCAACGACATCTTCCTGCGTGCCACCGAGTGGGGCGGCCAGACCGCCGGGATGGTCTCCGAGGAGCTCGACGAGCCCTACGCGATCCCCGCAGAGCACCCACGGGGCAAGTATCTGCTGTGCTTCGACCCCCTCGACGGATCCTCGAACGTCGACGTGAACGTCTCGGTGGGGAGCATCTTCTCGATCCTTCGCGCCCCGGTGCCCGGTGCTGCGGCAACGGCGGAGGACTTCCTCCAACCCGGGACCGAGCAGGTGTGCGCCGGGTACGCCCTCTACGGGCCGGCCACCATGCTCGTGCTCACCGTCGGGCGGGGTGTCCACGGCTTCACGCTGGACCCTGGCCTCGGAGAGTTCATCCTCACGCACCAGGACCTGCAGGTGCCTGCGACGACGCGGGAGTTCGCCATCAACACCTCGAACCGACGCTTCTGGGAGCCCGCCGTGCGTCGGTACGTCGACGAGTGCCTCGCGGGCAGCACCGGACCGCGGGCCAAGGACTTCAACATGCGTTGGGTCGCCTCGCTCGTCGCGGACACTCACCGGATCCTCACGCGAGGAGGGGTCTACCTCTACCCGCGCGACCTCAAGGACCCCCGCAGGGCCGGGCGACTGAGGCTCCTCTACGAGGCCAACCCGGTCGCGATGCTCATGGAGCAGGCCGGCGGCGCGGCAAGCACCGGTGGAGGCCCCATCCTCCAGGTGCCGCCCTCGGACATCCACCAGCGAATCGGTCTCGTGTTCGGCGCTCGTGACGAGGTCGAGCGGATCGAGGCCTACCGCCACGAGCACTCCGAGGACGCCAGCTCCGCTGACCTGCCGTTCTACAGCACCCGCGGCCTGTTCCGCGCCACCTTGTGAAGGAGAGGTAGCCATGTCGGTCAAGCATCCCATCGTCGCGGTCACCGGGTCGTCCGGCGCGGGAACGACGTCGGTCATGCGCACGTTCCAGCAGATCTTCCGCCGCGAGGGCGTCAACGCGGCCTACGTCGAGGGCGACAGCTTCCACCGCTACGACCGCGCCGAGATGAAGGTCGCCATGGCCGAGGCCCTCGAGCGCGGCGACCACACGATGTCGCACTTCGGCACCGAGGCCAACCTCTTCGAGGAGCTCGAGGAGCTCTTCCGCAGCTATGGGGAGGACGGCACGGGCCGCGTGCGCAAGTACCTCCACGACGACGTGGAGGCCGAGCCCTTCGGGCAGCCCCCGGGCACCTTCACTCCTTGGGAGGACCTGGTCGGAGACACCGACCTGCTCTTCTACGAAGGCCTGCATGGGGGGGTGGTGACCGGCGAGGTCGACGTGGCCCGGCACGCCGACCTGCTCGTCGGCGTCGTGCCCGTGATGAACCTCGAGTGGATCCAGAAGCTGCACCGCGACAAGGCGACCCGGGGCTACTCCACCGAGGCCGTGACGGAGACGATCCTGCGCCGGATGCACGACTACATCCACTACATCACCCCCCAGTTCTCGCGGACGCACGTCAACTTCCAACGGGTTCCCATGGTGGACACCTCGAACCCGTTTGTGGCGCGGACGATTCCCACGGCGGACGAGTCGATGCTCGTGATCCGGTTCGCCAACCCCAAGGGCATCGACTTCCCGTACCTGCTCTCGATGCTCCACGACTCGTTCATGTCACGGCCCAACACGATCGTGTGTCCCGGAGGGAAGATGGACCTCGCGATGCAGCTCATCTTCACGCCGATGATCGAGCGAATCCTGGAGCGCCGGAGGCGGGCAGTGGCGGCCCACTGGGAAGGAGTGCGGCTCGGCGCGGGGGGTGAGGCGGCCGCAACCGTCGTCGCCCACTGAGTGCCGCGCTGACGCTGACGCTTCCCGGCCGGCTACCGCCGTTGCAGGATCTGCTCCATCCGGGTGATCTCCTCTCGCTGCGTCTCGATGATCTCGCCGCACAGGGCTTGGATCTCGGGGTCGGTGATGTCCGACTCCTGGCACACGAGAATGGCCCGGGAGTGGTGCGGGATCATCGACTTGAGGAACTGGTCGTCGCCGACGAGGGCGGAGCTGCGACCGAGCGCCAGGGAGCCCACGAAGAGGACGACGAAGAAGGCATAGAGCGCGAGGTTGAGTCGCGTGTTCTCGAACATCGAGCGCATCGAGACCATCATGATGATCCCCATTGCGGAGACCATGATGAGCGCCATCCAGAAGTTGCTCAGGTTGAAGTAGAAGTGGCCCCACTGGTCGACCATCGACATTGACAGCACCCACATGACGACGAGACTGACCAGGAGGGTGAGTCCGAAGCGGACGTAGTTCGCTTTCATGGAGTGCGCATACCCGGGAGGCCAGGGGGTGAACGCCCTGCGGGTGCCCGTCGGGAGCGAGCCCAGCGGCATACGACGTGGTCGCGCGCCGGCCAACCGGCGAGGGTCCGCCTTCCCCCAGAAAGGCGGACCCTCGGTCTGTGGACGTGGCCGTCGGAGGGGCCACGTGCACTCAGCGGCGCGTGATCCTCCACGTGCCATCCGCGAGGGACTTCGTGGGGTGTTGGATGTTGAAGAAGAGCGTCTTCGGGTCCTTGCCGAAGTAGATGCCGGAGATCTCCGCGCCCGGGTCCTTGAGGGACGCGAAGAGCTCGACCTCGTCGGCCAGGCCATCGCCGTCGAGGTCCGGCTGGGTCGCCCAGATGTCGCTCGGCACGTTGTCCTCGACGATCCACAGGCGCCCATCGGCGCTCCTGGCCAGGTTGTCGGGGCCGTTGAACCCGGTGACGCCTGCCCCCCGGTTCTCCGCCGGGACGTTGTCGCCGGCGTGGACGAACGTGTTGAGAACGTTCTTCTTCAGGTCGATCGCGACGACGCGGTCCTCGGTCGTGTTGGCGACGTAGACGGTCTGACCGATGATCTCGACGTCCTCGGGACGGCCGAACTCCGTTGCGCTCACGGCATTGGCGGCGGCGTCGGCGTCGACGACGACCTGGTCCATGTCGAGAGCGACCCACTCGAAGGCGCCCGCCTTGTCGAGGTAGTCGGCGGGACTCCAGCTCTGCTCGGCGTCGCTCAGGCCGGTCACCTTGAGGGCGTAGAGCTGGCCGTCGGACAGGTCGCCCCGCGTGGTCGGCACGAACTTGAAGATCGAGCCGCCGTTGAGCTCGTCGATGACGAAGACCGTGCCGTCGGCCATCGCGCCGATGCCCTCGTGGCGCAGGACGCCGACCTCGCGGCGCTCCTCCACCTTGACGACGTTCGTCGGGTCCTGCGGGTCGAGGAACGCCTCGAAGAGGCGGCCCCCGGTGGTCTCCTCGGCGAAGAGGACCGTGCCCCAAGCCGTCCACTCGATGCCGTCGAGGCGTCGCCAGTCGGCGCGCTGGGCGATGACCTTCGCCTCGCCGGTCCTGAGGTCGACGACCGAGAGCGCGCCGTTGGAGCCCACCTCGTGCGTGCGGTAGAGGTAGCGCCCGGCGTCGACACCCGTCTCGTTGTGGACGTTCATGTCCGTCAGGTCGTCGGTTCCCCCGCCGTAGATGTCGAGGACGGTCTCGTCCGCGACGAGCTGCTGGGTGAAGCCGTCGGGCGCCACGAGGGGCAGGTCCCAGTCCGCCGTCTGGTGGCCGTAGGCGGAGCCTTCGATCGGCTCGAAGCCGAACGGTCCGTTCGCGGCATACGCCGGGGCGGCGAGCCCGACGAGGGCGGCAGCCGCCGCGGCGATGGTGAGGTGCTTCTTCACACGTTCCTCCAAGGTCTGTGTCCTGCTGACCTCGCCACCATGTCGACGCTCGGTGAACCGACGGCGACGACGATCTGGCGAGGGCGTTTCCGGCCGGGGAACGCCGTGCCCGTCACGATGGCAAGCTTGACCGACCGGACCGCGTGGACGTCCGATGCGGATCGGCGCCTACGATGAGTGGCCGTGGTGGACATCCGCGAGGCGGTCGAGCCCGACTGGCCGCTCATCTACGCGTTCTACAAGCGCATCTCCGACGAGGGGCGCACGTACGCCCTCCCGCCTGACGAGACCTCGGAGCAGGCGCGGGCGTACTGGCTGGAGCCGGCGCCCTACCGCACGGTGGTGGCCGAGGTCGACGGTGTCGTCGTGGGCTCGGCGAAGATGGGACCCAACCGTCCCGGGCGCGGTGCCCATGTCGCAACGGCCTCGTTCATGGTGGACCCCGACCGCCAGGGCGAAGGCATCGGCTTGGCCCTCGGCACGCACGTCGTCGAGTGGGCGCGTTCGGCGGGGTACCACGCGATCCAGTTCAATGCGGTTGTCGAGACCAACGAGGGCGCCGTCCGGTTGTGGCAGCGACTCGGCTTCCGGATCATCGGCACGGTCCCGGAGGCGTTCGACGACGCGGAGCAGGGACTCGTCGGCCTCCACGTGATGTACCTGCCGCTCGCAGCACCGGGTGAACAGGACCCCGTGCAGCGCTGACCGCCATCCGTGCGCAGCGCTGAGCGCTCAGGCGGAGACCTCGACGAGGTCGCCCGTCCGGAGCCGCGCGAGCTCATCCTCTGGGAGGACGACGACGGGCATCGAGAACCCGTAGAGCTCGTCGGCCACGAGGGCCCCGAGCACGATGATCGGATCCGGCTCGATGAGCACGATGGCGACGGGTCCCGTGCCCCGGCGAAGCTGTTCCGCGAGGACGTAGGAGCTCGAGCTGGAACCCCGGCCGGTGCGCATCGCCAGGACTCGGCCCGCGAACGACCGGCCACGCTGGGGGTGGTGCCGGTCGACGATGGTCCCCCCGAGGTCGCTGCCGCCCCAGAAGGACAGCGGCTCGTCGAGAACGAGCAGCCTCCCGGACGCGGAGCCCGGGTGGAGGGACCGCCCCGTCAGGGAGGCCATCAGCCGAGCATCTCCGGGTCGAGGACGACGCGCCCAGCCCGCGCCGAGGTGACGCACTCGGCGAGGCTGCCGACGACGACGTCGACGCCGAGGTTCGCCGGGGCGTAGTGCGCCCATTTGCCGCTGTTCGTCATCGCGACCCGCACGTCGCCGCGCAGGATCGGTGTGACGTAGGTGCACGTGTCGACGACGATCTGGACGCCCGCCGCCTCGAGGGTGGCGACCAGGCCGCGACGCTCTGCCTCGGCGAGCACCGAACGACCCATGGACAGGTACACGGCGACGCCCGGCGCGACCGCCGGCCCATCCTCGAGTTGTGCTGCAAGGAGTGCCACCTCGCTGATCGATGCGTGCGGAGTGCCGATGCTCACGGCGTCGAGCCGTTCTCCTCTCGCGGTCGTCAGCTCAGCCCGTGTCGCCCGGAGGTCGGCCGTCGTCAGCGTGATGGTCTCCACCTCATCAGTGCCGTCCGGTCCGACCGCGGCCTCGACGGTCGGTGCCTCGGGGGTCACGCCGACGACGTGGAACATCGCCACGCCCCCCGATGACGCGGCAGCGGCGCCGAAGGCCTTGAGCTGGTCCTCGGTCGTCGTCGACGGGAGCCCGACGAGCACCGGCACGCGGCTGCCCACCTGCGTTCCGACGAGGTAGCCGAGCAGCGGTGCCGCAAGGTCGCCCGCGAGGACACGTGGGGGAATGGCCCGACAGTCCACGATCACCTGCCCGCGCCTCGCGGCGTCCGTGTGGAGACCGGCATACGGGGCACGGCCGGTGACCGCGGCGCAGATGTCGAGGAAGTCGCCGTAGCGGTCCGTGCGGGCGCCGAGGACCGAGTTGGCGAAGGCGATGGCGTTCGACTCGGCCCAGGCGATGTGCTCGCCGCGCCGGGGCCGGGCGTCGAGCAGGTAGGGCGCACACGTCCACGTCGGACTCGCGCCCAGCCCGACGTAGGCGTCCATGAGGGCGCGCCCCTGCGTGCGGACCTCGTGGTGCTCCGGCGTCTCGTCGCGCACGAGGTCGGGGTGGAGCAGGTCCATCGAACCGACGTTGAGGGTCGTCGGGACCCGGACCCGGGCTCCGAGCTCGTGCAGTCGTCGGACGAAGTCGAGGCCCACCTGGCCGTGGTAGAGGCACCCGTCGATGTGCGCCGAGGTCACCTCGACGAGACGGGGTGCTCCGCGGACCTCGGCGAGCCCGACAACCACCCGCATCGCCATCGCGACCCCGGCACCCGCGTCGCCCCGGAGCATCGAGTGCTCCGCGGGTGTGAGCCGCAGTCGCGGGACGGCTGGCCGGGCCGCGATGTGCGTCATGACGGCTACTCGAGCTCGCCCTCGACTCGTCGCCGCAGCCGCCACGGGTTGTCGTCGCGGACCGGCGGGGGCAGCAGCGCCGCGGGCACGTCCTGGTAGCAGACGGGGCGCTGGAAGCGCTCGATGGCCAGGGTCCCGACGGAGGTGGCCCGTGCGTCGGAGGTGGCAGGGAACGGCCCGCCGTGGACCATGGCGTGGGTGACCTCGACGCCGGTCGGCCAGCCGTTGAAGAGGATCCGGCCCACGCGCGTCTCGAGGACGGGCAGGAGCAGGGCGGCCTGGCCCTCGTCGCCCTCCGTGGCGTGGATCGTCGCGGTGAGCTGTCCCTCGAGGTCGGCGAGGTACTCGGCGAGCCGAGCGGCGTCGTCGAAGCGAACGACGAGCCCCGCGGCTCCGAAGACCTCCTCCGTGAGGCCATGGTCCTCCGCGAGCGCGGCGAGCTGAGTCGCGAAGACCATCGGCGCCGGCGCGTTGGACTCGGCGCCCGCGAGGCCCTGCGCGATCGTCTGCACGGACGGGTGGGCGCCGAGCCGCTCGATGCCCGCACCGAACGCGGCGTGGATCTGGGGCGTCAGCATCGTCTGTCCGGGCGTCTGGGCCGCTTCGTCGGCCACGGCGGCGAGGAAGGCGTCACCGGCGGCTCCCTGGGGGAGGAAGAGCAGCCCGGGGTTGGTGCAGAACTGGCCCGAACCGCTCGTCAGGGATGCGAGGTAGGCGGCCGCCAGAGGCCTCGGGTCGCCGGCCAGCGCACCCTCGAGCAGGATGACCGGGTTGGTGGACGACATCTCGGCGTAGACGGGAATCGGTTGCGGTCTGCCAGCGGCCGCGGCCACGAGCGCGAGCCCGCCCGCTCGGGAGCCGGTGAAGCCGACGGCCTGGATCCGCGGATCGGTCACGAGCGCCGCACCGAGCTCCGTGCCGAGGCCGAAGACGAGCGAGAAGACGCCCGCGGGCATGCCCGTGCGCTCCGCGGCTCTCGCGACTGCCTGCGCCACGAGCTCCCCGGTGCCGGGGTGGGCGTTGTGCGCCTTGACGACGACGGGGCAGCCGGCGGCCAGGGCGGAGGCGGTGTCGCCGCCGGCGGTGGAGAAGGCGAGGGGGAAGTTGCTGGCACCGAAGACCGCCACCGGTCCGAGCGCGATGTGTCGCACGCGGAGGTCAGGACGCGGCAGGGGAGCGCGCTCGGGGAGAGCCTGGTCGATCCGCACGCCGAGGTGATCTCCTTGCCGGACGACCCCGGCGAACAGCCGCAGCTGGCCGCAGGTCCGTCCGCGCTCGCCCTGCAGGCGGGCGAGGGGAAGGGCGGTCTCGGCGTGGGCCCGCTCGAGCAGCTCGTCACCGAGGGCCTCGATCTCGTCGGCGATCGCCTCGAGGAAACCCGCGCGCGCCTCGGGTGTCGTGGCGCGGTAGGCGGGGAAGGCCTCGGCTGCGGCCCGGGTGGCGAGCTGCACCTCGTCCGGGGCCAGGCACGAGACCTGAGGGTCGAGAGCCCCTCCGGTCCGCGGGTCCACGGCGGTGAACGTTCCGGCGGACCCGGGGGTCGGGGTTCCGGCGATGATGGACTCTCCGGTCAGGGGCATGCGGCTTCCCTTTCGCACCGACTGACAACGACTGTGCTGTGTAACATTACACACCGTGTGGGGGATCGGCTCGTGACCACGGTGGCCGTCGTCGGTGCGGGCATCGTCGGCGCGGCGTGCGCGCATGCCCTTGCCCAGGCCGGCGCCGACGTCGTCGTGCTCGACCGGGGTCCCGTGGGCTCGGGCACGACAAGCCGCGGCGAGGGCAACATCCTCGTCTCCGACAAGGGGCCGGGCGCGGAGCTCGACCTCGCACGACTGAGCAGGGACGCCTGGCTCGACCTCGGCGACGACCTCGGCCGCGACGAGATCGAGCTCGAGGAGAAGGGCGGGGTCGTCGTGGCCACGTCCGGCGACGGCCTCGAGACCCTCCGCGCGTTCTCCCACTCGCAGCGGGCCGCCGGGGTGACCGCCCTCGACGTCGACGACGCAGGGAGCCTGGAGCCGCACCTGACGCGGGACGTCACCGGCGGGGTGCTCTATCCCGAGGACATGCAGGTCCAGCCCGTCCTCGCAGCGGCCGCGATGCTCGAGGCGGCCCAACGGATGGGGGCGCGGTTCGTCCCGGGTGCTGACGTCGTCGGCGGCGTCGTCGACCGCTCCGGACGTCTCACAGGAGTGCGCACGAGCGGGGGAGAGGTCGTGGGCGCGGACGCGGTCGTCAATGCCGCCGGCACCTGGGGTGGCGAGGTCGGCGAGCGCCTCGGGGGGCCCGTCCCGGTCCTGCCGCGGCGTGGCTTCATCCTCGTCACGGAGCCGCTGCCGCCGATGGTGCGCCACAAGGTGTACTCCGCGGACTACGTCGCCAACGTCGGTTCATCCGACGTCGGGCTGGAGACGTCCTGTGTCGTCGAGGGGACGCGCGCGGGCACGATCCTCATCGGGGCGTCCCGGGAAAGGGTCGGCTTCGACCCGACTCTGGACGTCGACGTCGTGCGGATCCTCGCGCGTCAGGCCACGGCCCTGTTCCCCTTCCTCGCAGGGGTCAACCTGCTGCGCGTCTACCGGGGCTTCCGGCCGTACTGCCCCGATCACCTCCCGGTCATCGGCCCCGACCCGCGGGTCCCCGGTCTCTTCCACGCGTGCGGGCACGAGGGCGCCGGAATCGGACTCGCCCCCGGGACGGCCCGCCTCATCACGAGGCAGGTCCTCGGGGCAGGCGACGTCGACACCGCCCGCTTCGTGGACCTGCTGCCCGACCGCTTCGTCGAGCAGGAGGCCTGATGCACGGATTCACCTTCGACGGGTCCCCGGTGCCCTTCCGGGACGGCCAGACGCTCGGTGCGGCCCTCGTCGCGCACGGGGTGACGTCCTGGCGCGTCACCCGGGTCGAGGGCCGTCCTCGGGGGCTCTTCTGCGGCATCGGCATCTGCTTCGACTGCCTCGTCACGGTCGACGATGTGCCCAACCAGCGGGCGTGCCTGGTTCGCGCCCGTGACGACATGGTCGTCACGACACAGGAGGGGACGGGGTATGCCGCTGAGTGACCGAGCGCTCGAGGACGTCCTCATCGTCGGGGCGGGCCCTGCTGGACTGGCCTGTGCCGCAACGCTCCTGGAGGCCAGCGATGTGCACGTCACGGTCGTGGACGCCGGCGCCGGGCCTGGCGGTCAGTACTGGCGCCAGCCCGCGCCCACGGCAGATCCCCACGGCGTCCGCCCCGAGGCGCTGCGCGGGCTGCATCACGATCTCGACACCTTCGAGTCGCTACGTGCACGCCTCGAGGCCGGGCGCTCGGCCGGCCGGGCCACCCTGCTGACCGATCACCACGTGTGGACGGTCGTCGCGGACGGAGGGACCTTCACGGTCCACGCCGTCGACCGCACGGGCGGACCCGGCCGCGACCGCGCGGTCGAGATCCGCGCGCGCCATCTCGTGATCGCGACGGGTGCGCACGACCGGTCGCTGCCCTTCCCGGGCTGGGACCTGCCCGGCGTGATGACTGCCGGCGGGCTGCAGGCTCTGCTCAAGTCCGGTGACGTCACCGCCGGCCGGCGGGTCGCCCTGGGCGGCACCGGTCCCTTCCTGCTCCCGGTCGCGGCGGGGCTCGCCGCCCGCGGGGCCACGGTCGTCGGGGTCTTCGAGGCGAACTCGCCGAGGCGGTGGCTGCGCGAGCTCGGACCAGTCGCCGCCAACGTCGCGAAGCTCGGCGAGGGCATCGGCTACGCAGCGATCCTGCTTCGGCACCGGGTGCCCGTCCGCGCCCGCACGATGATCGTCGAGGCGCACGGACGCGACCGGGTCGAGGCGATCTCGGTCGTGAGACTGGACACTGCCGGTCGGCCGACCACAGAGGCGCCGCGACGGATCGAGGTCGACGCCGTCGGCGTCGGCTGGGGCTTCTCGCCGCAGCTGGACCTCCCGGTGACGTTGGGCTGCGCCCTGGATCCCGACGCCGTGGGGACGTCCGTCGTCCGGGTGGACGACTGGCAGCGCACGAGCCGTCCTGGGATCTTCGCGGCCGGCGAGGCCTGTGGGGTGGGGGGAGCCGCGCTCGCGGTCGCGGAAGGCCACCTCACGGCATACGGCATCGTCCACGAGCTCACGGGGAGCGTCCCGGAAGCGGCCGCGACCCTGCGAAGGACGATGGCGCGGCTGCACGCCTTCGCGTCCGCGATGCACCGGGCCCACCCGATCCCGGCGGGGTGGGCCGAGGCCCTGCGCGAGGACACGGTCGTCTGCCGGTGCGAGGAGGTGACGGCGGGCACGGTCCGACGGGCCATCTCCGACCGTGGGGCGCCCGACGCCCGACAGGTCAAGCAGCTCACCCGCGCGGGGATGGGCTGGTGCCAGGGACGCGTGTGCGGGCACGCCGTCGAGCTGTTGAGCGGTGCCGCTCCGGCGGCCCCGCCGGAGCGCCTGGTCTCCACCCCGGTGCCCCTCGGCGTCCTCGCGGACGACTGGGACGATTTTGGTGCAATGTAATATTGCACTGGTGGTGCTCCGAGTCCTAGTCTGGTGCGCGCCGCGTGGCCGAGCCGACGCCGACGCGCCCGAGTCCTCCCCGAGTCCTAGGAGAGCCCATGTCCGATCACCAGAGCCAGCCGTGGCACGGCGTCATCGTCGCCACGAGCCTCCAGTTCACCCCTGAGGGCGAGGTCGACCTCGCGGCCTATCGCGACAACGTCGCCTGGCTCGCCGAGCAGGGCCTCGACGGGGTGGCGCCGAACGGCTCGCTGGGGGAGTACCAGACGCTCTCGTGGGAGGAGCGAGACTCGGTCGTGCGGACTGCGCGCGAGGCCGCACCCGAGGGCTTCACCGTCATGCCCGGCGTGGGCGCCTACAGCGGCCGCGAGTCGCGCCGCCACGCGCAGGTCGCCAAGGACCTCGGCTGCGACGCCGTGATGGCCCTGCCGCCCAACGCCTACCGTGCCGACGAGCGGGCGATCCTCGAGCACTTCGAGCTCATCGCCAGCGTGGGACTGCCCGTGACGGCCTACAACAACCCGATCGACACCAAGGTCGACCTGACCCCCGAGATCCTCGCCAAGCTCCACTCCGAGGGTCTCATCGTCGGCGTCAAGGAGTTCTCCGGCGACGTGCGCCGCTGCTACGAGATCGCCGAGCTGGCGCCCGGGCTCGACCTCATGATCGGCACCGACGACACGGTCCTCGAGGTCGCCCTCGCGGGCGCGGTCGGCTGGGTCGCCGGCTACCCGCAGGTCTTCCCCCAGGCGACCAAGGAGCTCTTCCGCCTCTCGGTGGCCCGGGACGTCGAGTCGGCGCTGCCGCTCTACCGCCAGCTCCACCCGGTCCTGCGCTGGGACTCCAAGACCGAGTTCATCCAGGCGATCAAGCTCGGGCAGGACATGATCGGCCGCAACGGCGGCGGCTGCCGGCCGCCTCGCCAGCCCCTCACCGCCGAGCAGGAGAAGGTCGTCCGCGAGGCCACCCAGGCCCTCATCGACGCCGGCGTGAACTGAGCCATGCGCACCTCCGTCGTCTACCACGCCGTCGACTCGCACACCGAGGGCATGCCGACGAGGGTCATCACCGGCGGGGTCGGCGTGCTCCCCGGGGCGACCATGGCCGAGAAGCGGCTGCGCTTCATGGCCGAGCGCGACGACCTGCGCAAGCTGCTCATGTTCGAGCCGCGCGGGCACTCGTCGATGTCGGGGGCGATCCTCCAGCCGCCCACCCGACCCGACGCCGACTGGGGCATTCTCTACATCGAGGTCTCCGGGTGCCTGCCCATGTGCGGTCACGGCACCATCGGCGCCGTCACCGTGCTCATCGAGACCGGCATGGTGCCGGTGACCGAGCCGGAGACCGTCGTGCGCCTCGACACGCCCGCCGGCCTCGTCGTCGCCAGGGCGCAGGTCCGTGACGGCCAAGCCGTGTCGGTGACCCTCGAGAACGTCCCGTCGTATGCCCACGCGCTCGACCAGGAGGTCGAGGTGCCGGGCCTGGGACGGGTGCGCTATGACATCGCCTACGGCGGCAACTTCTACGCCTTCGTCAAGCTCGCGGACCTCGGACTGCCCTTCGACCGGGCCGAGAAGCAACGGCTGCTCGAGGCCGGTCTCGGGATCATGGACGCCATCAACGAGCAGAACCCGGTCGCCCACCCGGAGGCGCCCGAGATCAACGCCTGCCACCACGTGTACCTCGAGGCGCCGGGGTCGACGACCCACCACTCCCGGCACGCGATGGCGATCCACCCCGGCTGGTTCGACCGGTCGCCGTGTGGCACCGGGACCAGTGCCCGTCTCGCCCAACAGCACGCGAGAGGACTGCTCACGGTGGGGGAGGAGATCGTCAACGAGTCCTTCATCGGCAGTCAGTTCCAGGCACGGATCCTCGGCGAGACGACGGTCGGTGGCCGGCCCGCCGTCCTACCCAGCTTCACCGGACGGGCCTGGATCACGGGCACGGCCCAGTACATGCTCGACCCGAGCGACCCATTCCCGACGGGCTTCGAGCTCTGAGGCGCGTGGACGAGGCCCGCCCGGTCCGAGCCGTGACATCACGGTTTGGAAACGCTCGGGCAAGGTCTGGTGAACACCCGGGCCGCTCCCTACAGTTAGTGCAATGTCACACAGCAGTTGTGACGAGCCCAGTCAGAAAGTGGCGGCAGCTGCCGTCAGAGCGGAGACGCACATGATGAGGAACTCACGACGGATCGGCGCGGTCGCAGCCGGGGCAGGACTCGCCCTCCTCCTCGCCGCCTGCGGCGGCGGCGGGATCACCGAGGGCGGCAGCGAGGGAGGGGCGACGTCGGGCGACATCACGCTCGGGATGCTGACCCCGATGAGCGGCGGCAGCGCAGCCATCGGCCCCTACATGAAGAACGGTGCCCAGCTCGCCGTCAACGAGATCAACGAGGCGGGTGGCGTCATGGGCCGCCAGCTCAAGCTCGTCGTCGAGGACGAGGCCTGTGACCCCAAGACCGCTGCGGCGGGGGCCGCGAAGCTCGTCACGGCCGGCACCGTCGTCTCCGTGGGCGGCTACTGCTCCTCCGCGACCCTGCCGACGCTCACCATCTTCGGCAAGGCCGACATCCCGATGATCATCCCGGCAGCCAACTCCAACGACCTCGTCAAGGACAAGCTGCCCAACGTCTTCCTCATCAACGGCACCGGCGCCCAGCAGGCAGCAGCCGCAGTCGAGTTCATGAAGTCCGAGGGCGTCAAGGCGGTTGCGCTCGTCGACGACAACACGTCCTACTCGAAGGACATCACGACGCGGACGGCGCAGAACCTCGAGGGCGACGCGTCTGTGAAGGTCGCGAGCCAGCAGTCCGTGACCGCCGGTGAGTCCGACTACTCGGCTGCGGTGACCGCGATCCTCCGAGCGGCGCCGGACTTCGTCTACTGGACCGGGTACTACCAGGAGGGCGGACTGCTCATCAAGCAGCTGCGCGGTGCGGGCTACAAGGGCGGGATCATGGTCGCCGACGGCTCAGTCGACAAGCAGCTCGTCTCGATCGCAGGTGAGGACAACGCCCAGGGTGTCTACGCGACGATGACCCAGACGCCGCAGACGATTCCCGGCGGTGAGGAGTGGGTCGCGAAGTTCAAGGAGGAGATGGGCGCCGACCCGGGCCCGTACT
>NZ_JAJJPG010000016.1:0-40351 GCF_032907665.1 Intrasporangium sp.
TCGACCCGGCTGGCGATGAAGGCGTCGGCGACGGTGGGGGAGTGCTCGACGAGCAGGGACGCCTGCATGGCCACGGCGAGGCCCTCCACGGCTGACCGGGCGACGAAGGCCGCCTCGGGGGAGTCGGGTTGGAGCGAACGGGCCTGCTGCACGGCCCGATCCGTGTGCTCATCGAGGGCACGGCTGGCACCGCGAACCCGGTGCAGCTCCTTGGTGAGCGCTTCGAGGCTCGCCGGCTCGCGGCTGATGGCTCGGATGACGTCGAGGGCGTTGACGTTGCCCGAGCCCTCCCAGATCGAGTTGAGTGGAGCCTCGCGGTAGAGACGCGCCAGGCCGTTCTCCTCGACGTAGCCGTTGCCGCCCAGGCACTCGAGGGCCTCGGCCACCATAGGCGCCGTGCGCTTGCACACCCAGTACTTGCCGAGGGCCACACCGAGCCGCGCGTAGTCCGACTCGCCCGCGTCGAACGCATGCGCGAGCCGCATGGCGAGGACGGTCGCCGCCTCGGCCTCGAGGGCGAGGTCCGCGAGGACGTTGCGCATCAACGGCTGGTCGACGAGCAGGCGTCCGAAGGCCGACCGCTCCCGCGCGTGGTGGACGGCACGGGTCACGGCGTCGCGCATCGTCGCGGTGGATCCCAGCACGCAGTCGAGGCGCGTCGCGCCGACCATGTCGATGATGGTCCGCACCCCGCGGCCCTCCTCGCCGAGGCGCGCCCCCCACGTGCCGTCGAGCTCGACCTCGCTCGAGGCGTTCGAGTGGTTGCCGAGCTTGTCCTTGAGCCGCTGCAGGGCGAAGGAGTTGCGGGTGCCGTCATCGAGGGCCCGGGGGACGACGAAGCAGGTGAGCCCACCCGGTGCCTGGGCCAACATGAGGAAGACATCGCTCATCGGGGCGGAGCAGAACCACTTGTGGCCGGTGAGCCGGTAGGTGTCGCCCGGGAGCGGACCGCCCGCGGTCGGCTCGGCCGTCGTCGTGTTCGTCCGGACGTCGGAGCCGCCCTGCTTCTCCGTCATGCCCATGCCGGCGATGGCCCCGGCCTTCTCGGACAGGGGTCGGATGCCGAAGTCGTAGGTCCGGCTCGCGAGCATCGGCAGCCACCGGGACGCCTGGTCCGCGTCGTGGCGCAGAGCCGACCCAGCGGCATACGACATGGAGACGGGGCACCCGTGCCCGGCCTCCACGCGTGACCACATGATGAAGCCGGCGGCGCGCCTCGCGTGGGCCCCCCGGCCGACGGGCGTGGTCCACGGCTCGGCCGTGAGGCCGGCACCGACCGCCTGCGTCATGAGCCAGTGCCAGGACGGGTGGAACTCCACCTCGTCGATCCGGTTCCCACGCGCGTCGTGGGTGCGCAGGACCGGCAGGTTGGCGTCGGCGAGACGGCCGTGCTCCTGCGCCTCGGCCGACCCCGCGAGGCGGCCCAGGGCGGACAGTGGACCGACGTCGTCCGGCTGCACCCATCTCGCGACGGCGTCCGCGAGTGCGCGGTCCTCGTCGAGGAAGTTTCGGTCGACGAACGGCCGGGCCTGGTTGGTCACCTCGTGCGTGCTCACTCCAGCAGCGTAGGCCGGACCCCCACGGTCCCGGGACGGGCTGCGTGTCGCGCGCGTCACCCCGGACGAGCGACCACGGGCGGATAGCCTCGAGGACGATGACGGTCAAGGCGGCAGTACGACGCGCGCTCGAGCGGGTCCCCGGGGCGGTGCCCCTGGCGCGCCTGACGCTCGAGACGATCCGCATCTGCCTCAACTACCGCGTGACCGGCCTCGCGGCAGAGGGCGGCTTCTTCCTGCTCCTGTCCCTGCCGCCCTTCGTCCTCGGGCTCTTCGGTGGGGTCGGCTACCTCGGCAACCTCATCGGCCCCGACAGCGTGGACCGGCTCCTGGCCGTCGTCACGGAGTACGCGTCCGGGTTCCTCACCGAGTCGAGCATCGAGGAGCTGCTGCTGCCCACGGTCCGGGACGTCCTGCAGGGCGGGCGACTGGACCTCCTCTCGGTCGGCTTCCTCCTCGCCCTCTGGTCCGGGTCGCGTGCGCTCAACGTCTTCGTCGACACCATCTCGATCATGTACGGCCAGGGTGACGGCCGAGGGATCCTGCGGCAGCGTTTCCTCACCTTCGGCCTCTACACGCTCGGGGTGGTCATGGCGGTGGTTCTGCTCCCGCTCGTCCTGCTCGGTCCGACCATCATCGAGGGGTGGCTGCCGGAGCGGCTGAAGCTGCTGATGATCGCGTACTGGCCGCTCGTGCTCGTCCTGTCGATCGCCGTGCTGACGACGCTCTTCCACATCGCAACACCGCGGCGGGCGAGCTGGTGGCGCAATGTGCCGGGGGCGCTGCTCGCCCTGGGGATCTGGCTGCTTGCCTCGCTCGTCGTGCGGACCTCGCTCGAGGCCTCGCTCGGTGGGTCGTCGATCTACGGCCCGCTCAGCACGCCCATCGTCCTGCTCATCTGGCTCTACGCCCTCGCCATCGCGATCCTCATCGGTGCCGGGCTCAACGCGGCGACAAGGGTGCTCTGGCCTGTCGAGCTGCGGGACGGCGCCGGCACGAGGCTCGCGAACTGGGCCGGGGGGCTGCTCACGCGAGGCGACGACACCACTCCCGCGGAGCAGGTCGACCCGGCCGTGGGGGACCAGCGGACGAGGGACCAGCAGTTCACCAAACGAGAGCGTTCGCACCTCGCCGAGGCCATCGACCGCGAGCTCGCGGAGGGCGTCGCCCGGCCTCGTGACGACGGCCGCCCGAGCCACTGAAGCGGTTTTGTATCTCCCCGACCGATCCGCTACTGTCTACCAAGCACCGAGCGGGGAAGTTACACCGCTGGTGTTCCTGCGGACGTAGCTCAGTTGGTAGAGCGCAACCTTGCCAAGGTTGAGGTCGCCGGTTCGAGCCCGGTCGTCCGCTCGGAGGGCAACTTGCCTTCACCGGTGGAGTGGCCGAGAGGCGAGGCAGCGGCCTGCAAAGCCGCGTACACGGGTTCAAATCCCGTCTCCACCTCGGTGCACCACAGATCACGGGCGATTGGCGCAGTGGTAGCGCGCTTCCTTGACACGGAAGAGGTCACTGGTTCAAACCCAGTATCGCCCACAGAGAAACCGCAGGTCAGCAACGCGGCGCCGGTCGCGCACCATAGGGTGCGAAGATTCGGCGCCGCTCTGCTGTTGCGGCTGGGGCTGATGCTGGGGTTGTTCGTCGTGGTCGACCCCGATGCCTCTGTGGGTGCCTGTGAGCCAGTAGGTCAGCATGCGGGTGGGTGGCGCCCACGGGAACCGTGGATTGGTGCCATCGAGCCCGAGCGTCAGACTTTCGAATCTTGCTGCCCTGCCCACGACGGACGGACGCTGGTCCGAGCGCGAGGGGAGAAGGCGATGTCATCGACTGAGCCTCGTCCGCCGCCGACGACACGGTCTGGCATTGATATGGGTGTTGGCGTCGGTCGCGAGGAAGGCGACCGCCTGCCCGACGTCCTGCGGAGTGCAGATCCGGACGTGGGGTACGGGCCGCCTCAGCGTCGACAGCGGGCTGTCCCAGGCCAGGCGTCCGCAGCATCTTGTCGGTGAGGGTGAACCCCGGACGAACGACGTGCAGAGCACAAGCGAGGCCTTCGGGACCTGGACGGCCAACTCCTGACATCCGTGGTGGCTGCGCTGGGGTCGGCCGTCGTGGCGTCCGCTACGTCATCTCCTCTCTCTGGGCGGCGTGGCCCGTGCCCGCTCGACTGCGGGACCGCCCTCGACGGAGCGCAGGTGCCTGGTGAAGAACCGGGTTGCTTCTTCGCCGGCGTGTTGCGGGACACCGGTGTGTCCACCGAGATTGGCGTTCAGTGTCTTCTCCCGCGTGCCGAAGGCGTCGAACAGATCCAGCGCCACGTGCCGGTCGTTGTGCTCGTCGTCCCACTGCAGCAGGACGTACAGCGGAATGGTGACGTGACGGGCCTCTTCCATGATGGTGCGGGGCACGTAACTGCCGGCGAACAGCACTGCGGCCGAGATGCGGGGCTCTACCGCCGCCAGTCGAGTGCCGACGGAGATCACTCCGCCTGAATACCCGACCCGATCACCGATCTCAGGCACCGCAAGCAGCGCGTCCAGGGTGGACTGCCATTCCGGGACCGCTCGGTCGACGAGCGGGAGGACGAGTCGGTCGATGAGGTCATCGGCCACCCGTTTACCGTCCGTGACCGCCTGGCGCAGCTCTGCGCGTGCCTGGTCAACGCCTGCCGGCTCAGCCCGAGCGCCGCTCCCAGGTAGCTCGATGGTGGCGGTGGCGAAGCCTGCCCTCGCGGCGGACTGAGCTCGTCCACGCAACGCCGGATACGTAAGGTCCAGGCCGGCAGGGCCTCCGGGTTGGCCGGCCAGGATCAGGGGCACTTGGCCGGATGAGGATGCGGATTCCGGCACCCACAGGATGCCGCAGATCTCGCCGAGCATGAACCTGCGCTCGACGAGGTCATCGAACCGCCGCTCAGAAGTGAATCGCATGGTCGTTCCTTCGGGAAAGCCTGGTGAAGGGCGCTCCCGGACGACCTATCGCCCGACCGTGACTCCAGGGAGAAGCACCCACGTCGAAACGTTCACGGGTACCACCTCCTCCACCTCTCGCACGGACTCCGTCACGTTAGCAGTGGGCAACCGCGGCTCACCACCGACATTCAGCCCCCAACCGGCCCACGGTGGCGCGGGCAGAATTGGCTCTGGTCCCGCACCAACCGCCGCCTTAGCGTCTGGTTGCTGGCGAGCGTCGCCCGCGTCGCCTTCCAGCCCTTGGCCAGTTGAGAGGAGATCCATGAAGAACATCATCAGCTCGACGTTCGTCAGCCTGGACGGGGTCGTCAACCACATGGACAAGTGGCACTTCGACTACGTCGATGCCGAGTCCGATGCCCTGGCGCTGGAGCAACTCCGGGCCGCCGACGCCATGCTCATGGGTCGCAGGACCTATGAGGTCTATGCCGGTGCATGGCCGGGAAGGCAAGGCGAGTACGCCGACGCGATCAACGCCATTCCCAAGTATGTCGCCTCGACCACCCTCACCAAGCCCGCCTGGGAGAACACCACGGTCCTCGACGGTGATCTCGTCGAGGAGGTCCGAGAGCTCCGCGCCCAGAACGGCGCGTCCATCCTGATGCACGGCTACGGACCGGTGGCGAAGACGCTCCTGCGCGCCGACCTGCTCACTGAGCTGCATGTGTGGGTCCATCCCTGCCTGGCCGGAGTCGGCGACGAGGGCGACCTCCTCCTCGACCAGGGACTCAACAAGAAGCTCGAACTGACGGCAAGCCGGACCCTCGGCTCCGGCGTCGTGGTACTCACCCTCCGCAACCCCGATGCACAGGATGTGCCGTCAGTCGGGTGAGGTGCCGGCCGCAGCAATGACGTCAAGGTCCGGATCCGTCCCGGGTGCCCGGACTGACGGACCGGCGACGGTCACCCCTCGTCCGGCCACGTGGGGGAACGACCAAGGAGTCCCAGCACGCGGTCGGCGGCCGGCGAGGAGGCTGGCAGTGCGAGCGGATGCCCGAAGGGCGCGCCAGGGCCCCAGATCTCGGGATGACCAGCCGGCCACGAGACGACGATGTCGAGAACGTCGAGGCAGGCCCCTTCGTCCAGGACGGGCTTGCGCCCAAGAGCCGCTCCGAGGTCCCAGGCGTGGAGCAGGTAGTCGATGGCATGCATCCGGACGGCTTGGGTGAGCGGCACGACGCCAAAGACCGAGAGCGGGACATCGCCTGCCTGCGCGGACCGAGTGGCGAATGCGGCCACGACTCGTCGGGCGGACTCCGCCCAGTGGCGTCGCGGATCGACCCCGAGGTCCAACCCGCCCCAGATGCCCAGTTCGGTTGTTTGGTGGCCCTCGAGCGCCGAGGCGAAGCCTCGGTTGTGGCCGATCATATGGCGCAGCAGGTCTCGCACCATCCATCCGTCGCAGGGCGTCGGCTTGTCGAGGTCGGCGTCCTGGACAAGGCTGACCGCCTTGGACGAGTAGTACATGCCCAACCAGTGAAGCGGCCGCCGGTCCGTCATCTCGGGGGTAGTAGCGGGCAGCACGGTGCCTACGCTAGGACCGCTCACTCGCGGGGGGCGAGGGCCGGTCGTGGACCATTGACATAGGCCAGTCGGCCGCGACCCGACGGTCGCGCGGCCGTGTGAGGGGCTGGTGCCCGTGGCCGACGGTCAGGCGTCGATGGCAGCGCGCAGCCGGGCGAGCCCTGGTGCGACACGTTCCGCGGGGATGGCCCCGAAGCCGAAGACCATACCCGGACGGACGGGTTGGGTCGCATAGTCCTGTACGGCGCTCACGGCAACTCCCTGCTTCGCCGCGCGCCGGAGCCAGCCATCCACGTCGGCGTTGTCGGAGGTCGCCCAGGCGGCCAGGTGGAGGCCTGCGGTCGAGGGGATGCGCGCAAGCACGTCGTCGAAGTCGGAGTCCAGGGTTTGGATGAGCCGGACGCGCTTGGCCTCGTAGTGGCGTCGCATCTTGCGGATGTACGTGGTCAGCCGCCCTTCGTCGATGAAGCCTGCGAGGGCGAGCTGGGGTGCGACCGGTCCGTGCCAGTCGGCGACGAACCGTGCGCGGCGGAGGGCGTCGCGCAGAGCCGGTGGGGCGACACAGTAGCCGAGCCGCAGTGACGGCAGCAGGGTCTTGGAGAATGACCCGACATAGACGACGCGGCCGGCTCGATCGAGGCTGTGCAGGGCGTCGATGGGGCGTCCGCCGTACCGGAAGTCGGTGTCGTAGTCGTCCTCGACCACGGCGGCGTCACTGTCGCGTGCCCACTCCAGCAGGGCCGTGCGCCGCGAGAGGGACATGCGCACGCCCAGAGGGAAGTGGTGGGCGGGGGTGACGTAGACGAGCTTGGCACCGGCGGGCAGCAGGTGCACGGCCAACCCGTCGCCGTCAACCGGCACGGGCACCACGCGCGCGCGTGCGGCCGTGAAGGCGCGGCGTACCAGCGGATATCCGGGGTCCTCGACCGCGACCAGATCACCCGGCTCCAGCAGGACCTGGGCGAGGAGCGTGATGGCCTGCTGGACACCGGCGGTCACCACCACGTCGTCACTGCTGGCACGCAGCCCGCGGCTGACCGCCAGATGGCGGGCCAGCGACCTGCGCAGCGCCGGGACGCCCTGAGGGTCGGCGTAGCGACCGTGCTCCGCGGCAGCCTGGTTCGCGCCGTCGAGCAGGCGCCGCCAGGTCGCGAACGGAAAGCGGCTGGGGTCGGGGACGCCGGTCCCGAAGTCGAACGCTGGTGCCTCACCGGGCTGCTCGGGCACACCCCACGAATCCTCGCCCCACCACGGGAGCGGTCGGAGGGCCGAGGGCCGCGTCCATGGCCGTTCCACGCCCTGAACGTCCTGGCTCACGTAGGTCCCGACTCCGGCACGAGCGCTGAGATATCCCTCGGCCATCAGGTGGTCCACGGCCGCCAGCACGGTCGTCCGCGACACCCCCAGTGCGGCCGCGAGGCTGCGACTGGACGGCAGGGCCTGTCCCCCCTGTAGCCGCCCGCTCAACACGGCATCCCGGATCTGCTCGAAGATCTGCCGGGTCACCGGCTGCCCGGGATCGAGGGTCAGGTGCAGGTCCACGTCATGATCCGGGCCGGGGCACGTCCTCCGGGGCGGGTGAACCAGCCTTGTGCCATCTCCCCATCATCGCGCACATCGTCACCACGGGTCACCGTGCGCCGCTCCTGCTGCAACTCGCCGCTGCGACCTGCCCGCGTCCGGCCCAGTTCGATTTCGCCGGCACTGGCACTGTCGCCGTTCCTCACCCGCTCGTAGCGTCGAAGCCACGAGTCCGAACCGTCAATCGAGCCGTCAAAGGAGTGTGTGAATGTGATGACGCGAGGACGGCACACGGTGCGCCAGGCCGTCGCGGTCGCAGTGAGCGCCCTGGCCCTGATCGGCGTCACCGCCGCCCCGGCCGGTGCACATCTGCCCCGGGACCTGGAGGTGCGTGACCTGGTCGAGCTGGCGGTTGCGACTGCACCCTTCCATGACGTGGATGCAGCGCTGGCTGCCGGCTGGTCGGAGGAACCGAAGTGCATGGACTACCCGAACGGCTTCCATGGCGAGGCACCGGGCACGATGGGAAACCACTTCTACAACGTCAGCTACCTCACCGATGGCGGGCACATCGAGCCCGCACAGCCAGAGCTGCTGCTGTACGAAAAGCGCCGCAATGGAGGCTGGCGGCTCAACGCCGTGGAGTACGTGATCCCGGCAGCCGACCTACCGGGAACGCTCGAGCCCCCCGGCCTCTTCGGCCAGGAGTTCAGGTTCTACCCCGAGATCGGTTCGGCCGGGATCTGGGGCCTGCATGTGTAGATCTGGCGGCACAACCCGCGCGGACTCTATGTCAACCTGAACCCGCGAGTGAGCTGTGAGTACGCCGATACGACGAACGGCGCGCAGTGACCCAACGATGCCGCTGGAGCACTCCGTCCGGCGACGGGCCACCTGCTGCGTGGATGGGAGGATCTGATGCCTGTCACGCTCAACCACACCATCGTCCACGTCCGTGACCGAAAGGCGTCGGCCCGCTTCTATGCCGATGTCCTCGGGCTACCGGACCCCGAGCCGTTCAGCCACTTCATGGTCCTGCCGTTGGGCAATGACGTCTCCCTGGACTTCCTCGACACCCGGCAGGAGGTCTCCTCCCAGCACTACGCCTTCCTGGTCTCGGAGGAGGAGTTCGACGAGATCCTTGACCGGATCATCAAGCGGGGCCTCCAATACTGGGCCGATCCCGGCTACAACCAACCCGGCGAGATCAACCACAACGACGGCGGCCGGGGCGTGTACTGGTCGGATCCGGACGGCCACAAGCTCGAGATCCTCACCCGGCCCTACGGCAGCGGAAGCGCCGGCCGGTAGACGGGATCGGAAGCACTGCTGCTCGGCGCCGCCGTCCTTGCTGGTCTGTAGACCGGGACCTCCTTCACCTGGGCCACCGGTGTGATCCGCTCTGGCGCGAAGGCCCCCGACCGACCGGTCGGAGGCCTTCGTCGCGCCGGCGTCAGCAGACGAGCGAGGTCAGCCCGGCGGCGGACTCGGAGCCGCTGCGGAGCAGCTTGCCCCAGCCCTGCGTGCACCACTTGACGGTGCGCACCGGGACGGAGTAGGTCAGGCGCTGCCGGTTCGCGCCGACCTGGTAGCCACGGGTGTCGCCCCCGCCGCCGACGACGACGCCGGTCTGGGCCCGGTAGGACAGGCCCAGCGAGTGGTACTGCGCCCAGACGTAGACGGACGAGAAGTTCATCCACGCGGACCCGGCGGAGTCCCAGCACCAGCCGATGTACTGGCGGACGGTGAAGGCGCTCATGCCCTTGTCCCGCACGACCTTGCTCGACCCGAGCTCCCGGATGTTGGAACAGTTCACCCTGGAGAGATCCGTGGTGAACTCGGTGGCGGCGATGCTCGGGTCAGCGCCCGCCGGGGCGGCGGTCGGTCCGGGTGTGGCCGCGCGCGCGTCGAGGGCAGCCGGCGCGAGCGTCGTCGCCGTCGGGGCGGTCTCCGCGCGGAGAGGGGTTGGTGCCGCCGTGGCGGACGTGCTCGGGGCGATCGCGGCGACCAGCAGGGCAATCACCGTGGCGAGGAGCGTGGGAAACACGCGGTGGAGGGGCTTCATCTCGAGGGCTCCTGCTCAGTCTCGGTGGGAGTGCAACGGTCTCGTCGTGGGTGCGCGAGGTGGTCCGTCGGGTCGGTGAATCGACACTACGACGGCTCGCGGCGATCGGCAGCCCGAAATGTCCAACGCCCACAAGTAGGGTGGCTCCATGGCCGCCGCGTCCAGCAAGACTCCAGCTGTCGTGCTCGACGTGGAGGGCTTCGAGGTCCGGGTGACCAATCCCGACCGGGTCTATTTCTCCGAGCGCGGCGAGACGAAGCTCGACCTCGCGAACTACTACCTGTCGGTGGGGCCGGGGATCGTCAACGCACTGCGTGACCGGCCCTGCATGCTGCACCGGTTCCCCAAGGGCGTCGACGGCAAGAAGGTCCATCAGAAGCGACTACCGGCCGGGGCCCCTCCGTGGGTCGAGACGGTGCGGCTGCACTTCCCCCGCTACGGGCTGCACGCCGACGAGCTCTGCGTCCAGCGTCTCGCCGACGTGATCTGGGCGGTGCAGATGTCCACGGTGGAGTTCCACCCGTGGAACTCCCGACGGGCTGACACGGAGAAACCCGACGAGTGGCGCATCGACCTCGACCCGATGCCGCGGTGCCCTTTCGAGAAGGTGCGGAGGGCGGCGCACACCACTCACGAGATCCTCGACGAGATCGGGGCGGTCGGCTGGCCGAAGACGTCGGGCGGCCGCGGCCTGCACGTCTACGTCCGGATCACGCCGGAGCACGGGTTCCAGGACGTCAGGCGGGCGGCCCTCGCCTTCGCCCGAGAGGTGGAGCGACGCCTGCCCGACGACGTGACGACGGCCTGGTGGCGCCGCGACCGGTCTCCCGAGGACCTCTTCGTCGACTACAACCAGAACGCTCGCGATCACACCATCGCGGCGGCCTACAGTGTCCGCGGCAACGGCCGGGGCACCGTGTCGGCCCCGATCGCGTGGGACGAGATCGATGAGGCGGTGCCCGACGACTTCACCATCGCGACGATGCCCGACCGGTTCGCCAGGCTCGGCGACCTCCACGCGGGCATCGACGACGCCGTCTTCGACATCGCGCCGCTGCTCGAGTGGGCCGAGCGCGATGAGCGGGAGGGCAGGGACACGCCGCCCGAGCCGGAGGAATAAGCCGTATGCCGCTGGGCTTGCTTCCCATGAAGGGTGCCCTGCGGCGCCCGCACCGTCTCACCCAAGGAGGACCAGTGGCCGTTCTCGGCGACTTCACGGCGACGACGATCGATGGCACCGAGCGGTCCCTGTCGGACTACTCCGGCGACGTCGTGCTCGTCGTCAACACGGCGAGCGAGTGCGGCTACACGCCACAGTTCGCCGGGCTCGAGCAGCTCTGGGAGACCTACCGCGACCGCGGCTTCACGGTGGTCGGCTTCCCGTGCAACCAGTTCGGCGGCCAGGATCCCGGCACCGATGACGAGATCGGCGCCTTCTGCCAGAAGAACTACGGCGTGACCTTCCCGATGATGGCGAAGGTGGACGTCAACGGCGACGACGCCCATCCGGTCTGGGAGTGGCTGAGGTCCGAGAAGGGTGGCCTGCTCGGCGACCGGATCAAGTGGAACTTCACCAAGTTCCTCGTCGGCCGCGACGGGCACGTCATCGGTCGCTACGCCCCGCAGGTGGAGCCCGCCAAGCTGACCGAGGACATCGAGAAGGCCCTCGCCGGCTGAGGTCTCCGCGACCCTAGGATCTGCGGGTGGACCACGCCCGATTCAGCGACCGCCACGCGCGGGAGGTCATCGACGTCCGGCACGGTTCCGACGCCCTCGAGGCCATCTCGCGCGAGGGGTTCTGGGCGGTCGTCGCGACCTTCGAGGGCGCCGTCACCGCCGTCCGCTTCGCGGACGTGCGACGCGGCGACCCCGCCCCGCGGGCCGTGGACTGGCGCCCGCTGGGACGTCACTGGGACAGCTCGCTCAGCTCAGCGGCATACGTCGAGGCGGTCCGGGAAGTGCGACGCCGGATCGCCGCAGGCACCGTCTACCAGGTCAACGTGTGCCGGGTCCTGCAACACCCGCTCGCCGAGGACGCCGACCTCGATGGACTCGACCAGCTGCTGCGTCAAGGCAACCCGGCGCCGCATGCCGCCCGCATCAGGTGCGCGGCTGCCGGGGTCGACGTCGTCAGTGCGTCGCCCGAGCTGTTCCTCGGACGGCGCGATGGTCGACTCGTGACGAGGCCCATCAAGGGCACTGCCGAGTCTCCGGAGCAGATGCTCCCGAAGGACCACGCCGAGAACGTCATGATCGTCGACCTCATGCGCAACGACCTCTCCGGCGTGTGCGAGCCCGGGACGGTGTCGGTGGACGAGCTCTGCGTCCTCGAGCGTCACCCGGGCCTCGTGCACCTCGTCTCGACGGTGAGCGGCCGCCTGCGCGCCGGGGTGACGTGGCGCGACATCATCGGCACGACGTATCCGCCGGGCTCGGTCTCGGGGGCGCCCAAGTCCAGTGCCCTGACGGCCATCACCGACCTCGAGCAGGCACCGCGGGGCCCGTACTGCGGCGCGATCGGGTGGGTCGACGCGGACCGTGAGGAGGCCGACCTCGCCGTGGGCATCAGGACGTTCTGGGCAGAGCACGACGGTGCGGGGAATCGATGGCTGAAGTTCGGCACGGGTGCCGGGATCACCTGGCACTCCGATCCCGACGCGGAGTGGACCGAGACCGAGCTCAAGGCCGCCAGACTGGTCGGGCTCGCGACCGGCACTGTGACACCATGACGTCATGACCGGCAGCCCTCCTCGCGTGTGGGTAGGCGGCGACCTCGTCGACCCACACGCACCCTCCATCTCGGCCCTGGACCACGCCGTGACGGTCGGCGACGCAGTCTTCGAGACTGCCAAGATCGATCGTGGACGGCCGTTCGCCCTCTCCCGCCACCACGCCCGGCTCGAGCGGTCGGCGGCTGGCCTCGGCCTGCCGCCGGTCGACCTCACTGTCATCGCGAAGGGGATCGACGCCGTGCTCGCGGGGGAGCCCATCGACTTCGGACGACTGCGCTACAGCGTCACCGGCGGCGTCGGTCCGCTGGGCTCGGACCGGGGCGGAGCGAACCTCACCTACATCGTCCTGGCCGCGCCACAGCCGAGACCGCCCGTCTCCGGCCGGCTCACCGTCGTCCCCTGGACGCGCAACGAGCGCTCGGCCGTCGCCGGGCTCAAGACGACGTCCTACGCCGAGAACGTCGTCGCCCTCGCCCGCGCCAAGGAGGTCGGTGCGACCGAGGCCGTCTTCGGCAACACCCGTGGCGAGCTCTGCGAGTGCACCGGCAGCAACATCTTCGTCGTCGTGGACGGCGAGGTCCTGACCCCACATGTCGACTCGGGGCTGCTTCCCGGCATCACCCGCGAGCTCGTGCTCGAGTGGGCCTCCGATGCGGGCGTGCCGATCCGTGAGGTCAGCCTTCCGCTCGACGTGCTGGCCACCGCCGACGAGGTCTTCATCACCAGCTCGACGAAGGACGTGCTGCCCATCCACGCCGTCGACGGCCGTGACCTGCCCGTCGGCCCGGTCACGGCCGGCCTGCGGGACCTCTTCCGGGAGCGCGCAGAGCAGGACCTCGACCCGTGACCGACACCGACAAGCGGGCCGACACGGTCGAGTCCGTCATCGACTACGGCGATCCCAACGTCACGCTCGATGTCCACGAGGACCGGTGGGCGTGGCGGGCCCGGCTGCGTCGCAACCCGGCCACGCACCTCGCGTGGCGCACCGCAGTCGGCGTCGTCGGTTCGGTCGTGACGGTGGGTGGGCTCGTCATGGTCCCGGCCCCGGGACCGGGGTGGGCTGTCGTCATCCTCGGCCTGGTCATCCTCGCGAGCGAGTTCGAGTTCGCGCAACGGTGGCTCGACTTCGTCAAGCACAACGTGCAGCTGTGGAACCGCTGGGTGATGGCGCAGCCGATGTGGATCCGTTTCCTCATCGGTCTGGCGACCCTGCTGCTGGTCTGGGCGATCTTCTGGGCGATGTTCGCGATCGTCGGCGTGCCGGCCTGGACGCCGGACTGGGCCGAGGCGCAGCTCTTGCGGCTCCCCGGAGTCGATTAGGGCCGGGCCGCGCCCAACCGCTATTGTTTTCCCGCACCAGCCCGGACGTGTAGCTCAGCTGGTTAGAGCGCTCGCTTCACACGCGAGAGGTCAGGGGTTCGAGTCCCTTCACGTCCACCATGTGCTCGACGTTCCAACCCTGCCCCCGTGATCGGGGGCAGGGTTGCTTCGTTGTGGTCCAGGTCGACGTCGGGGTGGAGCTGGCCGGTGCGCTGCCAGAGCTCGGCGTGCAGCCGGCTGGTCGGGCTCAGGACGGTCAGCGGCGCACCCGATAGCGCAGGTGAAGCACCCGGTTGCCCTGAATCACCACGTCAGGGTCCTCCAGCAGGTGCTGCGCGTCGACCGACCCGAAGTAGCGCTTGCCGGACCCGAACACGATGGGTACGACGTCCATGCGCACCTCGTCGACCAGGCCTGCGGCAAGCACCTGTCCACCAACGTCGCCAGCAGCGACCTCGACTATGCGGTCACCCGCAAGCTCCTGCGCCTTGGCCACGGCTGCCTCGACGCCGTCCACGAAGTGAAACGGCGCCTCGGTGTCCCAGCCCTCAGGCTCCGGCCGGTGCGTCACGACGACCACGTGGTCGACCCCGCCCGGGGGCTTCCCGTCCCAGCCGTCCGTCATGTCGAAGACGTGGCGGCCGACGACGGTCGCCCCGATCTGGTCCCAGTACGGCCGGGTGTAGTCATAGGACGTCTGCGACACCTTCAGCTCGCCGCTCTCGTCCAACGGCACGTCACCGCTGGA
Source organism: Intrasporangium sp. (assembly GCF_032907665.1). Taxonomy (GTDB): domain Bacteria; phylum Actinomycetota; class Actinomycetes; order Actinomycetales; family Dermatophilaceae; genus Intrasporangium. The sequence continues at coordinate 14,442 of NZ_JAJJPG010000016.1, forward strand.
CAACCAGTCGAACAGCGGCCCAGGCTGGTCGTTCTCCTCCGCGATGAAGCCGTCCACCGACACCGAGCTGTACATGACTACTTTGCCCATGGGGCTCTCCTCTGCTGTGGGATGCCCCCATATTGGCGTGTCGTGAGCTGTCGCACGTGTCAGAAATCAAACGGCCGGCAGCGGCCAGCCGGCCAGCACGTGGCCGGGATGCTCGCGCAGGAACTGCCGCCGGACTTCGACGTACCGGGTCGGCGTGAGCCCGGTGAACGCCCGGAACTCGTGGCCGAAGTGTGCCTGGTCGACGTAGCCTGCGCGAGCGGCGAGGTCGCCCCAGTCGATCGGTTCGGCGGGGTTGATCGAGAACACGGTGGCGGTGAAGCGGTAGGTGCGGGCCAGCCCCTTCGGCGTGACGCCGATGAGCTCCTTGAACCGCTGTGCCAGATGAGTGCTGCTGACACCGGCTGCCACCCTCAGGTCGCCGATCGCCACCGCCCCGCTGGTCGCCGCGATGACGCCGGTCGTATGGCGGACCAGTCCCAGGCCGGCGGTCTCGCACAGCCGTCGTGTGAGCTCCTCCTCGAGCAGCGTCAGCATCTCGTGCGGTCCGTCCGCCGTGGTAGTAGAGATCGTCGATCAGCCCGTCCAGCGGCGGTCGTGGCACTCTGGACACGTACTGCACGCCCACCAGTATCGCCAACCCCCGCCGACACCGCGTGAACAGCTTCGTGGCACTGACAACAAGACCTCCACACTCCAGGACGCTCCGTCCGTGGCTCGCTGGGTCTTCTCGCCGCCACAGAATGCCCGGGTCACCTTGGCGATCGACCGCATCACGGGATTCCTGCTCCAGGCGGAGGGAATGGTCGGTAGCGAAGCTGGGCCCCAGTTGATGAGAGAACCGACCCTTGACCCAGGACTCACCACCCTGCTTTCCTAGGTACGTAGGAAAGCAGAGGAGCGAGTCATGTTTGTGTTCCGTCTGGAGGGCAAGTCGGGCGTTCCGCCGTACCTGCAGCTGGTCCACCAGGTTCGGCAGGCCGTGCTGGTGGGGTATCTCAAGAACGGCGACCAGTTGCCGATGATCCGTGAGGCGGTCGAGCAGCTGGCGATCAACCCCAACACCGTGTCCAAGGCCTATCGGCAGCTGGAGCAGGAAGGCCTGATTTCGGCCAAGCCCGGCGTCGGGACCTTCGTGACCGGCGCACCGGGGACGGCGATTCCGCCGGCTCGGTATGCCGCGTTGCGACGCGGCCTGGAGCGGTGGCTGACGAGTGCGGAGGAGGCCGGGCTGGACGATGACGCTGTCGCAGCGCTGATCGCCGTCGTCCGCCGGGAGTCGGCTGAGGAGGGTGTCGCGTGACAACGGCGGTGTCGGCCTCAGGACTCGGCAAGCGCTACGGCGCCGTGTGGGCGCTCCGCGACTGCGACCTGGAACTGCCGGCCGGACGGGTCATCGCGCTGGTCGGGCCGAACGGCGCCGGCAAGACGACGCTCCTGCAGCTGGCCAGCGGCCTGATGCGACCCACCACCGGATCGGTCGCCCTCTTCGACGAGCTCGCCCCTGCCGAGTCGTCCCGGGCGCTCGCGCAGCTCGGCTATGTCGCCCAGGACCACCCGCTCTATCCCAGGTTCCGGGTGCGCGACCTGCTCCACCTCGGACGCGCCCTGAACGGTCGGTGGGACCAACGCGTTGCCGAGCGTCGGCTCGCCGACCTCGGCATCCCGCTGGACCGGCTGGCGGGCCGTCTCTCCGGCGGCCAGCAGGCCCAGGTGGCCCTGGCCCTGGCCCTGGCCAAGAGGCCGCGGCTGCTCATCCTGGACGAGCCGGTGGCAAGCCTCGACCCGCTCGCCAGGCGGGAGTTCATGCAGACACTGATGGCCACGGTGGTCCAGGAGGACCTCACCGTCCTGCTTTCTTCTCACAACGTCGCAGAACTCGAACGCGTGTGTGATCACCTGGTGCTCATCACCGCGGGTCGGGTGCAACTGGCGGGCGACATCGACGCACTCCTCGACAGCCACAAGCTGCTGATCGGCCCGCGCGCAGAGGTCCCCGACGGACCGGAGGTCGTCCACGTCGAGCGCGCCGATCGTCATGCGCACGTGGTGGCCCGGATCGGCGCTGCCCACCCGATGCCGGGGTGGGAGCCGCGCACCCTGAGCTTGGAGGACCTGGTCCTGGCCTACCTGAGACGATCACAGACTCGAACCCGACCGGCGCACGATGCAGCGGTGGCGGCGCACTCATGACCTGGCTCATCTGGCGCCAGCACCGCGGGGAGGTCTTCGCGGCCGCGGTCGTCCTGACCGTGCTGGGGGTCCTGCTGTTGGTCCACGGGGTTCCCATGCACGAGGCGCACGAGCGAGATGGGATCGGCGCCTGCCACGTGCAGATCTTCGCCGCCGACCCAGGATCCTGTGTCCAGACGCTGCGGTCCTTCGAGAACAGCTGGGCAGGGCTGCCGGGCCAGTTCGCCGGATGGCTCCCCTTCCTCCCGATGCTGGCGGGAATGATGATCGGTGCCCCGCTGCTGGCGCGAGAGTTCGAGCAGGGAACCTGGCAGCTGGCCTGGACCCAGGGCGTGACCCGCCGCCGCTGGTTGACCAGCAAACTCGCCCTCGTCCTCGGCGGGGTTGGCGCGGTGTCTGTCGCATTCGCCGCAGGTGCCAGCTGGTGGTTCGGCCCGCTGGCTCCACAGCGGTTCACCACGGCGAAGTTCAATCACGCGGTCCTGGTCTTCCCCGCATACGTGATAGTGGCGGTCGCGATCGCAATCCTGGCCGGTGCCGTCGTGCGGCGGACGGTCGTGGCAGCCGCGATCACCGTCGTCGGATACCTGGCTGTGCGGCTCCCGGTCGAGTTCTACCTCCGGCCCCGGTACCGGGAGCCGGCAACGACCGAGGACCCATCGGTGGCGGCGCAGGGCTTGATCGTCCACGACGGCGGGTTCGGCGGACCGGTGCCGGGCTCGGCCGTCGCGCGGGACCAGATCCGTTACCACCCGGATGACCGGTTCTGGGAGTTCCAGCTCATCGAGACGGCGATCCTGCTGTGCATCACGACCCTCCTCCTCGTGACCACTTGGCGCATCGTTCTGGGCAGGAAGGCACGGGCCACGCCAGGCGAGCGGTTCACGCACCTTCTCCTCACACGACGAGGCCGCGTCCGGAACAGGTCGACGACGTCGCAGCCTCCGCCCCCACGAGCCGCCCACAGCGAGGAGCAGCCCACGCCCTCAATCACCCTGCCCCGACCCCGCCCGGTCAGATGGTCGTCGCCGCAACGCTCGACCGGCTGACCTGCTCGGACCGGCAGGCACCGACTTCATTCACGGTCTTCGACCGGCATCCTGTCCGAAGACGCGCGAGAGCTGGGCGAGTCGCTCGGGCACGACGGTGAACCAGGCCCACGACCCCCGCCGCTCCCGCGTGAGCAGACCGGCCTCGGTGAGGACCTTGAGGTGGTGCGAGACGGTCGGTTGGGACAGTCCCACCGACGGGGTGAGGTCGCACGCGCACGCGGAGCCTCCCTCGCTCCCGCGAACCAGGGTGAGCAGCTGGAGCCGCGCCGGGTCTGCGACGGCCTTGAGCAGGGCGGCGAGCTCGTCCGCTTCGTCGCGCTCGAGGGGGAGGGGGTGGGGGACGCCTGCACACTTGGCGATGGCCGACTCGAGGAGCGTGAGCTCGGTCGTCATGTGTTCCACCTCTCGCGTCCGCAGCGGGACACAACATTGACAGCCGTCGATACCGCCTGATTCGATGGTATCGACCACGATCGATACTACCGACAGCGAGCCGCGCGATGAGCCAGCAGTCCGACCTCGCCCCCGCGCGCAGCGAGGACGGGTCCGACGTCGTCACTGCCCGGCTCTCGGTCCTGGACCGGTTCCTGCCGGTGTGGATCGGTGCTGCGATGCTGGCCGGTCTCCTCCTCGGCCGGCTCGTCCCCGGGCTGGGCGAGGCCCTCGGGGCGGTCGAGATCGACGGGGTCTCCCTGCCCATCGCGCTGGGCCTGCTCGTCATGATGTACCCGGTCCTGGCCAAGGTCCGCTACGACCGGCTCGACACGGTGACCGCCGACAAGCGGATGCTGGTCAGCTCGCTCGTGCTCAACTGGCTCATCGGCCCGGCGCTGATGTTCGCGCTCGCCTGGATCTTCCTTCCGGACCTGCCCGCCTACCGCACCGGTCTGATCATCGTCGGACTCGCCCGCTGCATCGCGATGGTCATCATCTGGAACGACCTCGCCTGCGGCGACCGGGAGGCGGCCGCGGTCCTCGTCGCACTCAACTCGATCTTCCAGGTCATCGCCTTCGCCGCCCTCGGCTGGTTCTACCTCTCGGTCCTGCCCGGCTGGCTCGGCCTGGAGCAGGCCACCCTCGATGTGTCGCCCTGGCAGATCGCCAAGTCCGTGCTCATCTTCCTCGGCATCCCGTTGCTCGCCGGCTATCTGTCCCGAACCTGGGGGGAGCGGGCCCGTGGGCGAGCCTGGTACGAGGAGCGTTTCCTGCCCCGGGTCGGACCGTGGGCGCTCTACGGGCTGCTCTTCACCATCGTCATCCTCTTCGCGCTCCAAGGTGACCGGATCACGAGCCGTCCACTCGACGTCGCGCGCATCGCGCTGCCTCTGTTCGCCTATTTCGCCGTCATGTGGGCCGGCGGCTACCTCGTCGGCCGTCTCCTTCGCATGTCCTACGAGCGCACGACGACGCTGGCCTTCACCGCCGCCGGCAACAACTTCGAGCTCGCCATCGCGGTTGCCATCGCCACGTTCGGCGTCACCTCCGGACAGGCCCTGGCCGGCGTCGTGGGCCCGCTCATCGAGGTCCCCGTCCTCGTCGGCCTCGTCTACGTCAGCCTCTGGCTGCGCCGGCGCTTCCCACACCAAGCCACACGCTGACCGCCGCTCACGGCGACCAAGGAGCTCACATGTCCGACAAGCCGTCCGTCCTGTTCGTCTGCGTCCACAACGCAGGCCGCTCACAGATGGCCGCTGCCTACCTGACCGCTCTCTCCGGCGGACAGGTCGAGGTGCGCTCCGCAGGATCTGCCCCGGCCGACCAGGTCAACCCCTCCGCGGTGGCGGCGATGGCCGAGGAGGGGATCGACCTGTCGGCGGAGACGCCGAAGATCCTCACGACCGAGGCGGTCAAGGAGTCCGACGTCGTCATCACGATGGGCTGTGGCGACGCCTGCCCGATCTTCCCCGGCAAACGCTACGAGGACTGGGAAATCGATGACCCGGCAGGCAAGGGCGTCGACGCCGTCCGTCCGATCCGGGACGAGATCCGACGCAGGGTGATCGACCTGATCGATTCCCTCGGTCTCAGCCCGGTGGTCAGGGACGCCTGACGGCGCCGATGGATCCGAGCGGCGGACGCCACGCCGAGGGTGATCTGCTCCCGGCCGCACGTTGTTCGCGCTATCGGGCCTAGACTCGCTCCAGGAAGTGGAAGGCGGTGGCCGACATGGACGCGACAGTGACGAGCCTGTTCATCTACCCGGACTCGGACTCCCCGGCACAGGAGCTGGGGACCGTCGAGATCACGTCCACGGGTCCTGAGGGGAACCGCTCGAAGAAGCACGCGGTCCATCTCGTCTCCGCGGAGGAGTACGTCGAGACGCACCCCAAGGCCAACATCGTCCTCGACGTCGAGCCGGAGGTCCTGGCTTCCCTCGTGGGTTCCGTCGTGCGCGTCGGTGCCTGCACGCTGACCGTCACGAGGAGGCCGGCCCAGTGCGCAGGCGTCTACGCGGACGTGCTCGAGCCGGGTGAGGTGGCGGTCGACGACCGACTCCTCGTCGCGGGACCTGAGTGACGATCCACTCGAGCCACCCCTTCGAGGCGGACGAGGGGGATCGGGACCCGATCCGACGGTTTCGCGGCCGGGTCGGTGGTGCCGTGTCCCTCTGGACGGCGGGGGAGGGGATAGAGCGCACCGGGCTGACCGTGACGTCCTTCCTCGTCGTCGCCGGGGACCCCGCCCGGGTCGTCGTGCTGCTCCACCCGGACACCGACCTGCTCGAGCGGATCGAGGAGACCGCGACCGCCGTGGCCGCCCTGCTCTCGTGGCGGCACCGAGAGCTCGCAGAGGTCTTCGCGGGTCGGTTCCCGGCGCCAGGGGGGCCCTTCCGACACGGAGAGTGGGAGCAGACGGAGTGGGGGCCACGGCTCGCGTCGGCCCCGTCCTGGCTCGGCGTGCGGGTCGACGCGAGGTCACGCCGCGACGTGGGATGGTCGGTGCTCCTCGAGGCGGACGTCGAGCACGTGGAAGTGGGCGAGGAGCCGGAGCCGCTGTTCCACCGTCGCGGGCGCTACGTCACGCTCTGACCGCCGCTCGCACCGCGCCCCTGACGCGCGGCCTGGCCCGCGCTGGCCCGGGGTCAGGAGCCGTCGAGCATCTCGGTCGTGAGGAGTGCCTCGGGCACGCCGAACGCGTCGACGAGGGTCACCGCGTGAGGTCTCAGCTCGGCGCAGATCTCGTTGACGTAGGCGGTCAGGGCCTTCGTCCGGGCCGGGCTGAGCCGGTCGTGCTCGAGGTACCACGCCTTGTGGCGCTCGATGACGCTGAGTGCATGCAGGTCGCAGACCCGCGAGAGCAGGTCCCGCGCCGGACCCTCCTCCGCGTCCTCGACTGCCTCGGCGAACGCCTCGACGACGATCCGCTCCACGTGGGCGACGGCGGTCGCCACGAGGTGGTCCTGGGTGTTGTTGAACGACTCGAAGGTGTCGACGTCGGGTTCGTCGGCACGCCGGAGTCGCGCGGCGAGGCCTTCGATGAGGTGCGCCTCCCGGTCGCAGATGAGGCGCAGCTGGACTCCGCGGTCGGCGAAGGTGGCGTCCTCCTCCCGACCGGGCGCGGCGTCGATAATGCGCTGGACGAGCCCGCGGACGGCGGTGCGCTCCAGGACGGCGCCCGCGGCGACGCGAGCCCCGAAGCGGACGATGCCGGCCGTGTCCAGGTCCCCGAAGGTATCGGCGTACTCGCCGAGGAGGGACTTCGCGACGAGCTGGAGCAGGACGGTGTTGTCGCCCTCGAAGGTTGTGAAGATGTCGGTGTCCGCCTTGAGGAGGGCGAGGCGGTTGGCCCACAGGTAGCCGGCGCCGCCGCAGGCCTCACGGCACTCCTGGATCGTGTCCGTCGCGTGTCTCGTCGTGAGCGCCTTGAGGCCGGCAGCACGCGTCTCCAACTGCCGCACGTCCTGCTCGTCGGTGGTGCGCCCGGCGAGGATGTCGTCCATCGCCGTGACGACCTCGTTCTGGGTGAGCGCGAGCGCGTAGGCATCCGCGATCCGGGGCAGCAGGCGGCGTTGGTGGGTGCGGTAGTCGAGCAGGACCGTCTCGTCGTCCGAGTCGGGTGGTGCGAACTGGGTGCGAGTGTCGCCGTAGCGAGTGGCGATCACGAGCGCCGACCGAGCGGCAGCCCCTGCCCCGCCCGAGACGGAGATGCGTCCCCGGACGAGGGTTCCCAACATCGTGAAGAACCGCTTCGTCGGCTTCTCGATGGGGCTCGCATAGGTGCCGTCGGCGCCGATGTCGCCGTATCGGCCCAGCAGGTTGGCGCGAGGCACGCGCACGTGGTCGAAGACGAGCCGGCCGTTGTCGACCCCCGCGAGGCCGAGCTTGGGACCGCAGTCGGTGATCGTCACGCCACGGAGGGCAGCGCCGTCCTCCGAACGGATGGGGACGAGCACGCAGTGGACTCCCTGCGATGTTCCGTCGACGACGAGCTGGGCGAAGACTGCGGCGAGCCTCCCGTCGCGGGCGGCGTTGCCGATGTAGTCCTTCCGGGCCTCGGCGCTCGGAGTGTGGACGACGATCTCGTCGGTGTCGCGGTCATAGGTCGCCGTCGTGAGCAGGCCCTGGACATCGCTGCCGTGCCCGGTCTCGGTCATCGCGAAGCAGCCGAGCAGCTCTCCGCTGATGATCCGGGGGAGCAGGTGATGATGACGCTCCGTGCCGAGGAGGGCGACGGCGCCGCCGAAGAGACCCCACTGCACCCCTGCCTTGACGAAGAGCGACAGGTCTCCGTGCCCGAGCATCTCGAAGGCGGTGACCGAGTCCGCGAACCGGCCGGAACCGCCCTGGTCCTCGGCGAACCCCCATCCGGGGAAGGGCTCGTCGGCGAGCCGCAGAAGCTGGTCCGTGACCCTCGCGCGGTGCTCGTCCATCGGCAGGGGCTGTGGGGGCGGTCCGACGAGCGATGGGTCCAGGGCCCGACAGTCGTCCCGGATCTGCCGTCGAGGACCGTCGAGGACGCGGCGCAGGTCGTCAGCGAGATCGGAGCTCATGATGGGTGCCTCCATGGGTCAGGACCTTCAGGGGAAAGAGCAGGAGCGAGACCGTGCCACGCCAGCTCCGTCAGCGACTCCACGAGCTCGTCCCGGGGGGGCCTGGGAGACGAGGCCAGCCAGTCGTCGGCCACGGCCTGGACCGACCCGACCAGCGCCACCGCCCAGATCCGGATCGTCGCCGGGGCGATGTCGGACCCGCCGATCGAGGCCTCCAGCATCCCGCTGAGCTGGTCCGTGACGTGGCCGACGAGCGCGCCGACCGGATCGTCCGGGAGGGGTCGGTCGACCATCGGCCGGTTGACCACGAAGCGGTACAGCTCGGGATCTGACTCGACGAGCGAGAGGTAGGCGTCAACGGTGGACGAGATGAGCTCGCGCGGGTCGTGACCGGCGGCAGTGGACCGCTCGAGGGCCGCGGCGACGTCTCCGACGACACGCTGGTCGACCCGCTGGGCCACCGCGCGGTACAGCCCGGCGCGGTCCTCGAAGTGGCGGTAGATCACGGTCTTGCTCGTGCCTGCCTCGCCGGCGATGTCGTCCATCCCCACCCCGGCGCCGTGTCGCCGGATGGCCCGGATGGCCGAGTCGACGAGGCTCGCGCGCCGCTCCTCGCGGTGCCGGACCCAACGGGCCGACCGGCCGTCCGCAACGGGGCGGGGCCGCCGGGGGGTCTCGGCGTTGGTCATGCAGGCAAACTAACAGGTACTCGCTGTATCGACTACCGAGAGTTTCGGTTATGTTGATCTCGAGGCGGACCGCGACGGTCCGCACCCGGACCACCAGGAGAGTTCCATGGCATCCACGTCCCGCAAGCGACCGGCACGGAAGACGCGCCGGGTCGCCGTCCTCGGCGGCAACCGGATCCCCTTCGCCAGAGCGCACGGCGCCTACGCCAATGCGTCCAACCAGGACATGCTCACCGCGGCGCTCGACGGGCTCGTCGCCCGCTACGGCCTGGCGGGAGAGCGGCTCGGTGAGGTCGTCGCAGGAGCGGTGCTCAAGCACGCACGCGACTTCAACCTCACCCGCGAGTCGGTCCTCGGGACGCGTCTCGACCCTCGGACCCCCGCCTACGACATCCAGCAGGCCTGCGGCACCGGTCTCGAGGCCGCGATCCTCGTCGCCAACAAGATCGCTCTCGGCCAGATCGAGTCGGGCATCGCGGGCGGCACGGACACCACGAGCGATGCGCCGATCGCCGTCAGCGAGGGCCTGCGCACGACCCTGCTCGCGGCGAACCGAGCCAAGACCCCGGCGGGCAAGGTCAAGGCGCTCACCGCCTTCCGACCGACCCACCTCGCGCCGTCGATCCCCGAGAACGTCGAAGCCCGCACCGGGATGTCGATGGGGGAGCACATGGCCATCACGGCCGCCCAGTGGGGCATCTCGCGGGAGGAGCAGGACGAGCTCGCGGCCGCCAGCCACCAGAAGCTCGCCGCAGCCTACGAGCGAGGCTTCTTCGACGACCTCATGACCTCTTACCTCGGCCTCACGCGCGACAGCAACCTCCGCCCCGACTCGTCCGTCGAGGCGCTCTCCAAACTGAAGCCGGTCTTCGGCACGGGTGAGAACGCCACGATGACGGCCGGCAACTCCACACCGCTGACCGATGGCGCCTCCTCGGTCCTGCTCGCAAGCGAGGATTGGGCCGAGGCGCACCACCTGAGCCCCCTGGCGTGGTTCGTCGACGGCGAGGCCGCTGCGGTCGACTACGTCCACGGCGACGAGGGCCTGCTCATGGCCCCGACCTACGCCGTGCCGAGGCTGCTCGCGCGCAACGGCCTGACCCTTCAGGACTTCGACTTCTACGAGATCCACGAGGCCTTCGCCTCCACCGTCCTGACGCATCTCAAGGCCTGGGAGGACGAGGAGTACTCCATCAAGAAGCTGGGGCTCGACGGGCCGCTCGGCTCGATCGATCGCAGCAAGCTCAACGTCAACGGGTCCTCGCTCGCCGCGGGCCACCCGTTCGCTGCGACGGGCGGGCGCATCGTCGCCTCGCTCGCCAAGCAGCTCAAGGAGAAGCGCGAGGAGACCGGGCAGCCCGTGCGCGGCCTCGTGTCCATCTGCGCCGCCGGTGGCCAGGGCGTCGTCGCGATCCTGGAGGCCTGAGCGATGGCTGACCTCTTCACCACCCTGATCACGTCCCCCGTGGCCAAGAAGGTGGGTGTGCCACAGCCCACACGGTTGCGCCGCCACACCCCTGGTGACCCACTCGTCGAGGGCCCCGTGCTCGTCGCAGGAGGTGGCCGCTTCGAGAAGTCCCTCACCAGCCGCCTCGAGGAGGCGGGGGTGACGGTGGTCGCCACCGTCGACGACACGACGGAGCGCCTCGGCGCCATCGTCATGGACCTGTCCGCAGCGCTCGACCCCGGTGAGCTGGCCCAGCTCCGCAGCATCGGTGCCCCCGCTGTGAAGCGGTTGGCGAAGAATGCCCGTGTGGTCGTCGTCGGCACCGACCCGGCGACGCTCAGTGACGTCGGCGAGGTCGCCACCCAGCGCGCCCTCGAGGGCTTCAGCCGCTCCCTCGGCAAGGAGCTGCGATTCGGTGCGACCGCCAACCTCGTTCTTGCGCAAGGGGATGCCACGGACGGCGTGCATTCTGCCGTCGAGTTCTTCCTTTCCGGTCGCTCTGCCTACGTCGACGGCCAGGTCGTGCGTGTCGACGAGACGACGGGCACGACCGACGAGACCCTGAGGCCGCTCGCCGGCAAGGTCGCCGTCGTCACGGGCGCAGCCCGAGGCATCGGTGCCGAGATCGCCGCCGTCCTCGCCCGTGACGGCGCGACCGTCGTGGCCGTGGACATGCCGGCAGCGGGGGAGGCCCTCGCCAAGGTGGCCAATGACGTGAGGGGCACGGCCCTGCAGCTCGACGTCACGGCAGCGGACGCCGGCTCCCGGATCGTCGAGCACGCCACACAGCGCCACGGCCGCATCGACATCGTCGTGCACAACGCCGGGATCACCCGCGACAGGCTCTTCGTCAACCTCGACGAGGCCAAGTGGGACAGTGTCATCGACGTCAACCTCGGCTCCATCCTGCGGATGAACGAAGCGATCCTCGGCCAGGGCGGGCTCGGCGAGGGCGGCCGGATCGTGTGCCTGTCCTCCATCGCCGGCATCGCCGGGAACCGCGGGCAGACGAACTACGGCGCGAGCAAGGCCGGGCTCATCGGCCTCGTCACCGCGCTCGCGCCCCAGGTGCGCGACCGGGGCATCACGGTCAACGCCGTCGCCCCCGGCTTCATCGAGACCGAGATGACCGCCAGAGTCCCCTTCGCCACTCGCGAGATGGGCCGCCGGATCAACTCCCTCCAGCAGGGTGGGCTGCCCCGGGACGTCGCCGAGGCCATCGCCTGGCTGAGCCAGCCGGGGGCGGCTGCGGTCACCGGCCAGGTGCTACGGGTCTGCGGCCAGAGCTGGCTCGGGGCATGAGCGGGGTGCCGATGACTCGCGAGATCACCTTCGAGCGGGCTCCTGACCTCAAGCGCGTCTATGCGACGGCGATGGTCACCGGCCGGGCCGCGTCGGGCCCCCTGCCCGACGTTCGCGCGGTCCGCGCCGGGATCCGAGCCGACGTCGACAACCTCGTCGACTACGCCAGGGTGTGCGGCTACACGGTGGGGACCACGCTGCCGCTGACCTACCCCCACCTGCTCGCCTTCCCGCTCCAGATGGTCCTCATGAGCGAGAAGGCGTTCCCCCTCGCCCTGACCGGAGCCGTCCACCTCGAGAACGTCATCACGGCCACCCGCCCGATCGCCGTCGACGAGGTCTTCGACCTACAGGTGTGGGCGGAGAACCTCCGGCCCCACCGTCGAGGTCGGCAGGTCGACCTCGTCTCCGAGGCGATGGTCGACGGCGAGATCGTCTGGCGGGACGTCAGCACCTACCTCGCCAGGGGCACGGAGCACCCGGACGCCGACTCCTCGGAGCCGCCCGCCCTCGACCCGTTGCAGGACGTCCCAGCCGGCCCGACCTGGCGGCTCGGCGAGAACGTCGGTCGCAGGTACGCACGCGTCTCGGGCGACTGGAACCCGATCCACCTCCACGCCCTCACCGCCCGGCCGCTCGGGTTCCCGACCGCGATCGCGCACGGGATGTACCACTACGCACGGGTCGTCGCGGCCCTGGGCCCAGCCCTTCCGGAGTCCGGCCTCACGAGCCACGTGTGGTTCCGCAAGCCGGTGCGGCTGCCCTCGACGGTTCGCCTCCGCACTGCCTTCGAGCCGGCGCGGACCCTCTCGCTCCTCGCCACCGCCAAGGGTGACATCGAGCACGCCGTCATCGAGCACACCTGGTAGACAAACGATTCCGTATGCCGCTGGGCCCGGGCCCGCTGCCAACCGCGGCAAGTGCCCGGCCCGCGGCCCGGCAGACTCGCCGGCCCCGGGCCGGAAGGGCGGTGCGCGACCTCACCATCGCGGAGGAGGTCGGTCTCAACCGCAATGACGAGGCAGCCACGACCATGGATCGATGCCTGGAGGGCGCGTGGACCTGATGCTGGAGGCATGAGCGCAACTCCTCCCTCCTTGACCGCACGGCGTCCCGGCGCCCTTCGGCCGCGTGACGACAGGGTCCACGCGCTGCGTGTCTGGATCTGCGTCGCCACGGTCATCGTCTGCCTGCCGTACACGCTGCTCAAGGCCGCGTGGGTGGCCGGATGGTCCGTCGGGGCCTCCATCGACGGGTTCACCGACACGACGCGGGTCGCCAACGGCGTCACCGGGGCGCTCGACCTCGTCGCGATACTCGTGGCGATCACCTTCGTGGCGCCCTGGGGCCGCCGGATCCCGGCCTTCCTCGTCGCCTTTCCCGCGTGGATCGCCAGCGGACTGCTGGCTCCGGTGGCTGTCGGGTTCGTCATCGGGACACCGCTGCAGCTCGCGACCGGCGGCGACAACCCGTTCACACGCGACGACGGCCTCTCACCGTGGGTCTTCGGCCTCGTGTACGGCGGGTTCGTCCTGCAGGCAGCACTGCTCGTGCCGGGCTTCGTGCTCTACGCGCGGGATCGCTGGTCCGTCGCGACGCGGGGCGGGCGTGCCTCCGGCGGCGCGGGGACGACCCGGCCGCTGCAGAACGTCCTCGGCGGGATCTTCGTCGTGGCCGCGACAGCCTTCGCCGGACTGCAGCTGTCCTGGTCGCTCCAGGGCAGCGGCTCGTATCCGGACCCCAACATCCCCCAGCGCACGCTCTTCGCTGCCTCGGCCCTCGCTGCGCTCGCTGGGGCCGGCGCGACGGTCCGCCTCATGCGAGGGGGCCGCCTCACCCGGCTGCGGCTGGGCACGATCTGGCTCGGTTCCGGCATCACCTTCACGAGCACCCTGAGCGACACGCTCCGCAGCGTCGCCACGGACGCCGGCGCGTGGGGCGCGACGAGCAGCAGCGCGGCGGAGGCGACTCTGATCCTCTTCGTCCTCCTCGGCACCCTGGGTGGCGCGATCGGGGGTGCGATGCGTCTCGTCGAGGAGGAAGGGCTGTCACGGGCCCCGTCCTTCGATCAGGAACCAGGCCGGGGGGTCGGTTAGACAGAGGCCTCCCGACGGGCGACGCTGTCGTCATGGCCGACCGCGACAGAGTCCCCGACATCATGCACGCCTGGGAGACCGTGGGGGCGGGCGGCTCTGGGCGCATCCGCCGGGTGGAGCGCCCGGTCCCGCGGCCCGGCCCCTGGGAAGCCCTCGTGCAGGTCGAGACGTGCGGTGTCTGCCGAACCGACCTGCACGTCACCGAAGGGGACCTGCCTGAGCGCCACCCGCACGTCGTGCCGGGGCACGAGGTCGTCGGGCGGGTCGTCGCACTCGGCGATGCCACGAGTCGACTGGCGGTCGGCGACCGCGTCGGCATCGCGTGGCTCCGTGGCACCTGCGGCTCCTGCCGCTGGTGCCGGTCGGGGCGAGAGAACCTCTGTCGTTCGGCGACGTTCACTGGGTGGGACGAGGACGGCGGTTACGCCGACTTCGCCACGGTCCCAGAGGCCTTCGCCTACCGCATTCCACCGGAGCTCCCCGCTGAGCAGGCTGCTCCACTCCTCTGCGCCGGGATCATCGGCTACCGCGCCCTGCGTCGGGCGGCGGTGCCGCCCGGTGGGCGTCTCGGCATCTACGGCTTCGGCGCGAGTGCCCACCTGACCGCCCAGCTCGCCCTGGCCCAAGGCGCTGAGGTGCACGTCCTCACCCGGGGCGAGGAGGCGCGACAGCTGGCGCTCGAGCTCGGGGCGGCCTCGGCCGGGCCGGCGAACGGGATGCCGCCGGTGCCGCTCGACGCCTCGATCCTCTTCGCCCCTGCCGGCGACCTCGTGCCCGTGGCCCTTGCCGGTCTCGAGCAGGGCGGCACGCTGGCCCTCGCCGGCATCCACGTCAGTGACATCCCGGTCCTGGACTACCAGGCGCACCTCTTCCGGGAGCGGACCCTCACGTCGGTCACGGCCAACACCCGGCAGGACGGGGAGGAGCTGCTCGCCCTCGCCGCGCGTCTGGGCATCCGGTCGACCGTGTCCACCTACGGGTTCGACGACGCAGACCAGGCCCTGGACGACCTGTCCCAGGGCCGGTTCGCCGGCGTTGCCGTGCTCACCGAGGAGCTCTCAGCAGCGCAGTGACGTCATGCCCTGCGACGACTCGGCGCCGAGGCGGTAGAGCTTTCCCCACCCCCGGGTGCACAGGTTGACGGTGCGGACCGGCTTGGACCAGGTCAGCCGCTGACGGTTCGGTCCGATCACGTAGCCGCGGGTCTCGTCCTCTCCCTTGACCGCGATGCCGACCTGGGCCCGGTAGCCGAAGCCGCGAACGTGGTACTGCTGCCAGACGTAGGTGGACGCGAAGTTCATCCAGGCCCAGCCACGGGCGTCCCGGCAGTAGCCGAGGTACTGCCGGACGGTGAAGGCGGCCATGCCCTTGTCCCAGACGACCTTCTTCGTGCCGATCTGGTGGATCGACGTGGTCCGGCACGAGATGCCGGAGATCGCCGTCGTGTTCGTCAGTGATGCCGCCGGTGCGGCAGAGGCCGGTGCTGCGGTGAGGACGCCGCCCGCGAGCAGCGCCGCGGAGGCCGCCAGTGTGGCGGTGCGGAGTGCGTTCATGTCAGGTAACCCCCTGGTTCCGTCGCTGGGCTCCACTCGTGTGGTGGGCCGATCGGCCCGGAACCCATACCTGCAGGACGTTGTCTCGACCCGCGAAGGTTGCGTGCAGGACAGGCGGCTCCCCGGTCTGATCAGCGTCTGGCCATGGCCATGACTCCGAGCACGACGACGATGAGCACGGCGCCCGTCCCCGCCGTGATTCCCGACGTCCAGGCATCGACGGTCAGCGAGGTCTCGACAGCCCCGAGGACCTCGTCTGCGCCACTCGCCGCATCGAGCCGACGGTCGGCATCCCGGTTGATCACGTTGGCCAGCGCCATCAGCAGCCAGCCGATCCACCACAGCATGATCAACGGAGGCGTGCCCAACAGACCACGCGGTGTGCTCAGGTCGCGGGCGCGCGCCGCGTCCACGCCGTGCCAGAGCTGGGTGAGCGCCTTGCCACCGAGGACGAGGTTTGCCACCGGTATGAACCAGCCACCGACCGCCAGGCCACCGCGGAGCCGCTGCTGGCCCGGATCAGAACGGTCCGACCTCCAGACGAACCCGAGCCAGCTGACGAAGACGATCGCCGTTGCGACGTAGGACGCCACGAGGAGCGCCGGCATGAGGTCCGCCCGTGCCGCGAGGGCCACCAGCCCGTCGACATCGCCGCGTTCAAGCATCGTGAGACCTCGAAGGTCGAACCAGACGTTGGCCAGGTGCGCCACGATGGTCGCCGCCAGCAACCCGACCGTGACGCGGCCGAGGACGTCCACCGCCGGACTCCAGGGCTTCCGCCATGACGCAGCCATCGGGTGCAGCGGGGGCGGACTGCCTGCGTGACTTGCGGCCGCGTTCTGCCCCGGTGGCGGCGGCAGCACCCCGGGCGTTCTCGACATGAGGTCGGGGGGCTGCGGGTCGAGCGGGGTCTGCGGGTCCAAGATCTCGTCCTCCCTGTGCGTTGGCGGACGAAACCTACCGACATCCGGCGCAAGGTGCATCACGAGATTCGGCCCGGCCGCTGCGGGAGCACCTGACCTGCGGTTTCGTGGCTCACCCCGCCCAGTGGATACCCTTGAGCGCGACCGCGCCCAGCGGCATACGACCATGTCTTCTCGAGGAGAGTCCACCGTGTCTGCACAGATCAGCGTCACCATCGCCGGGAGCGAGCGATCGGTCGACGCGCAGACGACGGCCGGCGACCTCTTCGAGCAGGTAGGTGACGTCGGCCGGGTCGTCGTGGCCCGGGTCAACGGCGAGCTGAGAGACCTGTTCCATGTCCTCGAGGACGGTGACGTCGTCGAGCCGGTGACCATCGACTCCGAGGACGGGCTCGCGGTCCTGCGTCACTCCACGGCGCACGTCCTGGCCCAGGCCGTCCAGTCGATCAACCCGGACGCCAAGCTCGGGATCGGCCCGCCCATCCGAGACGGCTTCTACTACGACTTCGACGTCGCGACGCCGTTCCACCCCGACGACCTCAAGGCCCTCGAGAAGGCCATGCAGAAGATCATCAACGAGGGCCAGACCTTCGCACGGCGGGTCGTCAGCGAGGACGCCGCCCTGACGGAGCTCGCCCACGAGCCCTACAAGTGCGAGCTCGTCGGGCTCAAGGGCGGCGCGAGCGAGGCGGCCGAAGGCGCGAGCGTCGAGGTCGGTGGGGGAGAGCTGACGATCTATGACAACGTCCGCCGCGACGGCACCCGCGCGTGGGGCGACCTGTGTCGAGGTCCGCACGTCCCGAGCACCAAGGTCATCGGCAACGCCTTCAAGCTGATGCGCGTCGCCGCCGCGTACTGGCGCGGCTCCGAGCAGAACCCACAGCTCCAGCGGATCTACGGCACTGCCTGGCCCGACAAGGACGCCATGCGCGCCTATCTCGACCGGCTTGCCGAGGCTGAGCGTCGCGACCACCGCAAGCTCGGCGCGGAGCTCGACCTCTACAGCTTCCCGGACGAGCTCGGCTCGGGCCTGCCCGTCTTCCACCCCAAGGGCGGGGTCATCAAGCGCGAGATGGAGGACTACGTCCGCCGCCGCCACATCGAGGAGGGTTTCGACTACGTCGGGACCCCTCACATCAGCAAGGACGGGCTGTTTCACACGTCCGGGCATCTGCCCTACTACGCCGACACGATGTTCCCGCCCATGGAGATGGAGGGCGCGGAGTATCGCCTCAAGGCGATGAACTGCCCGATGCACAACCTCATCTTCACGTCCCGTGGCCGCTCCTACCGCGAGCTGCCGCTCCGGTTCTTCGAGTTCGGCTCGGTGTACCGCTTCGAGAAGTCCGGCGTGGTGCACGGCCTGACGCGCGTGCGCGGCCTGACCATGGACGACTCGCACTCCTACGTCACCGAGGAGCAGGCGCCGGCTGAGATCAAGCACCTGCTCGACTTCATCCTCGGGCTGCTCCAGGACTTCGGGCTCACGGACTTCTACCTGGAGCTGTCGACCCGCGACGAGGCCGGCGCCAAGAAGGACAAGTTCATCGGCACGGAGGAGCAGTGGCAGGTCGCCACCGCCGTCCTCGAGAAGGTCGCGACCGAGTCCGGCCTCGAGCTCGTTCCCGACCCCGGGGGTGCTGCCTTCTACGGGCCCAAGATCTCCGTCCAGGCCAAGGACGCGATCGGACGCACCTGGCAGATGTCGACGATCCAGTACGACTTCAACCAGCCCGAGCGGTTCGGGCTGGAGTACCAGGCCGCGGACGGATCCCGCCAGCAGCCGGTCATGATCCACTCGGCGAAGTTCGGCTCCATCGAGCGGTTCCTCGGGGTTCTCGTCGAGCACTACGCCGGAGCCTTCCCGGTCTGGCTCTCGCCCGTCCAGGTCCTCGGGGTGCCCGTCGCGGACGAGTACGCCGACTACCTCCGGGAGGTCCTCGACCGGCTCCGCCGCAAGGGCGTCCGGGTGGAGCTCGACGCGAGCGACGACCGCTTCCCGAAGAAGATCCGCAACGCGTCGAAGTCCAAGGTGCCCTACGTGCTCATCGCGGGGGAGGACGACCGGGCCGCAGGGGCCGTGTCGTTCCGGTTCCGCGACGGGTCACAGAAGAACGGCGTGCCCATCGACGAGGCGATCACCGAGATCCTCACGGCGATCGAGACGCGCGCGCAGGTCTAATCACCCCAGTCGCTCTGGTCACGGCCCGATCCAGGTGGCCGGACAGTGACCCCGCGATGTGTCGACCCCTATGAACTCTGCCCGGCAACCGCCGGTCCGACGCCCTCGCTGATGGTCGGGCCCTGAAGGTGGGGCCCTGACGATCGCACTGTCGGACCGGACCGGTG
The DNA here is from genome assembly GCF_032907665.1 of Intrasporangium sp. Lineage (GTDB taxonomy): Bacteria > Actinomycetota > Actinomycetes > Actinomycetales > Dermatophilaceae > Intrasporangium. The sequence goes on from NZ_JAJJPG010000016.1 coordinate 33,084, forward strand.
GTCGATAGCAGACGACTCGCCGACAAGTCCGGGCGACACGCCGGCCGCGGGAGGAAAAGTCGCGGAAGGGGTTGCCAAAGGGTGAACGCTGGGCTACAACTGAACTACTGAACCGCTTCGGCGGATCAGTTCTTCCTCACTTCGGTGACGGAAGAGGAAGGCCCGGGAACTCATACTTCCCGGGCCTTCACCTTCCTTGTGGAAGGCACCGGACACCGGTCCCGCGGCTCTCACACCCGCGGGGCCGTTCCGCGTCGGCACCGACGAGCCGGGTCGACGAGTGCGGCTGCCCCGGGCGCATCAAGGCCCTGCGGTCTCACACACCGCAGGGCCTCTCATATTGAACCCGTTCGGACGCCAGATGCTCAAACCGACACGCATCTGAAGCGAACTCGGCCACCGCATAGGATGCGGCCCATGAGGGAGCAGGGGAGCGACAGGACGGCCCCGGACGACGGGTCGGGGATCGAGGACCACGCCACCTTCGCCCATGTCGACGACGGGTTCCAGCGGCTGTGGACCCCGCACCGGATGGCCTACATCATCGGTGAGAAGCCGACCGATGCGCCCGGCTCCGGATGTCCCTTCTGCGTCGCCCCGGACAAGAGTGACGAGGACGGTCTCATCGTCCACCGTGGCCGGCACTGCTACGTCGTGATGAACCTCTTCCCCTACAACCCGGGCCACCTGCTGATCTGCCCCTACCGTCACGTCTCGCTCTACGTCGACCTCACCGACGAGGAGACGGTGGAGTTCAGCGCCTTGACCAAGGCCGCCATCCGGGCCCTCGAAGCCGCCTCTGGCCCGCACGGCTTCAACCTCGGCATGAACCAGGGCGCCGTGGCCGGGGCCGGTGTCGCTGCCCACCTTCACCAGCACGTCGTGCCCCGATGGGGCGGCGACTCGAACTTCCTGCCCATCGTCGGCCAGACGAAGGCCCTGCCCGTCCTCCTGGAGGACACCCGCCAGCGTGTGCTCGCGGCATGGCCGTCGGACTGACGGCGAATCGCCAGGCTGCCCGCCCCGGTCGGCCGTGACCTGAGCGTCCGGTCAGTAGGGTGGACCCACCATGCTCAACAGATTCCTCCGCGCGAGCGTCACCAAGATCCTCGGTCCGATCGCCCACCTCTTCCTCAGGCTCGGCATCAGCCCGGACATCGTGACCGTCGTCGGCACGGTCGGAGTCAGCGCCGGCGCGCTCTTCTTCTTCCCACGCGGCGAGCTGTGGATCGGTGTCCTGGTCATCACCGCCTTCGTCTTCTCCGACACGATCGACGGCATCATGGCGCGCCAGTCCGGGGCGCCGACCAAGTGGGGCGCCTATCTCGACTCGACGCTCGACCGCATCGGCGACTCCGCCGTCTTCGGCGGTCTGGTCCTCTTCTACGCAGGCCGCGGGGACAACAGCCTCATGGCCGGGCTCGCCCTGGCCTGCCTCATCCTCGGCAGCGTCGTCTCGTACGCACGGGCCCGGGCCGAAGGGCTCGGCTTCACCGCCTCCGTGGGGATCGCGGAGCGCGCCGATCGGCTCGTCGCCGTCCTCGTCGCGGCCTTCTTCGCGGACCTGTTCGACTCGACCGTCCTGCTCGGTGTCGTCCTCGCGCTGCTCGCCGTCGCCAGTCTGGTCACGGTCCTGCAGCGGATCATCACCGTGCGCTCGCAGGCACTCGCCACCGGGGAGGTCAACCCTTGACCGGCGGTCGCGGCGCCGCCGGACTCACCGACCACGTCAACGACCAACCCACCGACAGGCTCACGCACCGGCTCACCGACCTGCTCACCGTCGGCGGGTTCAAGCTCGGCTGGCGCGCGGTGCGGGCGCTGCCCGAGCCGGCCGCCTACGGACTGTTCAACCGGATCGCCGACCTCAGCGTGCGGCGAGGTGGCAAGCGGGTCGACCGGCTCCGATCCAACTACCGCAGAGCCCGGCCGGAGCTCGACGAGCCCGCTCTCGATGCGCTGGTCCGTGCGGGGATGCGGTCATACATGCGGTACTACTGCGAGGCATTCCGTCTCCCGTCGCTGAGCCGGGACCAGATCGACCGGGCCGTGGTCTGCCACGGCGACGCGGAGGTGCGCCGTCTCACCGCGAGGGGGGAGACGGTCATCGCCTTCGTCGGCCATCTCGGCAACTTCGACCTCGCAGCCGCCTGGGCCGCCGGTCAGCTCGCTCCCGTGACCACTGTGGCCGAGCGCCTCGAGCCCGAGGCTGTGTTCGAGGAGTTCGTCTCCTTCCGCAACGCCATCGGGATGGACATCATCCCGCTGACCGGCGGGGAGGACCCCTTCGCGGCCCTCGTCCGGACCGCCCGCGCAGGGGGGCGCCTCATCGCGCTCGCCAGCGACCGGGACCTGACGAGCAACGGCGTCGAGGTCGAGCTGGTGGATCACCCTGCGCGGATGGCCAAGGGTCCCGCGGTCCTCTCCCTGCTCACGGGCGCCCCGCTCTTCGCCGCCTCTATCCACTACGAGCCGGCCCCGAAGGCAAGCAGTCTCGGAGGCTACCGGACGGTCATCCAGTTCAGCGACCAGCTTCGTCCGCGGGTGGCCGGGACGACCGCTGACAAGGCCCGAGACCTCATCCAGCAGTGCGCTGACCACCTCTCGCCCGCGATCCGGGCCCACACGTCGAGCTGGCACATGCTCCAGAGGGTTTTCGTCGAGGACCTGTCGGACGGCACGTCATGAGAATCGGCATCGTCTGCCCCTACTCGTTCGACGTCCCCGGGGGAGTGCAGTTCCACGTCCGTGACCTCGCTGAGCACTTCATCGGCGAGGGCGAGCACGTGTCGGTGCTCGCCCCCGCAGACAGCGAGACGGCGCTACCCGACTACGTCGTCTCAGCGGGGCGGGCCACGGCGGTCCGCTACAACGGCTCGGTCGCGCGCCTCAACTTCGGACCGGTGACGGCGAACAGGGTCGGCAAGTGGCTCGACCAAGGGCATTTCGACGTCCTCCATCTCCACGAACCGGTGACCCCGAGCATCAGCGTCATCGCCCTCATGACGGCCGACGGCCCCATCGTCGCGACGTTCCACTCGTCGATGATCCGGTCCCGCACGATGCAGACCGCCTACCCCATCGTCCGCCCGTCCCTCGAGAAGGTCGCAGCGCGGATCGCGGTGAGCGAGGATGCCCGCCGCACGGTGACGACGCACTTGGGCGGCGACGCCGTGGTCATCCCCAACGGCGTCTACGTCGAGCGGTTCGCCTCGGCGCCCAAGAGGCCGGAGTGGACAAGCACCCCGGAGCGGCCGACGATCGCCTTCCTCGGGCGGATGGGCGAGCCGCGCAAGGGCCTGCCGGTGCTCGTCGCGGCCCTGCCGAGGGTGCTCGACCGGGTGCCCGGGCTGCGCGTCCTCATGGCCGGCCCCGGTGATGCCAACGAGGTCACCGCGGGATGGCCGGATCGGGTGCGGCAAGCCGCGGAGTTCCTCGGCGCGGTCTCCGACGAGGAGAAGGCCGCGCTCCTCGCGTCGGTGGACGTCTACGTGGCCCCCAACACGGGCGGCGAGAGCTTCGGGATCATCCTCATCGAGGCGATGTCGGCGGGCGCCTGCGTCCTCGCGAGCGACCTTCCCGCGTTCTCGCGGGTGCTCGACGGCGGGGCGGTCGGCGCGATGTTCCGCAACGAGGACCCCGCAGACCTCGCCGACGAGCTCATCGGCCTCCTCGAGGACCCCGAGCGCCGTCGCGTACTGGCCTCCCGGGGCCGGGTCCGGGCCAACCTCTTCGACTGGTCGGTCGTGGCCGACCAGATCCGGGCGGTCTACGAGACCGTCATCGAGGGTCGGATCGCGGCCCAGGCGGAGCCGTCGACGAGGTGGAACCGCTTCCTGCGCGGCGGTGGCCGATGAGCGAAACCCTCTCGTGGATCTTCGCGATCCTCTTCGTCCTCGTCGTCATCGCGTGGTACCTCACCTACACCGCGGCCCGGCTCGACCGGCTCCACGTCCGGCTCACCGGCACCCTGGCGGCTCTCGACGCGCAGCTGGTCCGGCGGGCCGAGGCTTCGCTGGAGCTGGCCAACAGCGGGCTGCTCGACGGCGCCACGTCACTCATCCTGGCCAACGCCGCTGCCCAGTCCCTCGAGAACCCGGGGGAGCACGGCGAGATCCGAGAGCTCGTCGAGAACGACCTGACGGAGGCCCTCCAGGTCTCCCTCACCGAGCCGACCTGTGCAGCGATCCGTGACGTCGGTCCGCTCGGGATCGACCACCTCGCACGACTCCGTTCTGCGTGCACCCGCGTCGAGCTCGCCCGGCGCTTCCACAACGATGCCGTGACCGATGTCCGACGAGTGCGGCGCAAGTGGGTCGTGCGCATCTTCCGGCTCGCCGGACACACCCCCATGCCGCTGACCGTCGAGTTCGACGCCGCGATGCCACCGGGTCTGGCGGTACCCGAGCCGGCTTCCTGAGGTCCTTCGCGAGGCGACGGACCCTCGATTTGTCGTGGCTCGCCGGGCCAGGGTCCCGGGCGGGCACATCCTGGTCGAGGGGACCGATCCGTTGGGCCTACGATTCTTGGCAACCACCGAGCACGAAAGCAGGACGATCGTGAGCACTCCCGAGACCCAGTCTCACCCCCAGCCCCAGACGGGCACCGGCACCCCCCGCGTCAAGCGGGGCATGGCCGAGATGCTCAAGGGCGGCGTCATCATGGACGTCGTCACCCCGGAGCAGGCCAAGATCGCCGAGGACGCCGGCGCCGTCGCGGTGATGGCGCTCGAGCGCGTCCCCGCCGACATCCGCGCCCAGGGCGGCGTCTCCCGGATGAGCGACCCCGACATGATCGACGCCATCATCGCCGCCGTGTCGATCCCCGTCATGGCGAAGGCCCGCATCGGCCACTTCGTCGAGGCCCAGGTCCTGCAGAGCCTGGGAGTCGACTACATCGACGAGTCGGAGGTGCTCACTCCCGCCGACTACGCCAACCACATCGACAAGTGGAGGTTCACCGTGCCCTTCGTGTGCGGCGCGACGAACCTCGGGGAGGCTCTGCGCCGCATCACCGAGGGTGCCGCGATGATCCGCTCCAAGGGCGAGGCCGGCACCGGCGACGTCTCCAACGCGACGACGCACATGCGCCAGATCCGAGCCGAGATCCGCCGCCTCCAGAACCTGCCCGAGGACGAGCTCTACGTCGCCGCCAAGGAGCTCCAGGCGCCCTACGAGCTCGTCGCGGAGATCGCGCGTGACGGCAAGCTGCCCGTCGTCCTCTTCACGGCGGGGGGCATCGCGACGCCGGCCGATGCGGCGATGATGATGCAGCTCGGCGCCGAGGGCGTCTTCGTCGGGTCCGGCATCTTCAAGTCCGGCAACCCCGCACAGCGCGCCGAGGCGATCGTCAAGGCGACGACCTTCCACGACGACCCCGACGTCATCGCCAAGGTCTCGCGCGGCCTGGGCGAGGCGATGGTCGGCATCAACGTCGACGACATCCCGCAGCCGCACCGGCTCGCCGAGCGCGGCTGGTGAGGTAGGCACAACCACGAGCAGGCCGTATGCCGCTGGGCTGACTCAGCCCAGCGGCATACGTCCACAGATGGCTGGCCGTCAGGCCTCGGTGGTGCCCTCCTCGACGCCAGAGAAGAGCGCCTTGAGGTTCAGCGAGGGGACGTGCTTCTGCGAGGCGAGCGAGACGTACTTGCGCGCCACCGTGTCCTTGCCGAAGCCAAGGACCGTGCTCAGCAGACCGATCGCCTCGGCGAGCTCGCCCGGCGGCTCCGAGCCGACGACCCGCCGCCACATGGCCTCCTCGAGCGAGTTGAAGGCCATCTGCACCTCGGAGATGTCGAAGCCGGCGTCGAAGCGCTCGATCGCGATCCGGTCGGCATAGGCGCTCAGCGGCGCAAGGCTGCGCGTCTCGATGGCTCCGACGACAAGGTCGAACAGCTTGGCCAGCCGCTCGCGCGTGAACGCCTCGCCTGCCTTCTCGTAGTGGCTCACGTGTGAGCGCTGCAGGTCAGCGAACGCCTCGTCGAGGATCTCCGCCTCGGACTCCCGAAGCAACGTGTCGAGCTTCATGTGCTACCTCCCCTTGCGTTGGCCCCATCGTTCCACCCCCGGTCCAGACTGGCGTGAAACGTGACAAACGCAATGTCCGCACCCCCTCAGCACACGCGGCCACCGCTGCTGCACCGCAACGGTGCACGCACCCAGCGGAAGCGTGGTGCGCGGTCACGTGACGGCGCCGCGTCGCGCGAACTCCGCTCGCTCGTACTCGTGGTCCTCGAGGACCTCACGGACGTGCGCCGCGGCCCTGACCGCGTCGACGTGCGTGACGTAGAGCGGGGCGAAGCCGAGGCGCACGATGTCTGGCTCGCGGTAGTCGCCGATGACACCACGCGCGATGAGAGCCTGGACGACTGCGAAGGCCTGCGGGTGGCGCAAGGAGACCTGGGACCCACGGCGCTCGGGCGCGCTCGGAGTCGCCACGGCGAGGTGGACGCCGATCGCTTCCAGGGACTCGAGGAAGGTGGAGGTCAGCGAGAGCGACTGGGCTCGGACGTCGGCCATCGACAGGGCGTCGAAGGCCTCGAGTGCCGCCTCCAGGGCCAGGACCGAGAGCATCGGGGGAGTGCCGACGCGCAGGCGGTCGATGCCCGGCGCCGGCTCGTAGTCCCGGGCCATCTCGAACGGTCTCGCGTGGCCGAACCACCCCGTGAGCGGCTGGTCGAAGGCCTGCTGGTGACGGGCCGCGACGTAGATGAACGACGGCGCCCCCGGGCCACCGTTGAGGTACTTGTAGCCGCAGCCGACCGCCACGTCGGCCCCGCCCTCGTCGAGTCGCACGTCGAGGGCGCCGGCGGAGTGGCACAGGTCCCAGCAGGCGAGACCGCCGACAGCGTGGGCGGCGGCGGTGATGCCCTCGAGGTCCCACAGCTCGCCGGTCGCGTAGTCGACGCTGGAGTACGCCGCGACAGCGAGGTCGCCGCCGAGCTCCGCGATGGCTCGCGGCGCCTCGGCGGGGGGCACCCGTCGGACCTCGAGCCCCTCGACCCGCGCCGCGGCCTCGGCCAGGTAGAGGTCGGTCGGGAAGGAGGCGGGGTCGGTGAGCACGACCCCGCGCCCCGGGCGGAGCCGCGCCGCACCGACGATCGCCTTGAAGAGGTTGACCGAGGTCGAGTCGGTGACGACGACCTGACCCGGCGCGGCGCCGACCAGCCCACCGATACGGTCACCCACCCTCGTCTGTGCCCCCCACCAGTCGGCCTCGTTCCAGGACCGGATGAGCCGCTCGCCCCACTCCTGCTCGATGACCCG
>NZ_JAJJPG010000017.1:0-35057 GCF_032907665.1 Intrasporangium sp.
CCTCATCCTCGCCAACCACCCCGCCGACCAGTCCGCGGACAACCCCCAGGAGTGACATGACCCAGCAGCCCCTCAGGATCGCCCTCGCCGGAGGCGGGGCCTTCGGCGCCAAGCACGTCGCGGCTCTCAAGCGGATCGAGGACGTCGAGGTCGCCGCCGTGATCAGCTCGACCCTGGAGGCGGCGACGTCGTTCGCCGAGGAGCACGGCGCGGGTCGTCCGGTCGCCACCCTGGACGACGCCCTCGCGATGGACGACGTCGACGCGGTCATCCTCGCGACGCCGACGCCGATGCACGCCGAGCAGACACAGCGCTGCCTCGAGGCCGGCAAGCACGTGCAGGTCGAGATCCCCCTCGCCGACAACCTCGCCGACGCGGAGGCCTGCCTCGCCCTCCAGCAGCAGACGGGGCTCGTCGGGATGGTGGGCCACACGAGGCGGTTCAACCCGAGCCACCAGTGGGTCCACCAGCGGATCGCCTCCGGCGAGTACCACATCCAGCAGATGGACGTGCAGACGTTCTTCTTCCGGCGCGAGAACCTCAACGCCCTCGGGCAGCCGCGGTCGTGGACCGACCACCTCCTCTGGCACCACGCCGCCCACACGGTCGACCTCTTCGCCTACCAGACCGGCTCACCGATTGTGCGAGCCAACGCCATCCAGGGGCCGCTCCACCCCGAGCTCGGGATCGCCATGGACATGTCGATCCAGCTCCTCGCCGAGTCCGGCGCCATCTGCACCCTGTCGCTGTCCTTCAACAACGACGGCCCGCTCGGCACGTTCTTCCGCTACATCGGCGACACGGGCACGTACATCGCGCGCTACGACGACCTCGTCACCGGCAAGGAGGAGCCGATCGATGTGAGCGGCGTGGACGTGTCGATGGACGGCATCGAGCTGCAGGACCGGGAGTTCGTCGCCGCGATCCGGGAAGGGCGACAGCCCAATGCCTCGATCGCCGACGTCATGCCGTGCTACCGCACCCTGGCCGACCTCGAGAAGCAGCTGGAGGGGCAGGCCTCGTGACCGACGCACACGGGACCCTGAAGTCCGTGGGCGACCCGATGACGGCGGGCTCGTCGCGGCGCATCGGCGACCTCGAGGTCGGGCCGATGGGGCTCGGCTGCATGAACCTCAGCCATGCCTACGGGACGCCCTCGACCGCCGAGGAGGCCGCACGGCTGCTGCTCGAGGCGCTCGACCTCGGCGTCGTCCACTTCGACACGGCGGCGCTCTATGGCTTCGGAGCCAACGAGGAGCTCGTCGGTCGGGTCCTCGGGCCCCACCGCGACCGGATCGTCCTGGCGAGCAAGTGCGGCATGACCGGCGTCGACGGCAAGCGCGTCGTCGACGGTCGTCCCGAGACGATCCGGGCGACGGCGCATGAGGCCTTGCGTCGCCTCCGGACCGACGTCATCGACGTCTACTACCTCCACCGTCTCGACCCTGCCGTGCCGGTCGAGGAGAGCGTGGGCGCCATCGCCGAGCTCGTCGAGGCGGGCTCGGTCCGCCACGTGGGCCTGTCCGAGATGTCGGCCGCGACGGTCCGCCGCGCGCACGCGGTCCACCCGGTCGCTGCCCTCCAGAACGAGTACAGCCTCTGGACGCGCAATCCCGAGCTCGGCGCCGACGCGGTCTGCCGCGAGCTCGGGATCACCCTCGTCGCCTTCTCACCGCTGGCCCGCGGCGTGCTCACCTCCGCGCCGCCGGTCATGGCCGAGCTTCCCGAGAAGGACATCCGGCACGCGATGCCCCGCTTCCAGGGCGAGGCGTATGCCGCGAACCTGGCCCTCCAGCGTCGCTTCGCCTCTCTCGCGGACGAGGCCGGTTGCACGCCTGCGCAGCTCGCGCTCGTCTGGCTGCTCAGTCGCGGCGACCACGTCGTTCCCATCCCGGGCACGAGGAGCATCGACCACCTGCGCGAGAATCTCGCCGCAGCCGCGGTCACCGTCTCCCCGGACGTGCTCGAGCAGGCGGGCGAGATCGTCAACGAGCGGACCGTGGTCGGTTCGCGCTACAGCGCCGCCGCGGCGGCAGACGTCGACACCGAGGCCTTCCCCCAAGCCGGCTGAGTCGGCTCTGACCCCAGCGCGAACCCAGCGCCGTGACGCGCCCCGCCAGCCCAGCGGCATACGAAGGAGCACGATGAGCACCACGAACCCGGACACCGTCGTCACGACCGACGTCGCCATCGTCGGGGCCGGCCCAGCCGGGCTCATGGCGGCCCACCTGCTCCACCGCGCCGGGGTGTCGTCGGTCGCCATCGACCTGCGCTCCCGCGAGGAGATCGAGGCGACGCACCGGGCCGGCATCCTCGAGGCCGAGGCCGCCCGGCTGCTCGTCGACTCCGGCGTCTCGGACCGCATCCTCCGCGACGGGCACGAGCACGAGGGCACCATCCTGCGCTTCGGCGGTCGCAGCCACCGGATCCACTTCAAGGCCCTCGTCGGTGAGTCGGTGTGGCTCTACCCCCAGCAGGACGTCTTCATCGACCTGGCGGACGCCCGGGCTCGCGACGGCGGCGACGTCCGCTTCGGCGTCGGCGACGTCACCGTCGACGGGATCGACACGGAACAGCCGACCGTGCAGTTCACCGAGGCCGATGGCACCCCCGTCAAGGTGAGCGCGAAGTACGTCATCGGTTCCGACGGCTCCCGCAGCACCTGCCGAGACCTGGTCCCGGAGGAGCACCGCATCCGTCGCTACCGCGAGTACCCGTTCGCCTGGTTCGGGATCCTCGCCGAGGCGCCCGTGAGCAGCCCTGAGCTCATCTACTGCAACTCGGACTCGGGCTTCGCACTCATCAGCCAGCGGACCGCGACCGTGCAGCGCATGTACTTCCAGTGCGACCCGACCGAGGACGTCGGCGCGTGGAGCGACGAGCGGATCTGGGAACGCCTCCAGGCGAGCCTCGCGGGCGACGACGGCTTCCGGCTCCACGAGGGGCCGGTCATCCAGAAGTCGGTCCTCCCCTTCCGGTCCTTCGTCCAGGAGCCGATGCGCTGGGGTCGGCTGCTCCTCGCCGGCGACGCGGCCCACACGGTCCCGCCGACCGGTGCCCGGGGGCTCAACCTCGCGATCCACGACGTGCGGATCCTCGCGGACGTGCTCGTCCGGGCGATGGCGGCGCGCGACGACTCCGTGCTCGACGAGTACGCGAGGCGCGCTCTCGAGCGCGTGTGGCGGGCGCAGAACTTCTCGTACTGGATGACGCAGATGCTCCACCTGCCTCCCGACGGTTCCGACTTCGACCGCCGTCGGCAGCTCGGCGAGCTGGAGAACCTCGTGTCGACCCGGGCCGGGCAGGTGTACCTCGCCGAGCAGTACACCGGGTGGCCGACGCAGGGACAGGAGGGATAGCACGGACAGGACCGCCCCGCCCTGACGAGAGCCAGGCGGGGCGGTCAGGCGGTGAGGCGGCTCGCGCACTGAGCGGTGAGCCGGCCCCTCACCCAGCGGTCAGGCGTGGGCGCCGCCGCTGTGCGCGGGCAGCAAGCCCGCGTGGTCGACGAGCTCGAGCACGAGGACGACGGCGATCGAGCCCATGAAGACTGCCAGCAGCAGCCCGGCGGCTGCCGTCTCGGCAAACACCAGGGCGGCCACTCCGAGGGCCAGCGCCACGAGCGCGACGCCGTTCTCCATGAGGCCGACCCGGTCGTGGGCGTTGCCACCCCTGAAGACCAGGTAGGCGGCGACGCCGAGGACCAGGCCGATGGCGGCCATCCCGCGCGCATCCTGGACGAACGGCATCTCACCGCGCATCAGGTAGCCGACGTAGGGCACCGCGATGGCGGCGACGAGAAGCGTGGCCACGAGGTCACGAAGTCTGAGTTTCATCTGTACACCTCCTCACCCCAGCCACGCTCCATCGGGCGCGCCCCCCGTGACAGGGCCAGACGTCCCGACGCTTGGAGGACGGGCCCGGCCGGGTGGAGTGGTGAGCACCCCAACCAGCACAGCGGCATACGTCATGGGGCCGTATGCCGCTGGGCTCGCCAGCGCGGACCGCCTCCGTCCCGACGGGGTGGGCAGCACCTGTGGCCTAATCGTGGCGCGCGGCCACCCGCGTGTCGCACCGTGAAACGATGCAGCAGTCCGGGGCCAGTGCGCGGAGCGCCGAGGTGATTCACGGCGTCACGCCGGCGACGGAGCTCGCGGCTGCCGTGCGGGCGCTGGCCGCGCACAGCACCTCCGCTGAGGCGCGTTGGTGGCCAGAGCTGGTCGTCTCCCGCCTCGGGGGTGGAGCGCTCGAGCTCCTCTCCGCCCTCGCGGCGCCGGCTGGGGAGCTGCCGCTCGTGCTGGACCCGTCGGCTGCGGTGGGACGGTCCCTGGAGCCGGGGCTCGCGGCCATCGCCGACACCCCTGCGCCGCGGATCCGGGAGAGCGTGGAGCGGGCCCACGGTGGCATGCTGCCGCCGTCCCGAGCCCTGCGGGCTGCCCTCGGACGCGGGGACGCGGGGGCCGTGGTCGCCAGGGCGCTCTGGGAGTGCTGGCGGCTGACGCTGCGACCTGAGTGGCCTTCCCTGGAAGAGGCGCTGCACGCGGAGGCCCGCGTCACGGAGGCGGCGATCCGCCGCGACGGGGCCCTTGCCGCGCTCGAACGGGTCGGCCTCGCGCACGGGTCCGCCTCGTTGGCCGCATCGTCACCCCTCCTCGTGCTCGCACCCTCCTTCCTCGAGCCTGCTGTCGCGCGGCTGTCGCACGCAGAGGACGGCGGGTGGCGGCTCACCTACCGGGCCGCACAGCCCGGCATCTTCGCCGCCCTGCGGGGGAGGGTGGTGCCGCACCCTGCTCGGTAACGAAGACGTCGCGGTTTTCACCTCTGAGCGAATCGTCGCGGCGCGCTCCAGCGCGTCCCTACGCTCCCGGGACCAGGCGCACCCTGCCGCGCCAGCAGCCCCAACCACCCCCTGCCCATCCCGCACCACCCGTCCGCACCGGACCGGAGTGTCGAAAGGCCCGTCTGCCATGACCACGATCGGCACAGCGAGCGACGCTGGTCCGCAGTCCGAGCTCCCCACCGAGGCCCTTGCGTCGTCGGAAGCCCGCCAGATCGAGGGCCGTTCGCCCGGCCAGATCGCCTGGTCGCGGATCAAGCAGGACCGCGTGGCGCTCGTCTGCGCCGTGACGATCGTGCTCATCGTCCTCGTCGCGATCTTCGCCCCCCTCATCGTCAAGATCTCCGGGTACCCACCCGACCAGCCGAACTTCACCGGTCCCAACGGGGAGGCGCTGCTCGACCAGCAGCTCGGCGGCATCCCGAGTGGCGGCATCCTCAACAGCGGCATCAGCTCCGAGCACTGGCTCGGCATCGAGCCCCAGGACGGGAGGGACATCTTCGCCCGCCTCGTCTACGGCGCCCGCCCGTCCCTGCTCGTCGCACTCGGGGGCACCATCCTCGCGGTGCTGCTCGGGACCGTCGTCGGCATGACGGCCGGCTACTTCAGGGGTTGGGTCGACGCCGTCCTCGGCCGGCTCATGGACATCATGCTCAGCTTCCCCGTGCTCCTGTTCATCATGGCGCTGACGCCCGTCATCGCTGACCGCGCGGAAGCCCTGCTCGGCATCCCGGACGACAACACCCTCCGCATGGGGGTGCTCATCTTCGTCCTCGGCTTCTTCGGCTGGGCCTACCTGGCCCGCATCGTCCGGGGGCAGACCATGGCCCTGCGGGAGCGGGAGTTCATCGAGGCTGCCCGGGCGCAGGGCGCGACCTCCCCCTTTGTCATCTTCCGGCAGATCCTGCCCAACCTCGTGCCGACCCTGCTCGTCTACGCCACGCTCATGCTCCCGGCGAACATCACGGCGGAGGCGGCGCTCTCCTTCCTCGGGGTCGGGGTCAAGGAACCGACTGCGTCCTGGGGTCGGATGATCTCCGACGCCTCGGCGTGGTACGAGGTCGACCCCCTGTTCCTCTTCTTCCCGGGCGCCGCACTGTTCATCACCGTGCTCGCCTTCAACCTCCTCGGCGACTCGGTCCGTGACGCCCTCGACCCGCGCGCCGGAAGGGGCTGACCATGGCTCGCTTCATCGTCCGACGACTGCTCCAGATGGTCCTCATCCTCGGAGTCATCAGTGCCATCACGTTCACCCTCTTCTGGGCCGGACCGGCCAACCCGGCCCAGCTCATCTGCGGCAAGGACTGCACGGTGGAACGGGTGGCCGAGATCAACGAGACGTACGGCTTCGACGACCCGCTCATCGAGCAGTACGGCCGCTACATGAGCGGCCTGGTCAACCCGGCGGGTCGGACCCTCGGGTCCGAGGGGAGTGAGCGGCACTGCCCGTGGCCGTGCTTCGACCAGTCGATCAGCAACGGCCAGCTCGTCTGGGACCAGATCGCCGGCGCGGTCGGGCCGACCTTCTGGCTCGCCACCGGGGCGGCCGTCATCTGGCTGCTGGGGGGAGTCTTCCTCGGGGTCACCGCGGCCCTGAGGAAGGGCACCTGGGTCGATCGCTTCAGTGTCGGGACCGCGCTCTTCGCCGTGTCCTTCCCGTCCCTCGTCATGGGCTACCTGCTCATCTTCGCCTTCATCGTCCAGCTCCAGGTGCTGCCGTTCCCGGACGCGAGCAGCACCAACCCCTTCGAGGCAGGGCCCCTGAAGTTCCTCCAGTTCTACATCCTGCCCTGGCTGACCCTCGCCTTCCTCTACGCGGCGATCTACACCCGGATGACCCGGACCAACATGATCGAGACGATGAGTGAGGACTACATCCGTACCGCGAGGGCCAAGGGCCTGCCGGAGCGGACCGTGGTCTACAAGCACGGGCTCCGCGCAGCGCTCACCCCGATCGTGACGATCTTCGGCCTCGACCTCGGAGGGCTCCTCGGCGGTGCCGTCATCACCGAGCAGATCTTCGGCATCCAGGGCCTCGGCAAGACCGCGATCGACTCGGTCCTCAACGGCGACCTGCCCATCATCATGGCCGTCGTCATGATCGCGGCGTCGTTCATCGTGGTCGCCAACATCGTCGTCGACGTTCTCTACGCCTTCATCGACCCCCGCGTCCGCCTCTCCTGAGGCTGACCATCACTCCGCGAAGGGAGCGACGCCGTGGCTCTGCCTGTGGCCCGCACGCCTGAACCGCCGACACAGCCTCGGACCGGCGGCCCCGCCTTCCTCGAGGTCCGCAACCTCACCGTCCGGTTCCCCACCGACGACGGTGTCGTCCAGGCGGTCAACGACCTCAGCTTCAGCCTCGAGCCGGGCAAGACCCTTGGCATCGTCGGAGAGTCCGGGTCGGGCAAGAGCGTGACGAGCCTTGCCATCATGGGCCTGCACAAGGGCACCCGCGCCGAGGTGTCGGGCGAGATCTGGCTCGACGGGCGAGACGTCGTCAAGATGACGGTCGACGACATCCGCCGCCTCCGCGGCCGTGAGATGGCGATGATCTTCCAGGACCCGCTCAGCGCGCTCCACCCCTACTTCCGCGTCGGGGACCAGCTCGTCGAGGCCTACCGGGTCCATCACGACGTGCCGGTCGCCGCAGCACGAACCCGCGCCATCGAGCTCCTCGACCGCGTCGGGATCCCCTCACCGGACAAGCGCTTCCACGACTTTCCCCACCAGTTCTCCGGCGGCATGCGCCAGCGGGCCATGATCGCCATGGCCCTCATGTGCGACCCGAGGCTGCTCATCGCCGACGAGCCGACGACGGCGCTCGACGTCACCGTCCAGGCGCAGATCCTCGACCTCATGGCCGACCTCCAGCGCGAGTTCGGCTCCGCGATCATCATGATCACGCACGACCTCGGGGTCGTGGCCCAGATGGCCGACTCCGTCGTCGTCATGTATGGCGGTCGCGCCGTCGAGGCCGGGCCGACCCGGGAGATCTTCTACCGGCCGCACATGCCCTACACCTGGGGCCTGCTGGGCTCGATCCCGCGGGTCGAGTCGAGCGGGGGGCGGCTCATGTCGATCCAGGGCTCACCCCCGTCGCTCATCAACCTGCCCCCGGGGTGCCCGTTCGAGCCGCGCTGCACCTTCAAGGAGCACGTCGAGGGCGACCTCTGCCGGACCGAGGTCCCCGAGCTCGCCGGGGTCGGCGCCGACCACGCCGCGAGGTGCCACATCCCAGCGCTCGTGCGGCAGCGCATCTACACCGAGACGGTCCGCGTGGATCGTCCAGCCTCGTGAGGTCGTCATGACAACCACCCCGAAGCAGGTCAGCGCGGAGTCCACCCGCGTCGCCGACACGGCCACGAAGGGCACCGAGGGGGAGCCGATCCTCTCGGTCACCGACCTCCAGCGTCACTTCCCGGTCACCCGTGGCATCGTCTTCCGCAAGCAGGTCGGCGCCGTCAAGGCCGTCGACGGAGTGAGCCTCGAGGTCCACGAGGGCAGGACCCTCGGTGTCGTCGGAGAGTCGGGCTGCGGCAAGACCACCACGGGCCGACTGGTCACCCGCCTCGACGAGCCCACCGGTGGCCGGATCGTGTTCGAGGGGCGGGACATCACCCACCTCACGACACGGCAGCTGCGCCCCCTCCGACGGGACGTCCAGATCATCTTCCAGGACCCCTTCTCGTCCCTCAACCCGCGCGAGACGGTCGGCTCGATCATTGCCACGCCCTTCCACATCCAGGACGTCAAGCCCACGGGTGGGGTGAAGAAGGCGGTGCAGGAGCTGATGGACCGGGTGGGCCTCAACCCGGAGCACTACAACCGCTACCCGCACGAGTTCTCGGGCGGGCAGCGCCAGCGGATCGGCATCGCCCGGGCGCTGGCGCTCCGACCCCGTCTCATCGTCTGCGACGAGCCGGTGTCGGCCCTTGACGTCTCCATCCAGGCCCAGGTCGTCAACCTCCTCGAGGACCTCCAGGACGAGCTCGGCCTCGCCTACCTCTTCATCGCGCACGACCTCTCGGTGATCCGGCACGTGTCCGACCGGGTCGCGGTGATGTACCTCGGCAAGATCGTCGAGATCGCCGACCGCGAGGACCTCTATGCCCACGCGAAGCACCCCTACACGCATGCGCTGTTGTCTGCAGTGCCCGAGCCCGACCCCGACGCGGCCGCCCGCAGGGAGCGGATCCGTCTGGTCGGCGACGTGCCCAGCCCGCTCAACCCGCCCAGTGGCTGCCGCTTCCGCACCCGGTGCTGGAAGGCGCAGGAGATCTGTGCCGAGCAGGAGCCGCCCCTGCTCCAGATCGGCGCGCCGGGCCACCTCGCGGCCTGCCACTTCCCCGAGGACCGGCAGGTCCTCTGAACCGCGGGCACGCGCAGGCAGGTCCCTGAACCGCGCCGACGTTCCGGGATCCCCGTGGCTGTTGCGTCAGGACTTGACGTACGCCTCGTAGACGTCTCCCGGGCACTCCGCGGGCACGGCGAGGCGGGCCAGTCCCGCGCGAGCCCCACAGGTCCCTGAACGGCGCCGACCGGCAGATCGGCTGATCCGGTTGCCCTTCTCCCAGCGCACGATCCGGTCAAGAAGCCGTCACGTCCTGTTGTCGAAAGGGTCGCGAAAAGGTCACAGTGCGCGCCTCTCTGCGAATCGTTGCCGGGATCACAGGGGACTGGCTGGATGACGTGGGTCAGCCCGGTCACCGATCCCGGGCACCATCGCAAGAGAGAAGGACACCGACATGGCTCGTGGCATCAGAGCCCGAACCCTGATGATCGCCGTGGCCGCGGCGATCCCGTTGGCTGCCTGTTCGAGTACCGACCCGACGCCCGCCTCGAATGACTCGACGGGCGCGGCCGGGGCGAAGGGCGGCACCGTCACGGTCTATCACGAGAACGACTTCGAGCACCTCGACCCGGTTCGCAGCTTCGTCACCGACTCCTCGATGGCGAGCAAGCTCATCAGCCGCAAGCTGATGGAGTACAAGTGGGACGGCGCGGCGGAGCAGATCGTCCTGACGAACGACCTCGCCGAGACCGTCGAGCACTCAGAGGACTTCAAGACGTGGACGTTCACGCTCAAGGACGGCCTCAAGTACGAGGACGGCACGCCCATCAAGGCGGCCGACATCAAGTACAACGTCGAGCGCTCCTTCGTGCCGGACATGTCCGAGGGCGCACCGTACGCGCGTCAGATGGTCGTCTGTGAGGAGGGCTACAAGGGCCCGTACTCGCCGCCCGGCAACAACGGCGGCAAGGGCTGCTCGGGGATCACCACGCCGGACGACAAGACGATCGTCTTCACCCTGCAGACGGCGAACCCCGAGTTCGACCACACGACGACGATGCCGACCTTCGCGCCCGTGCCGGAGGCCAAGGACACGAAGACCGACTACGACAACCACCCGGTGTCGTCCGGTCCCTACATGATCGAGAACTACGAGCGGGACAAGACCCTCACGCTCGTGCGCAACCCGCACTGGGACGCGAGCACCGACGAGGTCCGCACCGCCCTGCCGGACAAGTTCGTCTTCGTCTTCGGGCAGGACCCGGCCACCGTCGACCAGCGCCTGATCCTCGATGGCGAGGCGGACCAGGCATCGCTCAGCTTCAGCGCAGTCCAGCCGGCCAACCTCGGCAAGCTCAACCAGCCGCGGGTCAAGGACCGGGTCGTCGAGGGCGAGGACGTCTGCCGGCGCTACATCGCCTTCAACCAGCAGAAGGAGCTGCTCAAGGACCAGAAGCTGCGCGAGGCCCTCTACGTCGGCCTCGACCGGCAGGCCTGGATCTCGGGTCGCGGAGGCGAGCGCCTCAACCGGCTCGTGGACAGCATCATCCCGAGCTCGATGAAGGGCTACCACGAGGGCAACCCGTTCCCCGCGCCGCCGACCGGTGACGTGGCGAAGGCCAAGCAACTCCTCGCGGAGTCCGGCTACAACGGGGAGACCCTCACGCTCGGCACGGCCGATGTCGGGGTCGCGGTCAAGGCCGCCGAAGCGGCACAGGCGTCGTGGAAGAAGATCGGCGTCAACATCGAGATCCGGAAGATCGTCGGGGCGAACTACTACACCCAGCAGCAGAACGACGAGTCGGCAACCGACCTCATCACGGCCGGCTGGTGCTACGACTGGGCCTCCCTGTCGTCTGTCGTCCCGCCGGTCCTCGGCCCGGACACGTCGCAGGCCGGCAAGGCCGGCCCGAACAACTACTCGCGGTCGCAGGTCGGCTGGGACAAGATGGCCGAGATCCGGGAGATGTCCGACAACGATGCCGCCCAGGAGGCATGGTCGACCCTCTACGACGAGATCATGAAGACGGCTCCGCTCGTCCCGATCTCGCAGGACCTCAACATCTACGTCACGGGGTCGCGGATCACCAACGCGACGGCGGACCCGAACACCGGCGGTCTGATCGACCTCGCGCAGATCGCCGTCAAGCCCGGCAGCTGACGCACCCACCACCGGTCATCCGTCACCGGTGACTCCGCAAGGCATGTCGGCTCCACCCGGCCTGCCGGCGAAGGCCGGACCGGGCGCCTGAACCCAGGCGTCCGGTCCGGCCCCTCGCACGATCACACACGAGGGGAAGCACGCCGTGATCAACTTTCGACTCACCCCTGACGTTCTCGGCAGGGTCAGATTCGCGTTCTCACCGCTGGCCGAGGTCGGCGCCAGCCTCAAGCTGCTGGCCGATCCGCCGTCCATGCACCTGCACGACCCGTGGTTGCGCCGCGTCCGGGGCGCGCTGAGCGAGACGGACCTCGACCTCCTGCTCGCAGTGTGCCCTCCGGGACCCGGCGCTCCGTCATTCCTCTTCGCGAGTGCGGCCACCATGTCGACGACGTTCGAGCAGCAGGTGGCCGACGTGGCGACCCTTCCCGCCACCGACGTCCGGGACGAGGTCCTCCGCGTCTGGGCAGGCACGCCTCCTCCGCTGGCGGCGCGCCGCCTTATCGGGGCGGACGGACCACACCTCCTCGCGGACGCCCTGACTCGCTACTGGACGACCGCCGTGGAGCCGTGGTGGGAGCGCATGCGCGGCGTCCTCGAGGACGACCTCGCCTACCGCTCGACGCTGACGTCCCAGAGCGGCCTCTACGGACTCCTCAACGACCTGCACTCGGACGTCGTCGCCGAGGGGGACACGTTGAGCATCAACCGGCCCTACCCGACGGACCGCCGGCTCGACGGGCTCGTGCTCACGCTCGTCCCGTCCGTCTTCGCGTGGCCGGGGCTCTTCGTCGACGACGACGGCGAGTCCTTCGCTGTGACCTACACGGCCCGCGGCGCGGGCCGGGTCTGGGAGGACGTCAACCCCAAGGATCTCTCCCGGGCCGTGGCCACCCTGCTCGGACGAAGCCGCTCCGCGATCCTCGCTCTGCTCGGCGTCCCCATGTCGACGACCCAGGTGGCCCGCGTGCTCGATCAGAGCCCTGCGGCCGTCAACCGCCACCTGTCCATCCTCCGGGACAGCGGCATGGTCGTCAGCTGGCGGTCGGGGCGCAACATCCTCTACCGCCGAACCGCCCTCGCTGCCTCGGTCCTGGCCGGCCCGCGGGCGACCGGTCCACGGGGCCCAGCGCGGATCGCGGCATCCGTGCGCCCCGCCTGGGGTGTCGAGGTGCCACGAACCGGCTGACCACCTTTGCCCTGGGCGCAAAAGGTGCGACAGGGCCGGCAGGGTGAGGCATAGTGGGACCGGACACCATCCAAGGGCAGCATCCCCCGGGCGGTGGGACCGTGACCCTCCCTCCTCAGCGGCCCACCACTGAGCCCGCGCTCGACCGGCGGACGGTGCCAACGCACCGCTGGTGGCCGAGCTCGGCCCCCTCCATGTCGAGCATCGTTCCCACCCGGCCCCACGCGGTGACAGGCGGGCTCACGATCCCTCGGGGAACCCCGGGATCGTGAGCCCGCCGCTTGCGCATCCGGACCGGGTCACCTCTCGCGGCCTGTGCAGCCGATCACGCCTCGCGGCGGGCGAGGTGCAGCGGAGCGCCGCGGCGCCGGGCCGGGCCCGCAAGCCGGTCCTCGTTGACCGATGCCAGGGTCTGGGCCAACGGGGTCTGCGCGTAGAGGACGTTGCGGCCCGACCGCCAGCTCACGACGAGTCCGCTCTCGCGGAGGACGGACAGATGGCGGCTGATCGACCCGGCACTCTGGTCGAGGGCGCGGGCGAGCTGCGTCGTGGACATCGGGGTGCGCAGCAGGGTGAGCACTGCTGCCCGGCCCCGACCCAGCAGCGCGCCGAGGTGCTCGTCGGCGCCTTCAGGATCGTCGTCCAGGCCCTCCCAGACCTTCCCGACCCCGCGGGCGCCGTAGGTGAACTCGAAACAGCCGGGCGTGTGGTGCGCGACGATGAGGCGGGGCCACGTGAAGACCGACGGGACGAGCGTCAGGAGGGCTCCCTCGTAGACCTCGTCAGCGTGGTGCGGTTTGTCCACCCGCAGCACGTGGTCCTCGATGGAGATCTCGGGGTGGAGGTCGGCGAGGAGGTCGAAGAGGCCGCCCTGCATCGCCTGGGACGCGCGGTGGGCCACGTCCTCCTCGAGGACGCCGCACATCCGCGTCCAGAACGGCGCGATGGCGACCTCGTGGTAGGCCCAGACGGCATCGGCGATGAGCTCCGGCCCGTGGGCTCCTGCGGCGATGACCTCCAGTGCTGGGGCGGGCATCTGGCGACCCGACCAGACCCACTCGAGCTCCTTGCGGATCTCGTCGGGAGCGGTCCTGGCCAGCTCGTCGAGCTGGTCCTCGATGCTCGTGGTGGGTGAGGTGGCCCGGGGATAGAGGAAGTCGACCAGCCAGTTGCCCGAAGGCACGAGGGCCTGGAGCAGCGACAGGTCGTGTCCGCGCAGGCGCTCGCGGACGACGTTCGCCCAGGGACGGTGCAGGTGCAGCGGGTGTGGCGCGGTGAGCACGCACAGGCTCGATACCGTCTCGGCCAGGGGCGAGAACGCAAACCTGGCATTGCCCATCACGTCGACATTGAGCTTGAACTCGATCACGGCACCCGTCTCCCTGTTGCCTCCGGCCGCGCGGTGTCTGCACCCCCGAACTGTCACGCGGCGAGAGGATCCGCACATGATTGTGGCGTAGACGGACCCGGGCGCGCAGGTCCATTTGTGGAAAAGAACATGGATCGTGATGGACCGCGGCGGGCCACGGCCCCGTCGGGACCGTCCTACGCTGGAGGGGTGGCCTCCCTGCCGCTCTTCCCTCTCGGCACGGTCCTCCTGCCGGGGACTCGGCTGCCGCTGCACGTGTTCGAGCCGCGTTACGTCGCGATGCTCCGGGACCTCATCGATGCCCAGGAGGAGCGCCCCCCGGTCTTCGGCGTCATCGCGATCCGGGAGGGCAACGAGGTCGGTGACGGAGCCGTGCGGGCCCTGCACGACGTGGGATGCGGCGCCCGGCTGACCCACGTGGCGGTCCTCGGCGAGCAGCGCTTCTTCGTCATCGCCGAGGCCACGGACCGCTTCCGGCTCGAGGAGGTCGACTCGCTCGCCGCCACGCCGTACACGACCGCGAGAGTGACCTGGCTCGACGAGCGAGATGGCGACGTGACCGCCCTCGCGTCCCTCGCCGACCGCCTGCGGGCGGAGCTCGCCGCCTTCCGTGAGGTGACCGGGGTGGAGGCGGAGGACGTGCCGGAGGACGCCCGCGGGCTGTCCTACGCCGTCCCGCTCGTCGTGGGGCTCGACCTCGCCGACCGCCAGCACCTGCTCGAGAGCCCGGACACCGAGTCCAGGCTCAGGCTGGGGCTGACGCTGACCCAACGGGAGCGGGAGCTGGCCAGTGCCCTGGGCGGGGCTCTCAAGCCACCTGACTCCCCGTTCGACCTGAACTGATCAGCGAAGGGCGCCGACGACTTCGGCCGCCACGAGCCACGTGGCCGCAGCGCAGACGGCGGCGAAGGAGAGGTTCCAGACCACGCGCGGCACGTGGGTCAGTGACGCGAGCACACCGGGGTCGCTCGAGCGGTCCCGCGTCGTGGCCACGGCCGCCAGGTGGCGCCAGGCGCCGATGACGAGGACGATCCCCGTCCCCACGAGCAGCTGCGCCTGGAGGGTGTCGTCGCGCCACCACCACAGCGCCGCGGTCGCGGTGATGGCGGCGACCATGACGAGCAGGGTGAGCGCGGAGCGGACTCGGAGGAGGGCGACGAGCAGGACGACGATGACGCCTCCGACGAACGCGGCGGACCATCCCCGACCGGCGACCCACGCCATCGCTGCGCCGATGACAGCGGGCGCGGGGTAGCCCGCCCAGGTCGACACGATGCGCCCGAGGCCCCGTGGTCGGCCGACGGTCACGGCGTGGCCGGACATGTCGCCCCGGAGGACGAAACCGGTGAAGCGCCGCCCCACCGCCATGCCGACCACCGCGTGACCGAGCTCGTGCACGAGCGTGACGGCGATCCGCAGGATGCGCCACAGCGGCTCGACGGCGACGACGAGCAGCGATCCGGCGAGGACCGTCCACACCGCTGTCGCGGTCAGGGTCACGTCGCTGGTCGCCGGCTCGAGGCGCGAGACGACCTCGTCCAACCAGTCCATGGCCGCCGAACCTAGCCGACGTCCCCGGACGCTCACACGGCGGGGGCGGTGACCTTGCGCCGGACGTAGAGCTGCTTGCGGACCCGTGCGACGAGCGTGCCGTCTGCACCACGCACCTCGGTCTCGAACCAGCGCAGCGTCTTGCCCTTCTCCGCGGTCTCGGCCCGGAGCTCCTCGAGCACCGCGTCAGTCACGACGAACTCGGCAGTCACCGCGGAACGGCCCGGTGTGACGAACTCGATCTCGGCGGCCTTGTCCCAGACGACGTAGTCACGGTCCCCGAGGTTGCGCAGGACCATCACCATCCAGAACGGGTCGGTCATCGCGAAGAGCGAGCCACCGAACTGGGTGCCGACGTAGTTGCGGTGGAGCGGGCTGAAGCCGAGGCGCACGCGGGCCTCCCGGAAGTCGTCGCTGAGGTGCTCGACGCGGACGCCGGTGAACGCGAACGGCGGCCACACGTTGAGGAACCGACGGACGGTGGTGGCGCTTCCGCCGAACTCCTGCCAGCGTGGAAAGCGCAGACGCCGACCAGGCAGAGCGGCCGATGACATGAGGTCCCCAATCTGTCCATAACAGTGTTATAGGCTGACGCTAGCAGCGCACCCGAGACGAGGACCACTTCTTTGCCGACGACCAGGAGGGTCACCCGGGACGACCTCGTCGTGGCCGCGGCCGGACTGCTCGCGACGAAGGGGCCGCATGGCCTCAGCGCGCGGGCGCTGGCGAGGGCGGTCGACGCCTCGACGATGGCGGTCTACACGCACTTCGGCAGCATGCCCGCGGTCATCAACGCCGTCATCGCGGAGGCCTTCGCCCGCCTCGACACGCATCTCGCGCGGCGCCTCGCCGATCTCGACCCCGAGTCGGTCGACCACGGCGACCCCTTTCGCGAGCTGCACGCCATCGCCCTCGCCTACCGAGACAACGCCCTGGCCAACCCGCACCTCTACGTGGTGATGTTCGGCGGCCCCCAGGCCATCGGGACAGCGCTCACCGACACAGACTTCGCGCGCGCACGGGCCTCGCTGCGCACCGTGGCAGAGGCGGCGGCCCGTGCCCGGGATGCTGGTCACCTCGTCGACGTCGACGAGTGGGAACTGGCCCGGCGCCTCTGGGCGGCCGGCCACGGTGCCGTCCTTCTCGAGCTCGGCGGCTACCTCGGGGCACGGGAGTCCGCGCGCGAGACCTACGTCGCGGTCATCGACGCCGTCCTCGCCGGCCTCTCACCCGTGGCCCAGGGCAGCTCCCCCGGCTGAGTGCGCCCGGAGCCGCTCGTCGAGCCACCCGATGACGTCGTCCATCACCTCGTCGCGGTTGGTCTCGTTGAGCAGCTCGTGCCGTGCGCCCGGGTAGAAGATCGACGTCACGTCGGTCACCCCGAGCCGCCGGTACTGCGCCTCGACCCGGCGGACACCCTTCGACTTCTCACCCACCGGGTCCATGTCCCCCGAGATGAGGAGGATCGGCAGATCCTTCGGCACCCTGGACACCTCGCCGTCGGCGTTGACGCGAGCCAGGCCGTCGAGCAGGTCGGAGAAGAACCCGGCCGTGAAGAGGTTGCCGCACTCGATGTCGGCGATGTACTTGTCGACCTCGTCGGGGTCGCGGGAGAGCCAGTCGAACTTCGTCCGGTTCGGTTTGAACGCCGCGTTGTACTGCCCGAAGGTGAGCCGGTCCATCAGCCCACTCGGGTGCCGACGACCGCGGACGCGGGCCTGCGCCAGCGCCACCGCGCGACCGATCCGGCCGAGGGCGCCCGGGTCGCCGGCCGTGCCCGAGAGGACCAACCCGGCCAGGTCGTGGCCCCAGCGGATGGCATAGGCCCGGGAGAGGAAGGATCCCATGCTGTGCCCGAAGAGGAAGAACGGCAGTCCCGCCTGCTCCTCCCGTGCGTGGTCGGTCACGGTCCGCAGGTCCGCCACGACGGTGTCGAAGCCGTCCCGGTCGGCGAAGTAGCCGTGGTCGGGAGTCGTCGACGAGGCAGTCTGGCCGTGACCGCGGTGGTCGGCGGCGTAGACGGCGAAGCCCGCCGCCGTGAGGCGCTCCGCGAACCGCTCGTAGCGCGCGGAGTGCTCCGCCATGCCGTGGGCGAGCTGGACGACGGCCTTGGGCGGTCCGTCGGGCAGCCAGTGGTGGACGAAGAGGGGCGTGCCGTCGGCGGTCGTGACGGTGTGGGTGCTCGACTGCATGGTTCTCCTTCGACGACGCCAGGGGCTCCCACCGCACGGTAGCGCCCAGCGGGCCCAGCGGCATACGGACACCGCTGCTGCCGTATGCCGCTGCGCTGCCTTGCGCTGGGACGTCCCCCCGGCGCGCCCCCCAACTCGAGTGGCCCCGTCATCCACCTGTGGACGACGGGGCCACTCGAGTGGGGGCCTGAGCGGGTCAGGTCACGGTCACCGTGAAGGTGGCCAGCACGTCGGAGCGGGAGTCGGCGGCGAGCACCGAGACCGTGTAGTCCCCCGGCTCCGCCCACGCGTGGGAGCCGGTGATCGTCGCGCTGCCGTCCGCCCCGATCGCGGAGACCACGGCGTCCTCGGTCACCGTCCCGTCGCCCCACTGGACCCGGGCCAGGTAGCCCTGCGCGTCGTCGGAGGGGATCCCGCCCGAGACCGTCCCGAGGTCGATGTCCGTCGACGAGCCGGCCGTGGCCGTCTGGTCCGCCGGCGCCTCGACCTCGAGGGCGGCCCCGTTGTCGGCGACGGCGAAGACGTGGATCCGTCCCGCGCTCCGCGGGTCACCGGTCTGCGTGGGCAGCGTCACCGACTCGACGGTCTTGCCGTCCGGGATCGTCAGCGGGGCCGTGGCGAAGAGCTTCGCGTGGCACCCGTCCGTCCCCGTCCCGTTGAGGCGGAACGTCATCTCGAGCGCGATGACGTTGCCGAACTTCGCCGAGCCGCACCAGTCGCCGTACTGGATCGGGTAGTCGACGGACGTGCCGTCGGTGAAGTTCACGGCGCCCATCGTGTCCTGGTCCCGCTGCGTCGCGGTCCCGATGAGCGACAGCTTCGTCGCGCCCGGGGCGAGGGTCACGTCGAGCGTCTGACCGGCGCCGGTGGCGTTGTCGTTCTCGCCCGCCGGGATGGCCGGGATCGAGTAGCGCAGGTCCGTGCCGGGCACGGTGATCACCCGCCCGGGCACCCCACCAGCCTCGGTCAGGGCCGCGCGCGAGATGCCGGCCCGGTCGGCGTCGCAGGCCACCTCCTCGCCCACCTCGCCGATGCAGACGGAGTCGAACTGCGCGGCATACGACGGGACGGAGGCCTGGTGCACCGTCACGCCACCGAGCGCGCTGCCACTGCCGGTCCGCATCGTCACGGTGACGTGGGGCTGGTAGAAGCCGGGCTCGGCCCACGTGTGGGTGCCCTTGACCGCATAGCTGCCGAGGTCGCCCGGGTCGATCGTGCCCTCGGACGTCGAGCCGTCGCCCCACGCGATGGTGGCCGTCACCTCGGAGGCCGGGTAGCCGACCCCGCCCGAGAAGGTCGCCACGGTGCCCGCCCACTCACGGTCCTCGGTGATCTCGAAAGCCGGCGCCGCCGTCACCTTGAGGCGCGTCGTCTGCGGGTGCGACCCGTCCGTGAGCAGCTCCACCTCGGAGAGGTTGGCCGCGGCCCCGCCCGTCGTCTCCGTGACGACGAGACGGTAGGACGTGTACGTCTCCGGCTCGGCGATCCGGAACGGGCGGGTCTGCACCCGCCACGAGAAGGCCTCGCCACTCCTCGTGTCGAGGGTCGTCCACGTCGCCCCGCCGTCCCGGGAGCCCTCGAGGCGCCACGCCGACGGGTCCCCGGCAGCCGGACCGGAGGTCACGGTGTACCAGGTCGCTCGCTGGCCGACGCCGGACAGCTCGAAGGCCACCGTCGGGGTCGCGCTCGTGAACGCGGCCGACGTCCGCGACGTGTCGTCGAACAGCGCCGCCGCCGTCGCGCCGGTGGTGAGGTCCGTCGCGGTCGCGGTGCCGCGAGCCGGTCCGGTCGCATCCCTGAGCGGCGTGGGCGGCTCGGTCCCCGTCGTCAACGCCGGCGGGGCGTCCTGGGACCGTGCGCCGAAGTCCGACGGCCGGGCGCCCATGGCGAAGTCCACCCGGGCGCTACCCGCCAGCGACGCCTGGTTGATCGAGACGCTCTTGTGCTTCTTGCCGTTGACGGAGACGCCCTGGACATAGATGTTCGTCTCCGAGTTGCCAGGGGCAGTGACGACGAGGTCGCCCTGGGTGCGGTGGACGGTCATCCGCTCGAACTTCGGCGAGCCGATCGCCCACTCGGCCGAGCCGACCTGGAGGGGATAGATCCCGAGCGCCGAGAGGACGTACCACGCCGACATCTCGCCGTTGTCCTCGTCGCCGGGGTAGCCCTGCCCGATGTCGGAGCCGACGTAGAGGCGGCGCATGATCTCGCGGACCTTCTCGGCCGTCTTCCACTGCTGGCCGGTCCACACGTACATGTAGGGAATGTGGTGGCTGACCTGGTTGCTCTGGCCGAGCTGGCCCATCCGCACGTCGCGCGCCTCGAGCATCTCGTGGATCGTGCCGTTGTAGGAGCCCGTCTTCGTCGCCGTCTCCGGTGTGGCGAAGAACTCGTCGAGCTTGTCGGCCAGGGCCGCCCGGCCGCCGTAGAGGTTGGCGAGCCCGGTGCCGTCGTGCGGCGCGTGGAAGGCGAAGTTCCAGCCGTTCGTCTCGGTGAAGTCACCGCCCCACGACTCGGGGTCGAAGGTCTCCGGGAAGCTGCCGTCGGCCGCCCGCCCCTGGAAGAACTCCACCTCCTCGTTGAACGTGTTGACGTAGTTCGTCGCCCGACGCAGGAAGTACTCCGACTCCTCGGCGAGCTGGGCACGACGGGACTCCGGGGTCGCCGGGTCCGTGGCCAGGGCGGCAGCCATGTTGCCGATGCCGAAGTCGTTGATGAGACCCTCGAGTCCCCACGACACGCTCTCGTGGGTGCTCGTGCTCGTGTATCCGAGGAAGGTCGACGTGTCGAGACCCTTGCGACCGACCGCACTCGACGTGGGCAGCACCGTCGCGTTCTTCAGGGCGGCGTCGTAGGTGCCGAGCGGGTCGGGCAGGTCGACACCCTTGACGTAGGCGTCTGCGAAGGACACGTCGGAGCTCGTGCCGGTCATGAGGTCGGCGTAGCCCGGCGACGACCAGCGCGCCACCCACCCCCCGTCGCGGTACTGCTGCACGAAGCCGTCGGCGATCTCGGCCGCGACCTCCGGGTAGAGCAGGGAGTACGCCGGCCAGACGGTCCGGTAGGTGTCCCAGAAGCCGTTGTTGACGTAGATCTTCCCGTCCTTGATCGCCGCGTTCGTCCGGGTCGGCGTCGCTGCGCCGGACTTCGGGCTGACCGGGCTGGCGTACTGGTAGCGCGGCTCCCCGGCCGTCCCGGTGTTCTCGAACTGGCTGTTGGGATAGAGGTTGAGCCGGTAGAGGTTCGAGTAGAGCGTCGTCAGCTCACTCTCGGCTGCCCCCTCGACGGCGACGACCCCGAGCCGGTCGTTCCACGCCGCGTTGGCAGCGGCCCGAACCGCCTCGAAGTCGCGTCCCTCGAGCTCGAGGCCATGGTTGTGCCGGGCCTGGTCGAGGGAGATGAACGACGTGGCGAGCGTGAGGACCACCTCGCGGTCCGTGCTCGTGTCGAACGTGGCGTAGCGGGTGCCGGCGTGGCCGTTGGGCGCCGTACCGGCCGCGGTTGCGGGCCGGTCGAACGTCCCGTAGACGAACATCCGGCTCCGGCCGGCCGACAGGCCGCTCCCGTTGTCCACCCAGCCGGTGAGCTCGGCCGACCCGGGCGCCACCGTGAAGCGGCCGTTGTCGTCCCTGGTGTCGACGACGACGTGTCCGGTTGCGGCCGACTCGGGGAAGGTGAAGCGGTAGACGCCGCCGTGGTCGGCCGGCGTGACCTCGGCGCGGATGCCGCCGCCGGCTGCTCCCCCGGCGAGCTCGACCTTGTAGTAGTCGGGCCGCGCGACCTCGGTCGCGTGGTCGAAGGGCAGTCCCCGGCCCGAGGCGGATCCCGTCGGCACCCCGTCCGCGGTGGACGGCATGACGGACACCTGGTTGCGGTCGCCCATCCAGGGGCTCGGTTCGTGGGAGATGCCCAGGCCCTGGAGCACAGGGAGGTTCGCAGAGTTGTTCTGTGCCTGGTAGTGGTACTCCCACCGGTCGGAGTTCGCATCCGTCGTCGGAGTGAAGAAGGTGAAGCCGTTGGGGACGGCGCTGATCGGCAGGTTGTTGCCGCGCGAGAAGCCTCCGGACGAGTTCGTGCCGCGGCGCACGTCGACGTAGTTCGTCAGGTCGGAGCCGTCGACGGCAGTGGGCTGCCCGACGATGGACAGGTCGTCGATCCAGCCACCGAACCGGGTCTGCTCGGTGGCGGCCGCGTTGTCGTAGCCGACGAGCACGCGGTCGATCGTCTTGCCGGCTGCGACGGGGCCGAGCTCGAGGGTCACCGAGTTCCACTGGTGCGCATAGAGGATCTTCCCCGTGCCCTGGCCGGAGGGACTCGCGGCGACGCCGTGGGCGTCACGCCCGTCGAGGTCGGACAGGTAGGTGCCGTCGGTGAAGTGCACGTCGACGGCAGTGTGCGTCGAGGGATAGGTGAGGTCACCGGAGACCATGTCCGGGAAGATCTTGTAGGACAGTCGAGTCGACTCCGTGACCGGGACGTCGATCTCGAAGAGACGGTTCCACGCATAGCCGCGCCCGTCGGCGGTGTGGCCGCCCGAGTAGCGCAGTGCCTTGACGCCCGTCCACCCGACGAGCGGCTTGATGTTGAAACCGGATATCGGCCCGGAGCCGACCGCGGTCACCATGGGGGTGGGGTCACCACCGCCGGTCGAGCCGTCGTTGAGGTCCCAGTCGGCGAGCTGGACGATGCCGCCACTGTGGTTGGCGGTCACGTTGAGGCGGTAGAAGCGGTATGCCGCTGGGCTCGTCACGTCGAAGGTGAGCGTCGCGAAGCGGTCGGGGAAGTCGATCCCGGCGCGCGTGTCGAGGGTGGTCCAGGTCGTGCCGTCGGACGACCCTTCGAGCCGGAAGTCCTTGGGGTCGCGCTCCTCCGCGTCGTTGGCCGAGGTGAGCGAGTAGCGGACCGCGGTCGCCGGCGACGCGAGCTCGTAGCTCACCCAGCCCGTCGGGTCGAAGGCGAGCCACTTCGTGTCGGGGTTGGCGTCGGCGAGGTTGGTCGCCACCTCACCCGGCGCGTTCTCGGCGCTCGCGGCGACGTCGATGACGGAGCCGAGGAGGCTGCCACCGGTGTTGAAGGTGCCGGTGACGTTGTGCTGGCGAGGCCCGTCGGGCCCCACCTCGACGGTCGACACCGCGGGTTGGGGCTGACCCTCCTCGAAGGAGGTGAAGAACTCGGGGCCGGCCGGCGCAGTCGGCGCGTCCGGTGTCGCGTGGGGCGGCGTCGCCGAGGCCGTCGGCGGTCCACCGGCCACCCCGAGTGTCGAGGCGGCCGCGAGCGACATGGCCACGGTCCCTTTCAGGAGTGCAGAAGTGAGGCGCATGGTTCCTCCGTGCTCGTCGTTGAGCAGCTCGCGATGGACGGTCGGCGTCGAGGGCGATGATCCGTCCGGCTGGGAGCCGATGGGGCCGAGACTCTCCGGTGCTCGCACGGGGAGTCAACGAACCGGTCGCGATTGTCCGGTTCGGACAACGCATCGGACAGGACCCTTCCCGCCGGTCACGAGCAGGTCTCGTGACATTGCTGGTCGTGGCTGCGTCTGCTGTCATCAGGACATGACAGAGGAGTCAGGTCATCGGACGACGAGCCGGCCGACAATGGCCGACATCGCGGCCGAGGCGCACGTCTCCGTCAAGACCGTCTCCCGAGTGGTCAACCACGAGCCCGGCGTCCGGGCCGACACGGCAGAGCGGGTCAGGGCCGTCATCGAGCGGGTCGGCTTCCGCCGCGGCGACAGCGCCACGACGCTCCGCCAGGGCCGAACGTTCACCATCGGGCTCGTCGTCGAGGACCTCGCGGACCCCTTCTACTCCCACATCAGCGCCGCCGTCGAGCGGGAGGCCCGTATCCACCGCTACCTGCTCGTCACGGCGTCCGCGGAGGGCTCGCCCACCCGGGAGCGCTCGGTCCTCAAGGGCCTCGTCGCCCGTCGGGTCGACGGGCTCGTCGTCGTGCCGGCGGGTGAGACCCCCCTCGCCGACCCCGCCGTCACCGCGAGTCGCACCCCCGTCGTCTACCTCGACCGTCCCGTGCGCAGCGAGACACCGGTCGACACCGTCCTGTCAGACAACCTCGGCGGCATCCGTAGCGCCGTCGAGCACCTCGTCGCCCACGGGCACCGCCGGATCGGCTTCCTCGGCGACTCCGCCGACGTGTGGACGGCCCGGCAGCGGCGCGAGGGCTTCATGACGACCCACCGCGACCTGCGCCTCGCCGGCTCCCCGCTCGTCGCCATGGGACCCCACACCCCCGAGACCGTCCGCACCGCCCTGACGAAGTGGACGGCGGGGCCGGAGCCGGTCACGGCAGTCATCACCGGCAACACGCGGGTGACCATCCCGGCGCTCACGTCGCTGCACGACTGGGCGACCCAGCTCTCCTTCGTCGCCTACGACGACTTCGAGCTGTCCGACGTCGTCGAGCCTCCAGTCACCGTCGTCCATCAGGACCCGGCCGCCTTGGGACAGAAGGCAGCCCAGCAGCTCTTCGCCCGGCTCCTGGGTGACGAGGGCCCCGCCCAGACCTTCGTCCTGCCGACCCGGCTCATCGTCCGGGCTTCGGGGGCGCCGCGGCGCCCGGGGCGCGAGATGAGGGACGTGAGTGCATCATGACGACCCCGGTGGCCCCGCTCCCGCTGAACACGCCGCACCGCTTCTACCGCGGCGGCGAGCGCATCCTTGCGTTCCGGGGACTGCCCGTGCCCGACGACTTCGACGGGCACCGCCCCGAGGACTGGCTCGGGTCGACGACGCACCTCTTCGCCGAGGGCGGCGACGGCGTCACCCACCTCACCGACGGCGCCGACCTGCCGTCCACCCTCGCGAACGACCCGCACGGCTGGCTCGGCGACGCGCACGTCGCGCGGCACGGGGTCGAGCCGGGCCTGCTCACCAAGCTGCTCGACAGTGGTGAGCGACTCCCCGTCCACTCCCATCCCGACCGTGCCTTCGCCGCGCGCCACCTGCACTGCGACCACGGGAAGACGGAGGCATGGCTCATCCTCGATGCTGATCCCGGAGCGACGGTCTGGGTGGGGTTCCGCGACGGTCTCGAGGCCGAGGAGCTCGCCGCCCTCGTCGACGCGCAGGACGAGCGCCTGCTCGCATCCCTCAACCCGATCCGGGTGTCCCGGGGTGATGCCATCCTCGTCCCCGCCGGTCAGCCCCACGCCATCGGCGAAGGGGTCCTGCTCGTCGAGCTCCAGGAGCCGACCGACTTCTCGGTCATGCTCGAGCACGATCGCTTCGGCCTCGCGGAGCACGACGCGTTCCTCGGGCTGGCCCGGGCGACAGCTCTCGAGAGCGTGACCCGCGAGCCGCTCACCACGGCCGGCCTCGCCGGTCTGCGTCGTCGGTGGACCGACGTCCGGGGGGCCGGTGCGGCCCTGCCCGCCGACGCGGAGGAGTTCTTCCGGGCCGAGGTCGTCCGGCCGGCGGATGGCGAGGCGGTCGCCCTCGAGCAGTCGTTCGCGGTCGCCGTCGTCGTCGACGGCCGGGGCACGCTCACCACCGCTGACGCCTCTGGCTCGACGCTCGACATCGCCTCCGGTGATGTCCTGCTCATCCCCCACGGTGCGGGAGAGGTCTGCATCGAGGGTGACGTCACGGTCCTCCGTTGCATGCCACCGCTCGAGCGACGGAGCGACCCACCGATGACTGACCGCGAGAGCGGACCCAGCTGAATACCAGCCCGGCTCCCGGGCACACACCACCACGCCGCCGCGGCACGTGCCGCGACGGCAACAACGAGGAGGATCAATGCGCAACAGGTCTGTTGCAACCGTGGCGATGGCGACGGTCGTCGCACTCGGTCTCGCCGCGTGCGGCTCGTCGGACGAGCCCGAGGCCACACCGGGTGGTGAGTCGTCGCTCGCGACGACAGCCGGCGGAGCCGGAGGCGAGGTCGGAGTCTTCACCTGGTGGGCCGCCGGCTCGGAGAAGAAGGGCCTCGACGCGCTCGAGGCGCTCTTCAAGGAGCAGTATCCCAACAACACCTTCGTCAACCTCGCCGTCGCCGGCGGCGCGGGGACGAACGCCAAGGCGAAGCTCGCCTCCGACCTGCAGAACAACCAGCCGCCGGACTCGTTCCAGGGCCACGCGGGGGCGGAGCTGCTCGACTACATCGACGCCGAGCAGATCGAGCCGGTCAACGACGTCATCGACGCGCTCGGCGGGGAGAGCGTCTTCCCCAAGAACCTGCTCGACCGGCTCACGGTCGACGGCAGCATCTACTCGGTCCCGTCCAACATCCACCGGGCCAACGTCGTGTGGGCCAACACGGAGGTCCTCAACAAGGCCGGCATCAACGCCGTTCCCGCGGACATGAAGGCCTGGATCGCCGACCTCGAGAAGGTCAAGGCGTCCGGCGTCTCGACGCCGCTCTCCGTGGCCGGCACGTGGACCCAGGTCCACCTCTTCGAGACGGTCCTGCTCGCCGACCTCGGCGTCGAGAAGTACAACGGACTCTTCGACGGCTCCACGAAGTGGGACTCCGAGGAGGTCAAGACGGCGGTCAACGACTACAAGACCCTGCTCTCCTACGCCAACACGGCGTCCGACGGTGACGACTGGCCGGTCGCGACCGACATGGTCATCGACGGGAAGGCCGCCTACAACGTCATGGGCGACTGGGCGGTCGCGCAGTTCGCCGACAAGGGCAAGCAGGAGCAGACCGACTACCAGTACTTCCCGGTCCCCGGGACGGACGGCGTCTTCCTCTTCCTCGCCGACTCCTTCACGCTGCCCAAGGGCGCGAAGAACCCTGGTGGCGCGAAGGACTGGCTCATGCTCGTCGGTTCGGCCGAGGGCCAGAAGGCGTTCAACGTGGCCAAGGGCTCGATCCCCGCACGCACGGACGTGCCCCCGACGGACTTCCCGCCCTACCAGCAGTCCGCGATGGAGTCCTTCAAGAACGACCAGATCGCCTCGTCGATCCAGCACGGCGCGGCTGTCTCGCTCGCCTGGCTGACCGACATCAACGCCGCGATCAGCAAGTTCTACACGACCAAGGACGAGGCGGCGCTGGTCACCGACCTCGCCTCGGCGGCGTCCAAGTACACCGGCTGACCCGACAACCCACCGAGTGAGCGTATGCCGCTGAGTGCGCTCAGCGGCATACGCTCACTGGCAGTCCTCCCGCCCCCAAGGAGACGCCCCATGCGCACGGCAAAGAAGGCTCGCGACTGGCTTCCCGGGCTCCTGCTGCTGAGCCCGTCCATCATCCTCATCGGGATCTTCGTCTACTGGCTGATCTTCAGGAACGTCGCCACGTCGCTCGAGCGGACGGTGACGCGGGCGACGAAGCGGGTGACGAACCCGGGAGGGGTGGAGAACTACACGAACCTGCTCGGCAGCGATGGCTACCAGCACGCCCTGTTCAACCTCCTCGTCCTCACCGTCGTCTTCGTCGCGGGCACGATGTTCTTCGGCCTGCTGTGGGCAGTGCTGCTCGAGAAGGGCGTCAACGCCGAGGGCGTCTTCCGCTCCGTCTACCTCCTGCCGATGGCGATCTCCTTCATCGCGGCCGGGATCGTCTGGCGCTGGCTGCTCTCGCCGGGCCAGGACGACCAGGCCGTCGGCCTCAACCAGCTGCTCGCCATGATCGGCCTCGAGCGCTTCCAGAGCTCGTGGTGGCAGTCCCCCAACATGTTCTCGATGGCCGCGATGGCGATCCCGGCGATCTGGCAGCTCTCCGGCTACGTCATGGCGCTCTTCCTCGCCGGCTTCCGCGGCATCTCCGATGACCAGCGTGAGGCGGCGCGCATCGACGGCGCCACCGAGCGGCAGATCTACCGGCACGTCCTCTTCCCGCAGCTGTCGCCGATCGCGCTCTCCGCGCTCATCATCATCGGCCACATGTCGATGAAGATGTTCGACCTCATCTACGCCATCGCCGGGCAGAACTCCTACAAGGCCTCGGTCCCCGCGACGCTGATGTGGACGCAGATGTTCCAGCAGAACAACCCGACCGCCGCCGCGGCCAACGCGACGATCCTGCTCCTGCTCGTCGCTGTCGTCGTCGTCCCCTACCTCATCTACACGAACAAGACGGAGAAGGAGACCCGCGGATGACCGCCACGACCAACGCGGCCCCGCCGGCAGGCGTCGGCGGCGAGGACGTCATCCCGGTGCGTGCCAACACCGGCCGCGCCCCCGGGACCGAGGGGACCGCCACGGGGCGGGTGATCCGCTACGGGCTGCTCATCCTCTTCGTCGTCATCATCCTCATCCCCCTCTACGTCCTCTTCGTCACGAGCTTCAAGCGCAGCGCCGACGTCAACGCCAGCCAGGCGTGGACCTTCCCGTCCGCGTGGTCGATCGAGGGCTGGGGCGCCGCCTGGGACTCGCTCGCGCCAGCCCTCTTCCGGTCGCTCGTCCTCGCCACGGCAGTCGCCGTGCTGTCGGCGGCGCTCGGCTCGCTCAACGGCTTCGTCTTCGCGAAGTGGCGCTTCCCGGGGGCGACGACCGTCTTCACCCTCTTCCTCTTCGGGATGTTCATCCCCTACCAAGCGGTGATGATCCCGCTCCAGGGCATGTTGCTCGACGTGCAGGCGACCCCCGGCTTCTCGTGGTTCGACGGCATCGCCAAGCTCATCGCGGTCCACATCATCTTCGGGATCCCGATCTGCAGCCTCATCTTCCGGAACTACTACGCCACGGCCCTGCCCAACGAGATCCTCGAGGCGGCGAAGGTCGACGGCGCAGGGATGCTGCGGACCTTCCGGTCCATCGTCCTGCCCATCTCGGCGCCGGGGTTCGTCGTGACGATGATCTGGCAGTTCACGTCCGCGTGGAACGACTTCCTCTTCGCGCTGTTCCTCACCAACCGCAACACCGGGCCGGTCACCTACGCCCTCAACGAGCTCGCCGGCGGCCAGAACCCCGACTACCCCTCGATCATGGCGGGCGTGCTGCTCGCCTCGCTGCCGACCCTGCTCGTCTACATCCTCCTCGGCCGGTACTTCATCGGAGGACTCATGAGCGGCTCCGTCAAGTAGTCGAGTGGCCCCGAACGCCTGCGGGGCGTCGTCGAGTGGCCCCGAACGCCTGCGGGGCGTCGTCGAGTGGCCCCAGTGTGCACAGGCTCCCGCTCGAGTGGCCCGTCCGTACACAGGCGGGGTGTGGATGGCCGGGCCACTCGAGGCGGGCGACGGCGTCAGGTCGTGACGGGAGCGCGTCGGGACGCGAGGCGCCAGAGCGCGACCGCACCGGCGAGCAGGCCGACGTCGCGCAGTGCCACGTCGAAGTAGCCGGGCAGCGTGAGCAGATTGACGATGATGCCGAGCAGCCAGGCCGCGACGACGAGCCCACCGATCCGGGGGCGGAGTGCCACGAGGATGCCGGCGATGATCTCGACGACCCCCACGAGGTACATCGCCTGCTGGGCCGTCCCTGGCACGACGCCGTCGATCCACGGAGCAAGGTACTGCGGCCAGTCGGTGAGGAGGCCCGCGAACTTGTCGAGGCCGAAGACGATCGGCGCCACGGTGAATGCGGTCCTCAGGACGAGGAAGGCCTGCTCGGCGGGATCACCGGCGAGCACGGAGGTGCGGGCGGTTGGGGTGGTGGATGTGGTTGCCATCACCACACTCCTTTCTATAGTCAGGATGTTTTGACGTTAGAACCAGCGACGTCATTGCGTCAATGGATGTTGGCTATAGACTTGGACCATGCCGGCTGACGACCCGGGTGGAAGGCGTTCCCCCCCGCAGACCGTGGGAACGAGCGCACTGTCGGCGCTGTCGGCGCTGTCTGCGCTCGCCGAGCCGACGCGTCAACGGATCTATGCGGTCGTCGTCGAAGCCCGACGCGGAGTCACCCGGGACGACGTCGCCGAGGCGGTCCGGCTGCCGCGGAACACCGCCGCCTTCCACCTCGACCGTCTCACGGAGGAGGGACTGCTCACGGCGTCCTTCGAGCGCCGGACCGGCCGCACCGGCCCCGGTGCGGGCCGCCCGTCGAAGATCTACGAGCGGGCGACCCAGGAGGTCGCAGTCTCCCTCCCGCCCCGCCACTACGACCTCGCCGGAGATCTGCTCGCCGCTGCAGTGGAGGAGTCGGAGCGCACGGGGGAGTCGGTTCGTTCCTGCCTGGATCGCCAGGCGTGGCAGAGGGGGCAGGGCCTGGCCGACGGCGGACTGGCGGTGGCCCTGTCACGCGCGGGATACGAGCCCTTCGAGGAGGATGGCGCCCTCGTCCTCGCCAACTGCCCCTTCCATGCCCTGTCGAGGGAGCACACCGAGCTCGTGTGCGGCATGAACCTCCGACTCCTGGAGGGCCTCCTCGAGGCAGCCGGTGACATCGGGTTCCGGGCCACACTCGACCCGGTCCCGGGCCGCTGCTGCGTCCGGCTCGACCCGTCGAGGCAAGAGGTCTGAAGCCATGGTCGGAGACGCTCGACGTGCCGGGAGGG
The DNA here is from genome assembly GCF_032907665.1 of Intrasporangium sp. Classification (GTDB taxonomy): domain Bacteria; phylum Actinomycetota; class Actinomycetes; order Actinomycetales; family Dermatophilaceae; genus Intrasporangium. The sequence continues at coordinate 30,002 of NZ_JAJJPG010000017.1, forward strand.
ATGGTTCCGCGCAATGCTGGGGGGCATGGCTGACCGTGACCACGAACTCCACATCGTCACCGACCTGCTCGTCGACGGCTTCGGCCGCATCCGCGACGGCGTCCCCGAGGTCGTCGAAGGTCTGGATCCGGAGGCGCTGCTCTGGCGGCCCGATGCGGACGCCAACCACATCGCCTGGCTCGTCTGGCACCTGTCCCGCCAACAGGACGAACAGATGGCGCACCTCGGCAGCACCACCTCCGCGTGGCGCTCCGGCGAGTGGTCGGGACGGTTCGGGCTGCCCTACCCGCCGAACGCGCACGGCTACGGCATGACGTCCGAGGAGGTCGGCGCCTTCGCCGTCTCCGACCAGCAGCTGCTCGTCGACTACCACGAGGCAGTGCACGAGCTGACCCTCGGCGTCCTGCGCGATCTCGGTGTCGACGACTTCGAGCGGGTCATCGACCGCAACTGGGACCCGCCGGTCACCGTCTCCGTGAGGATCGTCTCGGTGCTCGACGACTCGGCCAAGCACCTCGGGCAGGCGGAGTACGTCCGGGGGATGGTGCGACGCCGCTGACCAGCACTGACAGCGGGCTGCACCGGGTGGTGACCAATAGGAGGTCGCGGGGCGAGCGGGGCCGATTGGGTAATCCACAGGTATGCGTGCGACCCTCGAGACGATGACCGTCGCGACCGCCACGCCCCAGCCGGCTCTGGCGCGTCGTCGTCCGGGGCTCTGGGCAACGGTCGTCGTCGTGCTCGTCCTGGTCGGGCTCAACCTCGCCAACCACGTCTTCGGCTGGGGCTCGATGTGGCTCGGCCCCGCCGGTGCGCTCGGCCTGCTCGCCTTCGCCCGCTTCTCGGGCCTGAGCTGGCGCCAGCTCGGCCTGAGTCGGCGCACGCACGCGGCCGGGCTGCGCTGGGGGCTCGGCGTCATCGCCGTCGTGGCGGCCGTCTATCTCATCGGGGTGCTCGTGCCCCCGACTCGCTCGGCCTTCCTCGACGCCCGCTACCACCTGCCCCCGGCCAGCGCCCTGCTCACGGCCTTCGTCATCATCCCGGTCGGCACGATTCTCCTCGAGGAGGTCGCCTTCCGCTCGGTGCTCTGGGGCTTCCTGTCCCGGCATGCTCGAGTCTGGCAGGTCGCCCTCGGCTCCTCGCTGCTCTTCGGCCTCTGGCACCTGCTCCCCGCGACTGCCGCGGTGACCGCGAACCCGGCCCTCGGCGCGCTCATGGTCGGCTTCGGCGCGTGGCAGCAGGTCGTGAGCGTCGCCGGGACGGTGCTCTTCACCGCCATCGGGGGCCTCGTCGCCGGTGAGCTCCGCCGCCGCAGCGGCAGCCTGCTCGCCAGTGTGGGCATGCACTGGGCGACCAATGCGCTCGGTGTGCTCTTCGGCCTCGTCGCCTGGCGCCTCGTCTGACCCGGGCCTGACCACTCGTCCCATCTCCACCTGCCCTTGGTCCGGGCGCCCCGCGTGACGTGCTCCACACCAGCTCGTTCGAGTGGCCCGAGTTCCCATTCGAGTGGCCCGAGTTCCCATTCGAGTGGCCCGAGTTCCCATTCGAGTGGCCCCGTTGTCCACCTGTGGACGGCGGGCCGCTCGAGTCGGGGGGAGGATGCGGAGCGAGACGGCGCCGGTGAGCGGGAGTGAGCCCAGCGGCATACGATCCACTGGGTGAAGCCGGCCTAGAGCGGGCGAATCCCCTGGGCCCGCAGCAGCGCCCGCGCACGGCCGAATGCCCGGTCGTCGGAGAAGACCTGCCAGTCGCTCCACAGGTTGAGCTCGTCGACGGTGCGCCTGAACCGCGCGAACGCGCCCCGGCCCCTGATCGCCACGGACAGGATGCCGCCGAAGCGGTCCGGGGCAGCTTCCGCGAAGGCGGCCATGTCCGCGTAGGCGGCGTCCGCGTCATGGTCGACGTAGATCCAGAGGTTGTCGTCCTCGACGTCCGGCTGGGCAGCGGCGAGGTCCTCGAGTCCGTGGTGGAGGAAGGCATAGACGACCTCACCCGTGTCGAGGTGGAGGTAGCCGCCGGGGTCGTCGCCACCGTTGGCCATGACCTGCGAGAGTTCCTCGATGTCGACGCTCAGCGTGCGGCCCCGGCGCTCCGAGCCACTGAGCAGCGCGTCGATCTCCTCGGCGAGCACGTCGTCGCCCTCCCAGCCGCGCTGGCCCAGCAGCGCCTCGACCTCGCGCAGGGACTCGGCCAGTCGACGCTGGTCCGGGACCCCGGCGGACCGGTACGTCCGCAGGAGGGCGTCGCCGACCTGCTGCAGGGCGGGTCCGAGGTCCCGTCCCTCGATGCGAGAGAGCAGCTCGGCGACGTCCTCGGCACGTGAGGCGGCTCGGACCGCGGCGAGGTCAAGTGGCTTGGCGGTGCCTCGGTGGCGTCTACCCGACCCGCGCCCACCCGCGTCCCCCGCACCTGTCACCGCGCGAGAGCCGGCGCTGCCCCGGCCGGCCTTGCCGCCCACGCCCGGACGGGCACGCCCCGGGACCGGTCGAGCACCGTCGGCCAGACCCGCGGCGTCGGGAGCGTCATGGACCTCGGGGGCGTCGGCGGAGGCGCCGAGGACGTCGGTCTCCACCTCGTCCGGCGTCAGCCGGCCGAACTGGTCGGGGATCGTCCCCCAGCCGAGGATCGGGACGGCGATCGGAGCCCGTCCCGCGGTCTCGCGCCGGGCGACGTAACCCTCGACGACGCACTCGTGGATCCACTTCTCGTCGTCGTCGTAGAGGTACTCGAACTGCTGTCCTCGGGGAGCCGAACCATGGACGAGCCGGTCGGGCGCGAGGTCTCCCGACCCGGAGCCCCGCCGCTCGTGGCGACCGTGCCAGCCGGACCGGAAGGATCGTCGCTGCGTCACGTCCCAGCGCCCGAAGGCCAGGTCGACGCCGAGGCCGAAGTCGGCGAACGTGGCGGTGGGCGGGACGAGCATGACCCGTCCCGGGGCCGGTCGGAGGGTCTCACCACGTCCTGTGACGAGGTCGACCCTGATCCTCAGCCATCGTTGTGCCACTCGTCCAACTCTGCCAGCAAACGGAGGGGGTGGCACGTTTGCTGCCGTCCTTTTCGCCCGGCTTGGCCGGCAACGCTGTCGGCGCGTCGTGCCACGCTGGTCTGGTGCCGGTGACGATCGATGACATCCGTCGCGTGGCGAGCCAGCTGCCGCGGTCCTACGAGGTCGTGGTCCGCGACCGCGTGAAGTTCCGGGTCGGCCAGATCGTGTGGCTCGCCCTCAACCGCGAGGAGACCGAGGTCGGCTTCGCCTTCCCGAAGGAGGAGCGGGAGTGGGCGGTCGCGAGCGAGCCGGACCTCTTCTTCATGCCTCGCCAGTCCGACCTGCGCTTCAACTGGATCGAGGCGCGGCTCGATGCGCTTGACGAGGCGCGGATGCGCGAGCTCGTCATCGACGCGTGGCGCATGGTGGTGCCTCGCTCGGTGGGCGCGTCCATCCCCGATCCCTGAGCAGTGACACACCCAGGTCGTATGCCGCTGGGCCGGCTGTCCTCGTCCCGCACGCTCGGGCGTCCCGCCCTTCAGGACGGCGTGCCGACTTCCGTTCGTATCCCCCTCGGAGTCGGGGGTGGGTCCGTAGCATCGCGGTGGTGCTCGGGGCGCGAACCCGCACGAACCGGAGGGACCATGATCGACCGACTCTCTGGAGGCGCCTGTCCTCGGGTCAGCAGGCGTGCCCTCCTTGCTGGCGGTTTCGCGGCGGTCGGAGCCGCGTCCCTGGGCGGGGTGGCGGCCTGCACGGCCGGTACCCCCGAGGAGCGTGCGGCCTCCACGCGGGCTCAACCTGCGAGACCGACGATCGAGCAGTGGTACCACGCCTACTCGGAGGCGGGCGTCCACGAGGCCGTGGAGAGCTATGCGGCGAGGTATCCCAAGGCGACCGTCGAGGTGCGGTGGGCTGGGGGCGACTACGACGCGACCACCCTCATGAGCCTGCGGACCGCGCAGGGCCCGGACGTCTTCGAGTACGCCAACGGCCCCACCATCGACATGGTGCGCGACGGCCTGGTCGTCGACCTCACCGACACCGTCGGCGCGGCGCGAGAGGAGTTCCAGCAGAGCATCATCGGGCGGATGACCCACGAGGGTCGGATCTGGGCCGTTCCGCAGGTCGTGGACACCCAGCTGCTCGTCTACCGCCGGTCCCTGCTCGAGGACGCGGGGGTCGAGCCGCCGCAGACGATGGACGCACTGATCGACGCTGCCCGTGCGCTGACCAGGGGCGACGTGAAGGGGATCTACCTCGGCAACCGGGGCGGCGCGACGCACGTCGGGGGCCCCCTCCTGTGGTCCGCCGGTCTCGACTTCCTCACCGACGACCACAAGGTGGGCTTCGACGACCCTCGCGCCGCTGAGGCGCTCGCCAAGCTGGGTGAGCTGCACCAGTCGGGAGCCGTGCTCACCCGGGCGCCGAAGGACTGGTTCGAGCCGGACGCGCTCATCGACGGGCTCGCCGCCATGCAGTTCACGGGGCTGTGGACGTTCCCGGAGCTGAGCGCACGGCTCGGGGACGACTTCGGCGTCCTCCCGTGGCCGGCGCTCGACGACATGGGCAACCCGGCAGTGCCGCTCGGTGCCTACGGCGCGTGCGTCAGCGCCCGCGCGAAGGACGTCGACGCAGCAACGGAGTTCGTCCGGTGGCTGTGGGTCGAGCAGGCAGACCTCCAGCTCGACTTCGCGTCGTCCTACGGACTGCACATCCCCTCACGCATCAGCCTCATCGACCGCGTCGACGACCTCAAGACCGGGCCGGGCGCCGAGGCCGCGGCGATCGCTCTGGACTACGGCGTCCCACAGAGCAAGCTGCTGTGGACGGCGTCGTGCGTCACCGCCTTCGAATCGCTCATGGAGGCGGTCATCGGTGGCGCAGACCCGGAGCAGGGGATTCGGGAGGCACGGACCGTCGCCGAGGCGGAGCTGAAGCGCGTCCTCGCCTGAACCGCCGAGCTCTGTCCCCGGCGCCCTCTCCCTCATGCCGTCGAGTGGCCCCGAACTCACGAGGATTTGGGGCCACTCGACGGGGCGGGGCGGGCTTTTGGGGCCACTCGACGGG
>NZ_JAJJPG010000017.1:35157-39817 GCF_032907665.1 Intrasporangium sp.
TTTGGGGCCACTCGACGGGGCGGGGCGGGCTTTTGGGGCCACTCGACGGGCGTTCAGTGCAGGTCCTGGACGTCCGCGCGGCGCGCGATCGTCGCCGTGGCCCGCCGACAGGCGGTGACGGGAACCCGGGGGACGAGGTCGTCGAGGAAGGAGTAGCGCCTCCGGAGCGACCGGTGGTAGGCGTCGTCGGAGCGGCCCGAGGCGAGCGCCGTCCACCAGTCGGCGATGTCGCCCCAGCCGGGCGCGGCGAGCGACCCGCCGTACTGCTGGAGCGCCAGCGCTGCCGAGAGACTCGCGAAGGACATCCGGTGCTCGAGGGGCCACTCGGCGAGGGTTCCGACGAGCATCGCTGCAGCGAAGACGTCACCGACCCCGGTCGGGTCGACGGCGCGGACGCGGAGCGAGGGCACCTGCGCCTCCTCCCCGGTGCGGGTGTCGATCCCGAGCGCGCCGTCGGCGCCGTTGGTCACGACCGCGATCGGCACCCGGTCGGCGAGGGCGAAGAGGGCGTCCTGCGGCGAGCTCGTGCCGGTGTAGGCCATCGCCTCGACGGCGTTGGGCAGGAACGCGTCGCAGTGGCCGAGCCGGTCGAGCACGGACCGGTCCCAGCGCTCCTCCGGGTCCCACCCGACGTCGGCGAAGACGAGCGCCCCGTTGCGCCGTGCCGCGTCGACCCAGGTCTCCCCCGCGCGCTCACCGGAGCCACTGGCCTCCCAGAGGCCGGACTCGGCGAGGTCGACCATGACGGATCGCGCCCGGGGTGGCTCGCCGATGAGCTCGACCGACGACACCGGAGCCGGGTGACCGTGCGAGACCATGGTCCGGTCGCCGCCGTAGGCCATCGACACGGTGACGGGGCTGTGCCAGTCGGGGAACTGCCGACTCCGGCCGAGGTCGATCCCCTCCTGCTCCTCGAGGGTGCGCCAGCAGAAGTCGCCGTAGTCGTCGTCGCTGAATGCCGCGGCGAGACACGTGCGCAGCCCGAGCCTTCGGGTCGCCACGGCGAGGTTGGCGATGCCGCCGGGGCAGGACGCGAGTCCCTCGGACCACACCTCCGTGCCGGGCTTCGGCGGACTCGACAGCCCCGCGAAGACGAGGTCGAGGAACACCGTGCCCCACACGAAGACGTCGACCTCCGGCGCGCCGGGCGACCGACGCGCACCGAGCGGGTCGAACGTGTGGTGCGGCATCTCCTTCATCATGACGCACGGGGGCGACAGGGTCCCGTGGTTTGCCGACGGTCGCTGCGTGCTTGGTACCGTCGCAGCCATGGTGCGGTCATGAAGCTCACCATCCTCGGAGGCGGGGGTTTCCGCGTCCCGCTCGTGTATGCCGCTGTGCTCGGTCAACGCGCCACGCGCGGTATCCGTGAGGTCGCCCTCCACGACACCGACGAGACCCGGCTGTCCGCGATCGGCCACGTGCTCGCGGAGCAGGCCCAGCGGCATACGGCTGGGCCCGGATCCCCAGCCCCTGCGCGCGTCACGCCCACGACGTCGCTCGACGAGGCGCTCGAGGGGGCCGACTTCGTCTTCTCGGCGATCCGCGTCGGAGGCCTGGAGGGCCGGATCGTCGACGAGCGGCTGGCCCTGGAGCTCGGCCTGCTCGGGCAGGAGACGACCGGGCCGGGCGGCGTCGGCTACGGGCTGCGGACGGTGCCGGTGGCGCTCGCCGTGGCCGAGCGGGTGCGCCGGCTCGCGCCGGACGCCTGGGTCATCAACTTCACCAACCCGGCGGGCCTCGTCACCCAGGCGATGCAGGCCGTGCTCGGCGACCACGCCGTCGGCATCTGCGACTCCCCGCTCGGCCTCGCCAAGCGCGCTGCGGGCGCCCTCGGCCTCGGACTGTCCGACGTCGTCATCGACTATGCGGGGACCAACCACCTGGGGTGGCTGCACGGCCTCAGCTCCGGTGGACGGGACGTGCTGCCCGACCTGCTCGCTGACCGGGAGCGGCTCGAGTCCTTCGAGGAGGGCCACCTCTTCGGCGCGGACTGGCTCCAGTCCATCGGGTCGATCCCCAACGAGTACCTCTGGTACTACGACTTCACGAGGGACTCGATTGCGCGGATCCGCGAATCGGGGCAGACCCGCGGGGAGTACCTCCGGGGACAGCAGACGGACTTCTATGCGGCGGTGACCGCCTCACCCCAGCGGGCCTGGCAGCTCTGGGACGCCGCGCGCCGGGAGCGGAACGCGACCTACATGGCCGAGACCCGCGCCGACGACGGGACCGAGCGAACCGCCGAGGACGTCGAGGGTGGCGGCTACGAAGGGGTGGCGCTCGCTCTCATGGGGGCGATCGCACGAGACGAGCCGGCCACGCTCATCCTCAACGTGCGCAACCGCGGGGTCATCCCCGGGCTGCCCGACGAGGCCGTCGTCGAGGTCCCCTGCCTCGTGACCGCCGCCGGACCCGCGACGCTTCCGGTCAGCCCCCTGCGGGGACGTGAGCTCGGGCTCGTGCAGCAGGTCAAGGCCGTCGACGAGCTCGTCATCCGCGCGTGCCGGGAAGGGTCTGCCTCCCTCGCTGTGCGGGCGCTCGCGTCGCACCCGCTCGTCGACTCGGTGACGGTGGCCCGTCAGCTGTGGCGCGGATACCGGGAGCGCCTCGCCCCGTTCTATGCCGGTTTGCGCTGACGGCGTCTCCAGGAAGCCGGACCCGCAGCGACAAATCGATGGCGTCCCCCAGAGTTTGGGGTTAACGTCATTAACATGAAACTCGAGGCGGATGCCACTCGCCCCTACGTCATGCGCGACCGAGCGCGGACTGCGGCGGCGACAGGCGAGCGGATCCTCGACGCGGTGGCAGAGCTGTTCGTCGAGGTGCCGTTCGCCCAGCTGACCCTCGGGGCGGTGGCCGAGCGGGCCGGAGTCACGGTCCAGACGGTCCTGCGCCGGTTCGGGGACAAGGACGGCCTCTTCGCGGCGGCGGCCCAGCGGAGCGCCGGCCTCGTCGCAGCCCATCGCGACGCGGCACCCGTCGGGGACCTGCCCGCGATCGTCGCCAACCTCGTCGACCACTACGAGATGGCCGGCGACATCGCCCTGCGCCTCCTCGCCGAGGAGGAGAGCTCTCCCGAGATCGCCGCCATCACCAGTGCCGGCCGCACCTACCACCGGGACTGGTGCGCTCGCGTCTTCGCGCCCGTGCTCGACGGGCTCACCGGCGTCGGGCGGGACCGGCGCCTCGCCCAGCTCGTCGCCGTGTGCGACGTCTACACGTGGAAGCTCCTCCGCCAGGACGCCGGCCTCAGCCGCCGCCAGGTCACCATCGCCCTGCGCGAGCTGCTCGAACCACTGACCTCCACCACCACAGCGACCGACGGCCGCTGACACAGGGAAAGGCTTCACCCCATGTCCACGATCCTCGCCTACACCTCGCCTGCCATCGGGCACCTCTTCCCGATGATGCCGCTGCTCCTCGAGCTGCGGTCCCGGGGCCACGACGTCCACGTCCGGACGCTGGGCAACCGCGTCGACGCCGTCCGGGAGGCGGGCCTGTCCGCCGAGGCGATCGACCCCGCCATCGGGGAGATCGTCCACCCCGACTGGGAGGCCACGAACCCGGTCCAGGGCCTCAAGCTCGCCGTGCGCACCTTCAGCGAGCGGGGTCGTCTGGACGGGCCCGACCTCGAGCGGGCGATCGCCGACGTGCAGCCCGATCTCGTCGTCGTCGACACGAACTCCTGGGGTGCCCAGCTCACGGCTCAGGCCTGGGGCGGGCCGTGGGCGACCTTCAGCCCCTACACGCCGCCGATCTCCTCCAAGGGCACGCCGCCCTTCGGCCCGGGTCTCGCGCCGATGGCCGGGCCGCTCGGCCGGGTGCGTGACGGGATCGCCCGCCCGCTCGTCGTCGGCGCGGCCGAGCGGGTCCTGCGCCCACGCGTCAACGCCCTGCGCGACGAGCGGGGTCTGCCCCCGATCCGAACCGCCGACGAGTTCTACCGTCAGGCGCCGCTCATGCTCGTCACGACCGCGGAGCCGTTCGAGTACCCGCACCCGGACTGGGGCGACCGGATCACGATGATCGGCGCCCTCGCCTGGGAGCCGCCGACGGAAGCGCCGGCCTGGCTCGACGAGATCGACGGACCCCTGGTGCTCGTCACGACGTCCTCCGAGTACCAGGCGGACGAGACGCTGGTGCGGGCTGCCGCGGAGGGCCTGGCGGGCGAGCCCTACACGGTCGTCGCGACGATGCCTGCGGGGGTCAGCGACCTCGGCCCGCTGCCGTCGAACGTGCGCGTCGTCGACTTCGTGCCGCACGGACCGGTCCTCGACCGGGCCATTGCCGCGGTGACCCACGGCGGCATGGGCGCGACCCAGAAGGCCCTCTCCCGCGGTGTTCCCGTCTGTGTCGTCCCCTTCGGTCGCGACCAGCACGAGGTCGCCGCCCGGGTCGTGCACGCCGGGGCCGGCACCCGTCTCGCGACCAAGAAGCTCACCCCGACTGCACTGCGGGACAAGGTCCGCGAGACGACGGCGAGCAAGGCGGGCGCGGAGCGGGTCGCCGCCGGCTACCGCGCTGCAGGGGGAGCGGCAGCCGGGGCGACCGCTCTCGAGCAGCTGCTCGAGCGGGCGCCGGCCCAGCGGGCCTGAGGCCTACGCAGGTCGTATGCCGCTGAGCCGGCCCCCGTGCTCCAGCCGGGCTGGGGGCTGCG
>NZ_JAJJPG010000018.1:0-25892 GCF_032907665.1 Intrasporangium sp.
ACATCAAGAAGGCCCTCGCCGCCTCGACGATGTCCCAGATCGGCTACATGATGCTGGCCGCCGGGCTCGGACCGGTCGGTTACGCGTTCGCGATCTTCCACCTGCTCACCCACGGTTTCTTCAAGGCCGGGATGTTCCTCGGGGCGGGCTCGGTCATGCACGGCATGAACGACCAGGTCGACATGCGACGCTTCGGCGGGCTGTCGGGGGTCATGAAGGTCACGTGGGCCACCTTCGCGCTCGGCTGGCTCGCCATCATCGGTGTGCCGCCGTTCTCCGGCTTCTGGTCGAAGGACAAGGTCATCGAGGCCGCGTTCATCGGCGAGGGCTGGCGCCCGTGGGTCTTCGGTGGCGCGGCGCTCATCGGTGCAGGCATCACGGCCTTCTACATGTCGCGGTTGTTCTTCATGACCTTCCACGGCAAGAAGCGCTGGACGGAAGACGTCCACCCGCACGAGTCGGGCAGGCTCATGACGGTGCCGATGATGGTGCTCGCCGTGGGGTCCGCCTTCCTCGGTCTCATCATCGGCCCGACCGGCATGTTCACCTCCTGGCTCGAGCCGGTGACCGGCGCCCACGGCGAGGAGCACCCGGTCCTCGCCGTGCCCGTGATCATGGCCCTGACCCTGCTCCTCGTCGCCGGTGGCGTCGCGCTCGCGTGGATGCGCTACTGGCGCGACGACGTGCCCGTGGTGGCACCAGCCGGGTCGCTGCTCACGCAGGCTGCGCGCAACGACCTCTACCAGGACCAGGTCAACGAGGCCCTCCTCATGCGACCCGGTATCCACCTGACCCGCTCGCTCGTCTTCCTCGACAGCCGCGGTGTCGACGGTGGGGTGGGGGGCTTCGCGGCCCTCGTCGGCGGCACGTCGTCCCGCCTGCGCAGGCTGCAGAACGGCTTCGCGCGCTCCTATGCCCTGACGATGCTCGCCGGTGTCGTCGCCATCCTCGGTGCACTGTGGGTGATCTCCTGATGAACGAAACGACCACCACGATGTCCACCATCCCGTGGCTGACGATCCTCGCCGCCTTGCCGTTGGTCGGGTCGCTCGTCGTGGCGTTCGCGCCGGGCAGCGTGGAGAACGCCAAGCGCATCGCGCTCGGGACCTCGCTCGTCACTCTCGTCCTCGGCATCGTGGCGGCGCTGCAGTACGACCCGGATGCCACGGCACAGTTCCAGCTCGGCGAGTACGCCGAGTGGATCCCGCAGCTCGGCGTGAGCTACTCGCTCGGTGTCGACGGCATCGCGCTCGTGCTCATCCTCATGGCGCTGGTCCTCACCCCGGTCTGCCTCCTCGCCGCCTGGCACGACGTCCCGGAGGTCGCGGAGCCGGGAAGTGCGAAGAAGGTCAAGGGCTACTTCGCGCTGCTCCTCTCGCTCGAGACCTTCATGGTCGGCGTCTTCGCGGCCACCGACATCTTCCTCTTCTACGTCTTCTTCGAGGCGATGCTCATCCCGGTGTACTTCCTCATCGGCCGCTTCGGCGGACCGCGACGGCAGTACGCCGCGATGAAGTTCCTCCTCTTCTCGCTCGCGGGTGGCCTCGTCATGCTCGTCGCCGTCATCGCGGTGTACTTGCAGGGACCGGGCGGCGCCGACGGTTTCCTCGTGTCACAGCTGACCGGACTCGAGCTCGACCCGACGACCGAGCGGCTCCTCTTCGTGGGGTTCTTCCTCGCCTTCGCCGTCAAGGCCCCGATGGTGCCGTTCCACACGTGGCTGCCGGACGCCGCCACGGAGTCGACCCCGGCGACGGCGACGCTGCTCGTCGGCGTGCTCGACAAGGTCGGCACGTTCGGCATGATCCGCTTCTGCCTTCAGCTGTTCCCGAACGCGAGCGAATGGGCCACGCCCGTCGTCGTCGCGCTGGCGGTGGTCTCCGTCCTCTACGGGGCCCTGCTCGCCATCGGCCAGACCGACATGATGCGCCTCATCTCCTACACGTCGGTGAGCCACTTCGGCTTCATCGTGCTCGGGATCTTCGCCTTCACCAACGTCGGAGGGGCCGGTTCGTCGCTCTACATGGTCAACCACGGGTTCTCCACGGCGGCTCTCTTCCTCTTCGCCGCGATGCTCATCCACCGCCGGGGCAGCAAACGGATCCCGGACTACGGCGGGTGGCAGCGGGTCACTCCCGGGCTCGCCGGCATCTTCCTCGTCGCGAGCCTCTCCGGTCTTGCGCTGCCGGGCCTCGCGAGCTTCGTGTCGGAGTTCCTCGTCTACGTGGGCACCTACCCGACGCAGCCGGTGGCGGCAGTCCTGGCCACCGCCGGCATCATCCTCGCGGCGCTCTACATGCTGCTCATGTACAAGCGGGTCATGACGGGACCGAAGCCGGAGGCCCTCGCCCTCGACGCGGCGGCCGTCGACGACCGGTGGCGCACGTCCTCGGGAGGCACGATCATCCCTGACCTGTCGCTGCGCGAGAAGGTCGTGGCTGCACCCCTCATCGCCGCGTTCCTCGTGCTCGGCTTCTTCCCCAACCTGGCCCTCGACGTCATCAACCCTGCCGTCGACACGTCGCTGTCGCACGTCTCGACCGCCGACACGTCACCACCCGCGGCGGATGCCGCGGCTGAAGGGAGCTCGAAGTGACCGCCGTCGCTGCACTCATGGTGCCGACCGCTCTACCCGCCGGGCTGCCCGCGGCCTTCGAGCCGGCCCAGATCGACTACCTCGCCATCCTGCCGTTCCTCATCGTCTTCGGCGTGGCGGTGATCGGCGTCGTCATCGAGGCCTTCGCACCCCGTGAGCGGCGGCACGTGGTCCAGTCGACGCTGGCCGTGGTAGGTCTGCTCGCGGCGTTCGCCGCGGTCATCGTGGCGGTGGACCACCAGGGCTACACGATGGGCGTGAGCGGCGGCGAGACAGAGCAAAAGCTCTTCTCCCTGGTGATCGACGGGCCGGCCCTGTTCATGCAGGGGACCCTCCTGCTCTTTGGTGTGCTCGGCATCCTCACCATGGCCGAGCGCCTCGGTGGGGTCGGACCCGACGCGTTCACACCGAGCGGCGCCTCCACCCCGGGCTCGTCCGTCGAGGCAGCCGCCACCCGCGCCGGGGCGTTGACGTCCGAGGTCTTCCCGCTGACGATGTTCGCGGTCGCCGGGATGATGCTCTTCCCCACCGTCAACGACCTCATCGGCATGTTCGTCGCGCTCGAGGTCCTCTCGCTGCCGCTCTACGTCCTCACGGGGCTCGCGCGCCGGCGACGCCTGCTCTCGCAGGAGGCCTCACTGAAGTACTTCCTGCTCGGGGCCTTCAGCTCGGCGTTCTTCCTCTTCGGCACGGCCCTGCTGTACGGCTACGCGGGCTCGGTCTACTTCGCCGACCTCAGCGCTGCCATCTCCTCCGGACCGCTCGCGATGAACGGGCTGCTCGTCCCGGGCGCCTTCCTCGTCTTCGTCGGCCTGCTCTTCAAGGTCGGTGCCGTCCCGTTCCACGCCTGGACCCCCGACGTCTACCAGGGCGCGCCGACGCCGGTCACCGGGTTCATGGCGGCGGCCACCAAGGCGGCGGCTTTCGGCGCCATCCTGCGGCTGGCCTACGTCGGTCTCGACACGGCCCGCTGGGAGTGGACCAATGCCGTCGTCATCGTCGCGCTGCTCACGATGGTCGTCGGCGCCGTCCTGTCCGTGACGCAGACCGACATGAAGCGACTGCTCGCCTACTCGTCCATCGCCCACGCGGGCTTCATCCTCGTCGGCGTCCTGGCGTTCGACCGCAAGGCGGTCAGCGCGGTGCTCTTCTACCTCGTCGCCTACGGCTTCGCCACGATCGCCGCGTTCGCGATCGTCAACCTGGTCCGTCAGAACGGCACGGAGGCGACCCACCTGTCGCAGTGGGCGGGCCTGGGCAAGCGGCACCCGGTCGTCGCGGGCGCGTTCGCGTTCCTCATGCTCGCCTTCGCAGGCATCCCGCTCACCTCGGGCTTCGTCTCGAAGTTCGCGGTGTTCTCGGCCGCGATCGGGACCGGTGGCGCGACGGGCACGGTGCTTGCCGTCGTCGGCGTGGTCTGCTCTGCGATCACCGTCTTCGTCTACGCGAGGGTCATCGTCCTCATGTTCTTCAGTGAGCCGCCAAGCGGCGCCGACACCGTCACAGTGGTCACCCCGTCCGTCGGGACGACCTTCTCCATCGCGGTCGGGACGATGGTCACGCTCGCCCTCGGGGTCCTGCCGTCGGCCCTGCTCGACCTCGCCGACCGGGCCTCCCAGTTCGTCCGCTGACGACCGAGGCCTCGGTCCCGACCACAGGAAGTCCATGACGACCCACGCCACGCCGCCCGTGCTCACCATCCCGGGGGCCACCCCGGAGCTGCAGGCACGTCTCCAGGATGGGCTCGCCCGCCTCGACGTGCTCCTGCGGGAGGTCGTCGACCACGAGGACCCGTTCATCGCGGCCGCCTCGGCGCACCTGGCCCAGGCCGGCGGCAAGCGGTTCCGGCCGTTGCTGACCTTCCTCGCCGCTGAGCTCGGTGAGGGCATCAGCGATGACGTCGTCCGCGCCGCGGCCGGTGTCGAGCTGACCCATCTCGCCTCGCTGTACCACGACGACGTCATGGACGAGGCGCAGGTGCGGCGGGGTGTCCCATCGGCCAACGCCACCTACGACAACTCGACGGCGATCCTCGTGGGCGACCTCCTCTTCGGCAAGGCCTCAGAGCTCATCGCCTCGCTCGGCGCCGAAGCCGTGCTCATCCAGGCGCAGACCTTCGTGCGGCTCTGCTCCGGCCAGATCCGCGACGACCGGCCGTGCCCGCCCGACGTCGACCCGGTCGAGTACTACCTCGGCGTCCTGCGCGACAAGACGGGCTCCCTCACCGCGACGGCCTGCCGCTACGGCGCGATGTTCAGCGGCGGATCGCCGGAGATCGTCGAGACGATGCGTGCCTACGGCGAGAAGGTCGGCATGGCCTTCCAGCTCGCCGACGACCTCATCGACATCGCCTCGGACTCGGACGCGAGCGGCAAGACCCCCGGCACCGACCTCCGCGAGGGCGTCGACACGTTGGCCGTGCTGCGGGCCAAGGCGTCGACCGACGCGGCTGACGCCCGTTTGCTCGAGCTGCTCAGCTCGGACCTGTCCGACGACGAGCGACTCGCGGAGGCGTTGGCGCTGCTGCGGGTCCACCCGGCCCTCGAGGCAGCCCGGACCGAGACCTTCGGTGTCGCCCGCGAGGCGCAGGCTCTCCTCGACCCGCTCCCGGACACGCCTGCCAAGTCCGCCCTCCAGGCGCTTGCCCTGTCCGTCGTCGAGCGGGTGGGCTGACGACCAGGCCGGTGCCACGCACGGTCGCGGCGGAGCGACGCGGGAGGAGTCGCGAGCATGCTCGGTAGGGTGCGGACATGAGCCGACGCCGCCAGCATGCCCCGGTGGCCCAGCGACTGTCGCAGGCCACCGCCGGTCTCCCGGCACCCCTCGCCGTCGTCGACCTGCGCGCCTTCGACCGCAACGCCGAAGCCCTGGTCGCGCGAGCCCACGGCAAGCCCATCCGGATTGCGACGAAGTCGCTGCGCAGCCGCCCGCTCATCGAGCGCGCCCTCGACCGCGACGGGTTCGATGGCCTCATGTGCTACTCCGTGCGGGAGGCCCTCTGGTGGGCGCGTGCGGGGTTGACGAACCTCATGGTCGCCTACCCGAGCGTCGACGTCGCAGCACTCACCGAGCTCGCGGCCGACCCGGCACTGCGGTCCGCCGTCTGCGTCATGGTCGACGACGTCGAGCTCGTGGACCTCATCGCCCGCGAGGTTCCCGGCCACCGGGGACTGCGCGTCGCCGTGGACGTCGATGCCTCGCTCCGGCTCGGGCCCACCCACCTCGGCGTGCGGCGCTCCCCACTGCGGGAGGTCGCCGAGGTCGAGTCCGTGGTCCGGCGCGCCCAGGAGCATGGGCTCGTCGTCGCCGGGTTGATGTTCTACGACGCACAGATCGCGGGTCTGCCCGACTCGTCGCCGGCCGTCCGGCAGGTCAAGGCCAGGTCAGACGCGCAGCTGCGCGCGCGACGCGGGACCGTCGTCGCGGCCGTCCAGCAGCTGGCCGACCTCGACTTCGTCAACGGCGGCGGCACGGGAAGCCTCCACGTCACCGGGATCGATCCCGCGCTCACCGAGCTGGCAGCGGGCTCCGGACTCTACGCCCCGACGCTCTTCGACAGCTACGACGGCCTCGCGCTCGAGCCGGCCGCCTTCTTCGCCTGTCCCGTCGTGCGCCGCCCGGCCGACGACATCGTCACGGTCTACTCCGGGGGCTACATCGCGTCCGGCCCGCCCGGCTGGTCGCGCGTGCCCCAGCCTCTTGCGGAGCACGGCCTGCGCCTCCTCCGAGCAGAGGGGACCGGCGAGGTGCAGACCCCGCTGAGAGGCGCGGCCGCGGCCCGCGTCGGCCTGGGCGACCGGATCTGGTTCCGCCACGCCAAGGCGGGTGAGCTCGCGGAGCGATTCACCGATCTGGTGCTCGTCGACGGAGCCGAGGTCGTCGGGCAGGCCGCGACCTACCGTGGGGAAGGGCAGTGCTTTGGCTGAGTCGCAGCGCGAGGTCATCCGCAGCATCGAGTGGTCCAACTGGGCCGGGACGGAGACGACCCGGCTTGCCCGGATCGCCACCCCCCGGTCGGAGGAGGAGGTCGCCGAGGAGGTCGTCAAGGCCAGGGATCGAGGTCTGCGGGTCAAGGCGATCGGGGCCGGTCACTCCTTCACCGGCGTTGCCGTCACGGATGGCCTCCAGCTGCGGATGGGAGCGCTGACCGGTGTCACGACGCTCGACGCAACGCGCGGCGAGGCGACGGTCCGGGCCGGTACGCCTCTGCACGTGCTCAACGCAGAGCTCGCCCAGCTCGGCCTGGCCCTGCCCAACCTCGGCGACGTCGACCGCCAGTCGATCGCAGGAGCCCTTGGCACCGGGACGCATGGCACCGGGCTGCGCCTCACCGGTCTCACGGGTGGGGTCCGCTCGCTGCGCATCGTCCTCGCCGACGGCTCCGTCGTCGACTGTTCACCCGAGCGCGAGCCGGAGCTGTTCGAGGCGGCTCGCCTCGGGCTCGGTGCCCTCGGCGTCGTCACGGAGGTGACGATCGCGGTCGTGCCGGCCTTCCTGCTCCACGCGGTGGAGCGGCCGGAGGCCCTCGCGTCGGTCCTCGACGGACTCGATGACGACATCGAGGCCAACGACCACTTCGAGTTCTACTGGTACCCCCACACCGACCGCGCGCTGACCAAGCGCAACAACCGGGTCGACGCCGGCACCGCTGCCCGGCCACTCCCGCGCTGGCGGTCCTACCTCGATGACGAGCTCCTCAGCAACCGGGCCTACGAGCTGCTCAACCGGATCGCGACGCGGGTGCCGCGCACGACCAAGCCGATCAGCGCCGTCTCGGCGCGGGCGCTCACGGGCCGCGAGTACGTCGACGCCTCCCACAAGGTCTTCATCACCGACCGTGACGTCCGCTTCATGGAGGCCGAGTGGGCCTTCCCGCGGGCGGCGCTCGCCGACGTGCTCGCTGAGCTGAAGACCTGGGTCGACACGCACGACGAGCTCATCTCCTTCCCCGTCGAGTGCCGGGTCGCGGCCCCTGACGACGTGTGGCTGTCGACCGCCTACCAGCGCGAGAGCAGCTACATCGCCGTCCACCGGTACCACCGGCAGGCCAGGGGCGCCTACTTCGACGCCTTCGAGGCCATCGCGATGGAGCACGGCGGCCGCCCCCACTGGGGCAAGATGCATTCCCGCGACGTCGACTTCTTCCGTGCCGCCTACCCCCGATTCGGTGACTTCCTCGCCGTCCGCGACCGCGTGGACCCCGCGCGGGTCTTCGGGAACCCCTATCTCGAGCGCGTCCTCGGCGCGTGAGGAGAGCGCAGTCAGTCCCGCCGCTGCGCTGCCCAGGCGAGGCGGATCGCGTCCCTGATCGCGTCGGCGTCACCGTCGAGATCGGCCTGCACCTTCATGTGCTTCTCCCAGCGCGGAGGCACGCCGAAGGTCTCGGGGTGACTGGCGAGCAGGGCCTCCCGATCGGCAAAGCCGACGCGCACGAGCAGGGTCCCCGGGGCGTCCTCACGGACGACGAGCCGATTGTCGACGTACCACGCGATCCGCCCGGGATGGCCCTTCCTCCTGCACCCGGGCAGAGACGTCGCGAACTCGTCCACCTCGTCGAGCCCCATGGCCCCGAGCATAACGGCGCCTGCGTCGGGGACCGGGCCCAGCGGCATACGACGCATCCCGTATGCCGCTGGGGGTCTCCCAGCGCCCCGGTCAGTCGGCGGGTGGCCGGGTCATGGCGAGCACGTCGAGGGCCTCGTCGAGCTGCGCCTCGGTGAGTCGGCCCTCGCCCACATGCCCGTCCTCGATGACGACCTCGCGAATCGTCTTGCGTTCCTTGACCGCTCGCTTGACCACGGCAGCTGCCGCCTCATAGCCGATGTAGCGGTTGAGCGGGGTGACGATGGACGGCGAGCTCTCCGCGAGCATCCGGGCATGCTCCACCTCGGCGGTGATCCCGTCGATGCACCGGTCCGCGAGGAGTCGGCTCGTGGCCGCGAGCAGTCCGATCGACTCGAGGACGTTCTTGGCGAGCACGGGGAGCATGACGTTGAGCTCGAAGTTGCCGGCCGCTCCGGCCGTCGTGATCGTCACGTCGTTGCCGATGACCTGCGCGCACGCCATGAGGGTGGCCTCGGGGATGACCGGGTTGACCTTGCCCGGCATGATGCTCGACCCCGGCTGGAGGTCGGGCAGGTGGATCTCGCCGAGGCCGGTGCGCGGGCCGGAGGACATCCACCGCAGGTCGTTGCAGATCTTCGTCAGGCTGACGGCGACCACCTTGAGGGCGCCGGACAGCTCGACGACGGCGTCCTGCGCGGACTGCGCCTCGAAGTGGTTCTCGGCCTCGTGGAAGGGCTGCCCCGTCGCCTCGGAGACTCGCTCGATGACCGCCTCGGCGAAGCCGGGTGCTGCGTTGAGGCCGGTCCCCGCCGCGGTCCCGCCCAGCGGGAGCTCCGCGGTGGCATCCGCGGCGTGCCTGACCCGGCTCGCACCGAGCTCGACCTGCCGCCGGTAGCCGCCGAACTCCTGGCCGAGAGTCACCGGCACGGCATCCATGAGGTGCGTCCGGCCCGCCTTGACGACCTCGGCGAACTCCGCCTCCTTGCGGGCGAGCGACGCCGCCAGGTGGTCCAGCGCCGGGACGAGATCCTCACGTGCGGCGATCGTCGCGGCGATGCGGACGGCGCTCGGGAAGGTGTCGTTGCTCGACTGGCCGTAGTTGACGTGGTCGTTCGGATGCACGTCGAGACCGCTGGAGGTGCTGGCGAGCCGTGCGACCACCTCGTTGACGTTCATGTTCGTCGACGTCCCGGAGCCGGTCTGGAAGACGTCGACGGGGAAGTGTGCGTCGTGGCGTCCCTCGGCCACCTCGCGGGCCGCCGCCACGATGGACCGGGCTCGCTCGCCGTCGAGCACCCCGAGCTCGGCATTGACCGCGGCCGCAGCCGCCTTGAGCCGCCCGAGCGCGTGGACCACGCCCGCGGGGACGGGTTGCCCGCTGACCGGGAAGTTCTCCACGGCGCGCGCCGTCTGCGCGCCGTAGAGCGCATCCGCCGGGACCTGCACCTCGCCCATCGAGTCCCGCTCGGTCCGGAACGGCATGTCCTGCTCGTCGCTCATGCGTCCATCATGCTCATGGATGGGACGCACTGGCGACCTCCGCGGCCTCCCGCGCGATCTCCAGCTCCTCGGCCGTCGGCACGACGAGCACGGCCACGCGACTCGAGGGCGTCGAGATCCGGTGCTCGCCCGACGTCGCCGCCGCGTTGGCGGCGGGGTCGAGCTCGATGCCGAGGAGGTCCCGCAACCCGTCGAGCGCGGCCGCGCGGACGGTGGGGCTGTGCTCACCGATGCCCGCGGTGAAGGCCACGGCGTCCACGCGACCGAGCACAGCGGCATACGCCCCGATGTACTTGCGCAGGCGGTGGGCCATGACGTCGATCGCGAGGCGGGCATCGGGGTCGCCGGCCGCGGCGCGCTCCTCGACCTCGCGGGCGTCGTTGCTCCCCGTGAGGCCCTTGAGGCCGCTGTCCTTGTTGAGGGCGCGGTCGTACTCCTCGAGGGAGATGCCGGCGCGGGCCAGGTGTGCCGGCAGCGACGGGTCGAGGTCGCCGGGTCGGGTGCCCATGACGAGGCCCTCGAGCGGAGAGAGGCCCATGGATGTGTCCACGCTGCGTCCGCCGGCGACTGCCGTCGCGCTGGCGCCGTTGCCGAGGTGCAGGACGATGACGTTGGCCTGCGTGACGGCCCGCCCCACGAGCTCCGCGGCGCGCCGGGACACGTAGGCGTGCGACGTCCCGTGGAAGCCGTAGCGACGCACCCGGTGCTCCTCGCGCCAGACCCGGTTGATGGCGTAGGTGTAGGCGTGCGGCGGCAGGGTCTGGTGGAAGGCGGTGTCGAAGACGGCGACCTGCGGCACGTCGGGAAAGTGGGTGCGAGCGACACGGATGCCCTCGAGGTTCGCGGGGTTGTGGAGGGGGGCGAGCGGGATCAGCCGCTCGATGGTCGCCTCCACCTCGTCGTCGATGCGGGTGGGCGCGCTGAACTGCGCACCTCCGTGGACGACGCGGTGGCCGACAGCGGCGAGCTCGACCCCGGCGAGGTCCGGACCGTGCGCGTCGAAGGCGCCGAGGACGAGCTCGAAGGCCGCCCCGTGGTCCGGACACGGACCCTCCTGGCGATGGAGCTCCCCGCCGACCGCGTGCTTGGCGAGGGAGGACTGCTCGCCGATGCGCTCGACGATGCCGCTCGCCCGGGACGCGCCCGACTCGACGTCGATGAGGTCGTACTTCAACGAGGAGGAGCCGGCATTGATGACGAGGACGACACCCGTAAGGCCGCTCACCGGAGGGCCTCCGCCTGGATCGCGGTGATGGCGATGGTGTTGACGATGTCGCGCACGAGGGCACCCCGGGAGAGGTCGTTGACCGGCTTGTTGAGTCCCTGGAGGACCGGTCCGATCGCCACCGCCCCGGAGGTGCGCTGGACGGCCTTGTACGTGTTGTTGCCGGTGTTGAGGTCGGGGAAGACGAAGACCGTCGCGCGCCCGGCCACCGGGCTGTCCTTGAGCTTGGCGGCGGCCACCGCGGCGTCGACGGCCGCGTCGTACTGGATCGGTCCCTCGACCGACAGGTGCGGCGCGCGGGACCGGACGAGCTCGGTCGCGGTGCGCACCTTGTCGACGTCGGCGCCGGTGCCCGACCCGCCCGTGGAGTACGACAGCATGGCGACGCGGGGCTCGATGCCGAACTGCTTCGCCGTCGCCGCCGACGAGATGGCGATGTCGGCGAGCTGCTCGGCCGTGGGGTCGGGGATGACGGCACAGTCGCCGTAGACGAGGACCCGGTCGGCGAGCGACATGAGGAAGACCGACGAGACGGTGTCGACGTCGGGCGTGGTCTTGACGACCTCGAGGGCTGGACGGATCGTGTGTGCGGTCGTGTGGATCGCGCCCGACACCATGCCGTCGGCGAGCCCGTCGAGCACCATCATCGTGCCGAAGTAGCTCGGGTCGACGACGATGTCGCGGGCCTGCTCGAGCGTGATTCCCTTGTGCGCGCGCAGCGCGGCGTACTCCCCGGCGAACCGCGCGCGGAGCGGCTCGTCGTGCGGGTCGATGATCGCGGCCGCCTCGATGTCGAGGCCCAGCTGCCCGGCCCGCCTGCGGATCGCCGTGGGGTCGCCGAGGAGCGTGAGGCGCACGACGCGGCGGCGCAGGAGCTGGTCGGCCGCCCGGAGGATCCGGTCCTCCTCGCCCTCCGGCAGGACGATGTGCTTGTCGGCGGCGCGGGCCCGGTCGAGCAGCTGGTGCTCGAACATCAGGGGCGTGACGACCTGGCTCGGAGAGACCTTGAGCCGGTCGAGCAGGTCCGCCCCCTCGACGTGCTCGTCGAAGAGGCTGAGGGCGGTCTCGATCTTCCGCGAGGCGGACCGGGTCAGCCTCGGCACGACGGCGGAGAGGGTCGCGGCGGTCTCCATCGTGCCCGCGGCGCAGCTGATCACCGGCACGTGGACGTCGAGGCCGTCGACGAGCGTCGCGATCGGGGCCGGAAGATCGAACCCGCCGTTGAGGACGATGCCCGACGGCGTCGGCAGCGTCTCGGAGCGGTAGGCCAGCAGCAGCCCGAGCAGCACGTCACCACGGTCGGCTGGAGCGATGACGACGCAGCCCTCGAAGAGCCGGTCCAGGACGTTGGGGAGCGTCATCGCCGCGACGACCAGGCCGACGGACTCGCGGTCGAGCAGGTCGGCGTCACCGTGCAACTGGGTTCCATGCACCGCCGTCATGAGGTCGCGCACGGTCGGCGACTCGAGGACGGGAGCGCTGGGGATGACGTATGCCGCTGTGTCGCCGAGCGCTGCCTCGAGCGCCGCGCGGGTGGCCGGCACGGCGTCGGGGACGGCCCGGTTGGACACGACGGCAAGCACCCGCGCATGGTTGGCCCTGGCCTCGTCCGCGGCGATCTCGGCGGCGACGGTCACCTCCTCCGGGGTGCGGCCCTTGCTCGAGATGACGAGGACCATCGGTGCGTCGAGGTTGGCGGCGATCCTCGCGTTGTAGGAGAACTCGGTCGGGGAGGTGACGTCGGTGTAGTCGGAGCCGATGACGAGCATCGCGTCGTAGTGCTCCGCCACGGTGTGGAAGCGGTCGACGATGGTCGCCAACGCCCCGTCGGGGTCGCTGTGGACGTCCTCGTAGCCGACTCCGGACGCTGCCTGCGCCGTCAGCCCGGTGTCGAGCCGGGACAGCAGCAGGTCGAGAACGTGGTCGTTCTCGACACTCGCGGCGCTCTGCGTGCGCACGATGGGCCGGAAGACGCCGACGCGCTCGACGCGTCGGCTCAGCTGGTCGAGGATGCCGAGAGCGACGGCGGACTTGCCGGACAGTCCCTCCGAGGAGGCGAGGTACACACTGGTGGCCACGGAGGCAGGCTATCTGGCCAGGTCAGTGGTCCGGTGTCGGCAGCACGTCGGGTGTCGCCGCAGACGTGGGGGAACCAACGGCCGTGCCGGGGCCCCCCTCCGAGCCGGCGCAGGACCACCCGGCCGGTGCCGTATGCCGCTGGGCTCGCTCCGTGCGGCTGGTGGCCTCCGCGGACGGCTGGAGCGCGCCGGGCACCGAGGACGGCGGGAGGGCGGCGGGCTCCGGGTTGCGGATGAGCAGCCACGAGACGACGCCGCCACCGGCGAGCAGGACGGTGCAGATCCACATGGCCCGGCCGTAGCCGGCGTCGAAGGCCACCGGGCTCTGGTAGTCCGCCCCGCTGAGACCGACGACCGCGGGCAGGGCGGCCACGGCGAGCAGGCTGCCGGCCCGCGCGACGGCGTTGTTGACCCCGCTCGCGATGCCCGCCCACCGGTCCGGCGCCGCTGCGAGCACCGTTGCGGTCAGGGGAGCGACGAGGATGCAGAGCCCGAGGCCGAAGATCGAGATGCCGGGGAAGATCGCGCTCCAGTAGGCGTCGCCTGCCCCGACGCCGGTGAGCAAGGCTGCGCCGGCCGCGCACACGATCGGCCCGACCGTCATCGGCAGCCGCGGTCCGATGCGGGCGCCCACCTCGCCACCCTTGGCCGCGAGGAAGAGCATGAGCACGGTGACCGGCAGGGACGCGAGGCCGGCCAGCAGGGGTCCGTAGCCGAGCACGGTCTGCAGCTGGAGCGTGAGGAAGAAGAACACCGCGCCGAGGGCCGCATAGACGAGCATCGTCATGAGGTTGGCCGCGGTGAACTGGCGGGAGCGGAAGAGGGAGGGTTGGACCATCGGGTGGGCGCTGCGCAGCTCGACGGCCGCGAAGCCGACACCGGCGGCGAGTGAGGCGCCGACGAGCGCGAGCGCCCGGCCTGCGCCGAGGGCCTCGAGCTGGATGAGCGCGTAGGTCAGGACCGCCAGGGATGCGGTGGCGAGGATCGCCCCGACGATGTCGAACTCGCGCGGCGCCGACTCGTCGAGGGTCTCGGGCACGGCCGTGAGGGCGATCCAGACGGTCACCGCAGCCAGGGGCAGGTTGAGCAGGAACGCCCAGCGCCAGGAGGCGTACTCGACGAGCCAGCCGCCGACGAAGGGTCCGATCGCCGCGGAGATGCCGCCCAGCCCCGACCACGCCCCGATGGCCTTGGCCCGGTCCTCGGAACGGAAGACCGACTGGATGATCGACAGGCTGCCCGGCGTCAGCAGGGCGCCCCCGACGCCTTGGAGGACCCGCGCGGCGATGAGCTGCTCCGAGGTCTGGGCGATGCCGCAGGCGAGTGAGGCGACGGCGAACCAGATGACGCCCGTGACGAAGATGCGCCGGCGGCCGAAGCGGTCACCGAGCGAACCGCCGAGCAGGATGAGCGAGGCGAGGGCGAGCAGGTAGCCGTTGGTGATCCACTGGAGGTCGGCCAGGCTCGCGTCGAGCTCGTCGCCGATCCGCACCAGTGCGACGTTGACCACGGTGCCGTCGAGCAGCGCCATGCCCGACCCGAGCACCGCCGCGGCGATGACGAGCCGTCCAGGCCGAGTCCCCAGCTCGATGCTGGCCACGGTCCCACTGTGTCACGCCCCCGCAAGCCATTTGCGGGATCCGCTCCTCCGCAGGCAGCCCCCGCAACACGCCCGGCAGTGCCCAACGCACACCGGAAATACCACGGGTGCAGTGCGAACCACCGGGCGTGTTGCGGGGTCAGCGGGGGTGTTGCGGGGTCAGCGGGGGTAGTCGTCGGTGGGGATCGCGCACTCCTCGTCGTCGAGCCCGGCGGCTGCGGCAGCAGCCGCCCCGGCCGCGAGCGCGGCGACCCGACGAGCGCGGCGCAGGGCCAGCAACGAGTCGACGGTGAGGACGACGAGGGCCACCCAGACGATGCCGAAGCCGATCCACCGCTGCGGGGACATGACCTCGCCGAGGAGGAGCACGGCCACGAGCAGCTGCATGACCGGGGTGATGAACTGGATGAGCCCGATGCTCACGAGCGGGATCCGACGGGCCGCCCCTGCGAAGAAGAGCAGGGGCACGGCCGTCGCGACCCCCGACCCGACGAGCAGCCACGTGTGGACCGGGCCGTGGTCGCCGAAGGCGAGCCCGCTCCCGCCGGCGATGACGACGAGCATCACCGCGGCGGCCGGGGCGAGGACCACCGTCTCGAGGGTGAGCCCGTGCAGCGCCGGGAGGCTCGCGCCCACCTTCTTCTTCGTCAGGCTGTAGAGCGCGAAGGAGAACGCCAGCGTGAGCGCGACGACCGGCACCCGGCCACTCGCCACGGCCAGGTAGACGCCGGCGACGAGGCCGATCGCGACCGCGATCCACTGGAGCACCCGGAGTCGCTCACCGAGGACGACGACACCGAGCGCAACGGTGACGAGGGGGTTGAGGAAGTAGCCGAGGGCCGCCTCACTCGTGTTGCCGGACGTCACCGCGGCCACGTAGACGACCCAGTTGACGGCGATGAGGACCGCGGCGACGGTGATGCCCGCGACAAGTCGCCTGCGACGCAGGATCGGCAGCACCCAGGCGACGTCGCGCTGGACCGCGAGCAGCACCAGGCAGAAGAGGAGCGTCCAGAGGATGCGGTGGGCGAGGATCTCCCACGCACTCGCGGGCTTGAGGGCGTCGAAGTAGAGCGGGAAGAGCCCCCAGATGCCGTATGCCGCAAAGCCGAGGACGGTGCCCCGAGCGACCTCCCCGAGTGGCGGGCTGTGGACGGTGCGACCCCTCGGGACCGGGGCCGGCTCGCTGGCACCCGCCTCCGGACGAGTGCTCAACGCGGGTCGTTCGTCGGTCACGCCCCCGTCGTTTCGGCGACCTGCCAGGTGTCCTTGCCGGCCAGCAGGGCGTCGATGTCCGCGTCGGTGACCTCTCCGGTGCGCGCCGAGGCGATCTGCTCGCGGAGCTGGTCGTCGTAGGTGGGACGGGAGACCTTGCGGAAGACACCGAGGGGGACGGCCGACAGCTCGGGCGAGTCCAGCCGGGACAGGGCGAACGCGCCCGACGGGTCCGCGGCAGCCTCGTCGTGCACCACGATGCGGGTGGGGTCGGCGTCGGCACGGGGCACGACGCTCAGGCCGCCCCGGTTGTCGTGCACGACGACCCGCTCGTCGTCACCGTCGCCCGCCGTGACCTCCTCGCCGTGCCGGAGGTGGAGGATGCGCGCCTGCGCCTCGGTGCGGTCCTTGAGGACGTCGAAGACGCCGTCGTTGAAGATCGGGCAGTTCTGGTAGATCTCGACGAAGGCCGACCCGCGGTGCTCGGCCGCCGCACGAAGGACCGCCGTGAGGTGCTGCCGGTCGGAGTCCAGCGTCCGCGCGACGAAGCTCGCCTCCGCACCGAGGGCGAGGGACACCGGGTTGAACGGGGTGTCGAGGGAGCCGAGCGGGGTGGACTTGGTCACCTGCCCGACCCGGGACGTGGGGGAGTACTGGCCCTTGGTGAGGCCGTAGATCTCGTTGTTGAAGAGCAGGATCTTGAGGTTGACGTTGCGACGCAGGGCGTGGATGAGGTGGTTGCCGCCGATGGAGAGGGCGTCGCCGTCGCCCGTCACCACCCACACCGACAGGTCCTCGCGGCTGGCCGCGATCCCGGTCGCGATGGCGGGGGCGCGGCCGTGGATCGAGTGCATCCCATAGGTGTCGAGGTAGTAGGGGAACCGCGAGGAACAGCCGATGCCGGAGACGAAGACGATGTTCTCCCGCTTGAGACCGAGCTCCGGCAGGAAGCCCTGGACCGCGGCGAGGATCGCGTAGTCGCCGCAGCCGGGGCACCAGCGGACCTCCTGGTCCGAGGTGAAGTCCTTCTTCGACAGGGCCTCGCCCTCCCCGAGGAGTGGCACCGCGGCGTAGCCGCTTCGGGGGTCCACGGGGGCGGAGCCCCTGTGTGTGGTGGTCACTTGGCCATCTCCTTCATGCTCTCGGGCAGGGGACTCGACGCCTGCCACGCATCGTTGATGACGTCGGCGATCTCGCTCGCCTGGAAGGGCAGTCCCCGCACTGCCGTGTGTGACTGGACGTCGACGAGGTACTTGGCGCGCAGCAGCATCGCCAGCTGCCCGAGGTTCATCTCGGGCACGATGACGCGGCGGTAGCGGCGGAGCACCTCGCCGGTGTTGACCGGGAACGGGTTGAGGTGGCGCAGGTGGGCCTGCGCCACGGGGGCGCCCATGGCCCGCGCCAGCCGCACGCCCGCGGCGACCGGGCCGAACGTCGACCCCCAGCCGAGGACGAGGATCTCGGCGTCCCCGGTCGGGTCATCCACGGCGAGCGGCGGGATCGTGTCGGCGATGCCGTCGATCTTGGCCTGGCGGAGCCGGACCATCCGGTCGTGGTTGTCGGGGTCGTAGGAGATGTTGCCCGTGACGTCGGCCTTCTCGATGCCGCCGATGCGGTGCTCGAGGCCCGGGGTTCCCGGGATCGCCCAGGGCCGGGCCAGCGTCTGCGGGTCGCGCTTGTAGGGGTGGAAGACCGGCTCGCCGTCCGCGGTGACGTCGTTGGGCTCGGTGGGGAACTCGACAGTGAGGTCGGGCAGCTCGCTCGTCCTCGGCAGGCGCCACGGCTCGGACCCGTTGGCGAGGTAGCCGTCGGACAGGATGATGACGGGCGTGCGGTAGGCCGTCGCGATGCGCACGGCCTCGACGGCCATGTCGAAGCAGTCGGCCGGCGTCGCCGGCGCGACGACCGCGACCGGGGACTCGCCGTTGCGGCCGAAGAGGGCCTGCAGCAGGTCCGCCTGCTCGGTCTTCGTCGGCAGCCCCGTCGAGGGGCCGCCGCGCTGGATGTCGCAGACGACGAGGGGCAGCTCGAGCGACACCGCGAGACCGATGGTCTCGGCCTTGAGCGCGAGCCCCGGGCCGGATGTCGTCGTGACGCCGAGCGCTCCGCCGAACGACGCGCCCAGGGCGGCGCCGACGCCCGCGATCTCGTCCTCGGCCTGCATGGTCGCGACGCCGTAGCGCTTGAGGCCCGCCAGCGTGTGCAGGATGTCGGAGGCCGGGGTGATGGGATACGACCCGAGGAACAGGGGCAGGTCCGCACGGTGTGCCGCGGCGACCAGCCCCAGCGACAGCGCGACGTTGCCGGTGACGTTGCGGTAGGAGCCCGACTCCATCGGCGCCGGCGCCACCTCGTAGGACACTGCGAAGTCCTCGGTGGTCTCGCCGTAGTGGAACCCCGCGTGGAGGGCGGCGAGGTTGGCCTCGAGGATGTCCGGGCGGATCGCGAACTTCGCCTTGAGGAAGGCCTCGGTGCCCTCCATCGGCCGGGTGTAGAGCCAGGAGAGCAGGCCGAGCGCGAACATGTTCTTCGCCCGCTCCTTCTCCTTGCGGGTCAGGTCCGTGAAGGACGCGAGCGCCTCCACCGTGATCGACGTCAGGCCGACGGCGTGGACGTGGTAGCTCTCGAGCGAGCCGTCCTCGAGCGGGTTCGTCGTGTAGCCCACCTTGGTGAGGTTGCGCTTCGTGAACTCGTCGGTGTTGGCGATGATCGTGGCGCCCCGGGGCAGGTCCCGCAGGTTGGCCTTGAGCGCTGCCGGGTTCATCGCCACGAGGACGTCCGGCCGGTCACCCGGCGTGAGGACGTGGTGGTCGGCGAAGTGGAGCTGGAAGCTCGACACGCCGGGCAGCGTCCCCTGGGGCGCCCGGATCTCTGCGGGGAAGTTCGGAAGCGTGGACAGGTCGTTGCCGAGCAACGCTGTCTGCGAGGTGAATCGGTCGCCGGTCAACTGCATGCCGTCGCCGGAGTCCCCGGCGAAACGAATGACCACGCGATCGAGCTTCTGGACCAGTTTGGTGCTCATGCTCTGCGACGTCCTCAGCGTTCCTAGACAGTGGCCGGGGTCTTCCCATGGGGCCTTTACCCATGCTAGTTCGCGTGGCATTCAGGTTCGCGCATCTCGCCATTTCGTGGACAGCCGGTTCGCGCGTCCAGGCAGGCCGTGCCGGACCGCGGACGTCGCCTGCCGGTGGGGGCTGACGCGCGCTGACGGACGCCGCAGGGGTACGATCTCGGTGCCGAAGCAACACCCGTCCGGGTGGGGAAAGTGAGGCAGCGCGGGCCACCGGCGCGCGCATCATTCACCGAACCCGCGGGTGGCCTGCCGGCGCCGGCCGTCCGCAGAGAGGACTGGCCGAGATGCAGGTTTCCACGTCGTCCCCGACGGAGGTCGTCGACACCGAGTTCGTGTCGCTGGACGAGCGGTTCCGCGGCCTCGACGGCGACTTCGTCGTCGAGCGGCTGCACACGGGCTCGCGCAAGAGCGAGGGACCCGTGTGGTTCCCTGCAGGGCGCTACCTGGTCTGGAGCGACATCCCGAACTCCCGCCTGCTGCGATGGGACGAGACCACCGGGGCCGTCGGGGTCTTCCGGCACGACTCCGGGCACGCGAACGGCAACACCATCGACCGCGAGGGACGGCTCGTGACGTGCGAGCAGGGCAACCGGCGGGTGACGCGCACGGAGCATGACGGGAGCGTCACCGTGCTCGCGGACTCATACCGGGGCAAGCCGCTGAACAGCCCCAACGACGTCGTCGTCCGTCACGACGGGTCGATCTGGTTCACCGACCCGCCCTATGGCATCACGGGTGACTACGAGGGCAATGACGGGCCCCAGGAGCAGGAGGGCCAGTACGTCTTCCGGCTCGACCCGGCCAGCGGCGCGCTCACTGTCGTCGCCGACGACTTCGTCCGTCCCAACGGCCTCGCCTTCTCGCCCGACGAGCGCCGCCTCTACGTCGCGGACACGCGCCAGGAGCCCAGCCACATCCGCACGTTCCACGTCCGCGAGGACGGCACGCTGTCCGGCGGCGACATCTATGCGACCTGCGACCACGGCCGCTTCGACGGGCTTCGGGTCGACACCGAGGGCCGGATCTGGGCTGCCGCGTGGGACGGCATCCACTGCTTCGCCCCCGGCGGCGACCTCATCGGCAAGCTGCTGCTGCCCGAGCCGGTCGCGAACCTCACCTTCGGCGGCCCGAAAGGCAACCTGCTCTTCATCACGGCCGGCAGATCGCTCTACTCCCTCCGCGTCACCTTCAACGGCGCCCGCTACCCGACTGCCGCCGCCTGAGCGGGCTCGGCGGACCGTCCCGCGCCGACCGCCGGCACCGACCCACCCGGTCGATCGTCAGGACCGAGTTTCCCGTCTCGGCGAGGCGCGGGACGGACAGGGCGCCAATCGGGTTCCGGCATCGCTAGGCTGGCCGCCATGTCCGGGTATGTCGCCGTCGCAGCCGTCCTCGGGGCCGGCCTGCTCCTCGTGACGGTCGCGATGATCGTGCGGCGGTTGTTCGCCCCGCACGCCCCGCACACCGCCAAGCTGACGACCTACGAGTCCGGCGTCGACCCGGTCGGTGAGGGCTGGGCCCAGACCAAGGTCCGGTACTTCGTCTACTCGTTCCTCTACGTCGTCTTCGCCGTCGACGCGATCTACCTGTTCCCCTGGGCGCACGTGCTCCGGTCCGCGGACCTCGGCATGGCGAGCCTCGTCGAGATGGGCATCTTCATCGGCGTCATCCTCCTCGGGCTGGCCCATGCGGCCCGACGTGGTCTGTTGAGGTGGGTCTGATGAGCGAGCCGATCGGGCTGCCGATGCCCACCGTCCGGCCCGTCGAGGGGCGCGTGGGTGTGCTCGGTGAGCACGCCCCCAAACCCATCAAGGTCGTGCTCAACTGGGGACGCCGCTACTCGCTGTGGGTCTTCAACTTCGGGCTCGCCTGCTGCGCGATCGAGTTCATCGCGACCTCGATGGGACGCCACGACTTCATGCGGCTCGGGGTCATCCCGTTCGCCCCGGGCCCGCGGCAGGCGGACCTCATGGTCGTCTCCGGCACCGTGACCGACAAGATGGCGCCGGCGGTCCGGCGACTCTACGACCAGATGCCCGAGCCGAAGTACGTCATCTCCTTCGGCGCCTGCTCCAACTCCGGCGGACCGTACTGGGACTCCTACTCGGTCACGAAGGGCGTCGACACCATCATCCCGGTCGATGTCTACGTGCCGGGGTGCCCCCCGCGGCCCGAGGCCCTCCTCCACGGCATCATCCGACTGCAGGAGCAGATCGCCAAGGAGCGGCTCTCCGGCGCCAAGGTGCGCGGCCGTTACGCCGGGTCGCGGTTGGCCACAGCGGGCGACGTGAGCCGCCCGATGGTGACCGGCCCCGCCGGCCCCCAGAGCGGGGGTGACGCGTGAGGGTCACCGACGTGCGCGACGTTCCTTTCGGCGAGTGGTCCTCGACGGTCCTCATCCTTCGGAACGAGGGCTACACCTACTTCGACTGGCTCACGGCCGTCGACCAGACGGACGCGACGCCGAAGACCGAGGGCGAGGGCGAGAGCGAGAGCGAGAGCGCCGTGGCCGGCTTCGACGTCGTCTGTCACCTCATCAGGGTCGGCACCCCGGGTGCGCTGGAGTCGGTGCTGCTGCGCACGCGTGCACCCGAGGGGCTGCCGGTTCCGTCGATCACCGGCGTCTTCCCCGGCGCGGCGTGGCACGAGCGCGAGACCCACGAGATGTTCGGCATCGACTTCGACGGCTTCGACGACGGGACGGGCCAGGGCCTGCGGCCCCTGCTCCTGCCGGACGGCTTCGTCGGCAACCCGCTGCGCAAGTCCTTCGTCCTCGCGGCACGCGCGTCGAAACCGTGGCCGGGAGCGAAGGAACCGGGCGAGGGCCACGGCGAGGGCGCTCCGGGCCGACGCCGGGTCCAGGCGCCCGGCGTGCCCGGACCGGAGTGGGGGCCACGGTGAGCGAGGGCTGGACCGTTCTCGAGGTCGTGCTGCGGGCTGCGGCGGTGCTCGCCGCCTTCCTCGTCCTCCCGCTGCTCATCGGGCAGACCGAGCACAAGGTCATGGCACACATGCAGGGCCGCCTCGGCCCGATGTATGCCGGAGGCTTCCATGGCTGGGCCCAGCTCGTCGCCGACGGGGTGAAGTTCGTCCAGAAGGAGGACATCACACCGGCCCGGGCCGACCGAGGGGTCTTCCGGCTCGCCCCCTTCGTCGCCCTCATCCCCTATCTCGTCGCGATGTCGGTGATCCCGCTGTCACCCAGCATCGTCGGAGCGGACGTTCCCGGCAGTGCCCTGCTCGTCCTCGCGGCCACCGGCGTCGGGATCATCGGCACGCTCATGGGCGGGTGGGCCTCGGCGAGCAAGTACTCGCTCCTCGGAGGCATGCGCGCGGCCGCCCAGCTCGTCAGCTATGAGCTGCCCATGGTGCTCGCCGTCGCCTCCGTGGCGCTCGCCGCCGGGACCCTGTCCCTCATCGGCATCGCCGAGGCGTGGACGCCCTGGTGGCTGCTGTGGCAGGCCCCCGGTGCCGTCGTCTTCCTCGTCGCTGCGATCGCGGAGCTCCAGCGACCGCCGTTCGACATGCCGATCGCCGACTCCGAGCTCGTCTTCGGTGTCTTCACCGAGTACACCGGCCTGCGGTTCGCCTTCTTCCTGCTCGCCGAGTACGCCGGCATCGTCATCTTCTCGCTGCTCTTCGCCGTGCTCTGGCTCGGCGGCTGGTCCGGCCCGCTGGAGGACTGGCTCGGCTGGCTCTGGACCCTGCTCAAGGGCTTCGTCGTCGCGGTCGTCATCATCTGGCTGCGAGTGTCGTGGCCGCGGCTGCGCGAGGACCAGCTCCAGCGACTCGCCTGGGTCTGGCTCGTCCCGATCGCGTTGCTCCAGCTCGCGATCACGGCAGGTGGTGTGGTGATGATGCGATGACTGACGACGCGACGATCCCCGAGTCGACGACTCCTGAACCCGCGAACCCCGAACCGAACCCCGAGTCGACGAAGGCGACCCAGGCGAAGGGCGGTGCGGCCGGGAGCCGGTCGCGACGGAGCACCACGAAGCCGGACTCGGCACCCGCGGGGCCGCGGCACGCGAGCCAGCCCAGCGGCATACTGCCCGGTCTCGTGAAGGGGCTCGCGACGACGGCGCGCACCCTGACCCGCCACACGCACACGGCGGAGTACCCCGACGTCCCGCCCAAGCTGCCACCCCGGTCCCGGGGCGTCATCGCGCTGACGGAGGAGAACTGCACGTCCTGCATGCTCTGTGCGCGGGAGTGCCCGGACTGGTGCATCTACATCGACTCCCACAAGGAGGAGATCCCGCCGACGACACCGGGCGGGCGGGCCCGCCAGCGCAACGTGCTCGACCGGTTCGCGATCGACTTCTCCCTGTGCATGTACTGCGGGATCTGCGTCGAGGTCTGCCCGTTCGACGCCTTGTGGTGGAGCCCTGAGTTCGAGTACGCCGAGCTCGACATCCGCGAGCTGCTCCACGAGAAGGACCGGCTCGGTGCGTGGATGGCGACCGTGCCACCGCCGGCTGCCCTCGACCCCGCGAGTGCCGACCCGGCCGAGCTCGTCGCCTCCGCCAAGCCCCCGCGGCCCCCCCGGCCCGCGTCGGGGGAGGGCGGCCCTCCGGCGACGCGGGTGCGGCGCGCGGACCGCGGCGCGCCCGAGGAGGGTGGCGCGTGACCTCCCGCGAGATCGCCTTCGTCGTCGTCGCTGCCATCACGGCTCTGTCGGCCCTGCTCGCGGTCACGACCAAGCACGTCGTCCACGCCGCCCTGTGGCTGCTCGTGTCCCTCGGGGCGCTCGCCGGCGCCTACATCGTCCTCGGGCAGGAGCTCGTCGGGCTCGTCCAGCTGCTCGTCTACGTCGGCGCCATCGTCGTCCTCGTCCTCTTCGCGCTCATGCTGACGCGGGCGCCGATCGGTCCGCACCCGCAGATCGACACGCCGCAGTGGCAGCGCACGCTGGCCAGCGCCCTCGGTGGCGCGACCACGGCCCTGCTGGCATCCGTCCTCCTGCCGATGTTCGCGTCTGCCCACGTGGCCGACGACATCCCCGGGACCCCCCAGATCGGAGAGGCGATCTTCGGCACCTGGGTGTGGCCCTTCGAGCTGCTGTCCGTGCTCCTGCTCGTGGCGCTCATCGCGGCGTTCGCCGTCTCGCGTGTCGTCCTGCACCGCGAGGGGGACGCCTCGTGAGCCTCGTCTACCCGGCCGCCCTGGCGGCCCTGCTCGCCGGCATCGGTGTCTACGGCGTCCTCGCCCGGCGCAACGCCGTCCTCGTCCTCATCGGCGTGGAGCTCATCCTCAACTCCGCCAACCTCCTTCTCGTCACGGCGGGCTCGCGATCGGGGGTGCCGTTCGCGGCCGGTCCGGTGCTCGCGCTCTTCGTCATCACGATCGCGGCCGCCGAGGTCGTCGTGGCCCTCGCCATCATCCTCGTGATGTTCCGCACGTTCGGCCACATCGACCTCACGGCGACCCCCGACCTCACGGATGAACCGCACCGCGACGAGGTCGAGCCGGAGCCCGAGCCCGGGGCGGCAGCACCGGACGGGCCGGATGGGCCGGTTGGGCCGGGCGAGGGCGACGGGCCCGGGGAGTCCGACCACCGGGAGCGTCGTCTCACGGAGGGCGTCTCGTGACCTGGGTCGTGCGCCTCATCGTCGTGCTTCCCGCGCTGGCCGGGCTCGCGGGGCTGCTCGCGCGCCGCCGGCGGGCCGTGGCCGCGTCGATCGCCGTCGGCTCCGCGGCGGTCGTCACCGTCCTCGGACTGCTCCAGTGGCTGTCCCCGCTGCGGACCGCGGATGTCGACTCGCTCGGCGGCCTGCCGCTCGCCGACCTCAGCGTCCCGCTGCACCTGCTCTCGGACCGGCTCTCCGGGCTCGTCAGCTTCGTCGTCGCCCTCGTCGTCCTCGCCATCCAGGTCTTCACGGTCTGGTATCAGCGCGAGGACCGGCGCTACGGCCAGTTCGCCGCGACGGTCTCGCTCTTCGCCGCGGGGATGCTGCTCGTCGTCCAGTCGGCGGACCTCGTGCTCACGCTCGTCGGCTGGGAGATCATGGGCTGGTGCTCCTGGCTGCTCATCGGGCACGACAGCGAGCGGGCGGCGGCCCGCCGGGCCGCGTACAAGGCGTTCATCGTCACCCGGGTGGCCGACATCGGCATGGTCGTCGGACTCGTGGCGCTGGCCGTGCGCGCCGGCAGCACCGACCTGCTCGACGTGCTCACCGCCTCCGGGTCCGATGGCCTGCTCACCCTGGGGCTCGTCGGTGTGCTCATCGGCGTGGCGGGCAAGTCCGGCCTCTTCCCCTTCCACGACTGGCTCCCCGATGCGATGGAGGGCCCGACGCCCGCGTCCGCTCTGATCCACGCAGCGACGATGGTGGCGGCCGGCTCCTACGTCATCGCTCGCCTCTTCTCCCTCTATGCCGTCGACGACGGGGCCCGACTGCTCCTCGCTGTCCTCGCGGCGATCACGATGGTGTATGCCGCTGTGCTGGCTTTCGCCCAGAGCGACGTCAAGCGGTTGCTCGCCTACTCCACGCTGAGCCAGATCGCCATCATGCTCGGCGCGCTTGCAGCTGCTCCGGTGGGGGCGGGACCGGTGCCCGCGATCTCCCACCTCATCGGCCACGCCTTCTTCAAGGCGCTCCTCTTCCTCGCGGTCGGCTGGCTCGCCGTCCTCGTCGGCGGGACGGCGCTGGCCCGGATGCGGGGCCGGCTGCGGCCCCGTGGTGCGCTGCGCTGGTCGCTGGCCCTGGGCCTGGCCGCGCTGGCGGGCGTCCCGCCCCTCATCGGCTTCTTCACCAAGGAGACCGTCATCGACACCGCCTTCGAAGGCGTCTCGGAGGGGGTCGGCCCGGGGGCCTGGATCGTCCTCGTCGCGCTGCTCGTCACGGTCGTCCTCACCGCGGCCTACTGCACGCGGGCCTGGCTGCTCCTCGACGGCCCGCCCGACCTCTCACGGTTCCGCGCGGTCGGCTCCACCCCACCCCCGGGTGACGAGGTCGCCCGGCCCGCCACCATGACGGCCCAGCCGGGGTCGCTGGAGCAGCCGGAGCAGCTGGAGCAGCCGGAGCAGCTGGAGCAGC
>NZ_JAJJPG010000018.1:25992-39572 GCF_032907665.1 Intrasporangium sp.
GCTGGAGCAGCCGGAGCAGCTGGAGCAGCCGGAGCAGCTGGAGCAGCACGGCGACCACGCGCCGATCACGCTGTCGGCCGCGTTGGCGGTGTCGGCGCTCGCCGTGCTCACCGTCGTCGGCACCCTCTTCCTCACCGGCATCGAGGGCGCGATCCACGTCGGGGTGGTGACGGCCGTGCTGTCCGTCCTCCTCATCGCCGGAGCGGCGTTCGCCGTGTGGACACTGAGCAGACAAGGGCGCGACGACGCGGCCGACCGGCTGCCCTCGGCCGTGCGGGTCGGGGCCGAGCGGGGATTCGGCGCCGACACGGCCTACACACGCATCGGAGGGGCCGTCACCGCACTGGCGCGCCTCGTCGTGGTCCTCGACCGGGACGTGGTCGACGCCTACCCGCGGGCGACGGCCGTGGCCACGCGCGGCCTGGGACGGCTCGGGGAGCGCAGCCATCGCGCGATCCCCTCCCTCGCCCTGGTCGGCCTCGTGGTCGGCGTCGGACTCGTCGTCGCGCTGGGGGTGCTGGCATGGCAGTGACGGCCCTCCTGCTCGTGCCGCTCCTCGCGGCCATCGTCCTGCTCGCGATG
Source organism: Intrasporangium sp. (assembly GCF_032907665.1). GTDB lineage: Bacteria > Actinomycetota > Actinomycetes > Actinomycetales > Dermatophilaceae > Intrasporangium. The sequence goes on from NZ_JAJJPG010000018.1 coordinate 26,575, forward strand.
CCCGCCGCGCCCGCACTCGACCGCGCCATCGCGATCTCCGCCTCGGTCGTCACCGCAGGACTCGCGATCCTCGTCGTCCAGGGCAGTCACAGCGTCGACGTGCCGTGGATCCGCAGCCTCGGCATCCGGTGGCACTTCGCGGTGGACGGCATCTCGGCCGCCCTGGTCCTGCTCACTGCTCTGCTCGTCGTCGCCGTCGTGCTCCACGCGCTCGCCGGTCCGACCCCGCCGGGCGGCTCCCGCTCGACATACCTCGGCTGCATCCTCCTCGTCGAGACGGGTGCCCTCGCGACCTTCCTCGCCCGTGACGCGATCCTCTTCTTCATCGCCTTCGAGGTCGTGCTCGTCCCCATGTGGCTCCTCATCCGGCGCTTCGGTGACGACCACGTGCGCGATGAGGCCCGCGGCGACGCCTCGGCCCGGTTCGTCCTGTTCACCGTCTTCGGCTCGACGCTCATGCTCATCGGGATCCTGCTCCTCGTCTCCCACCAGGGCACGTCGGACCTCGCAGCCCTGGCCGAGCTCCACGGCGAGGGGCTGGCCCACGGCCTCGAGGTCGCCATCGCTGCCATCCTGCTCACCGGACTGGCCGTCAAGGTGCCGCTCTGGCCCCTGCACACGTGGCTGCCGTCCGCGCACACCATCGCGCCGACCGCAGGTTCCGTCCTGCTCGCCGCGGTCCTGCTCAAGATGGGCACCTACGGGATCGTCCGGCTCGCGGTCGCCACCGTCCCGGAGGGCGTGGCGACCCTGAGCCCGGCGCTCGCGGTCCTCGGCGCCGTCGGCACCATCTGGGGAGGCCTCGCCTGCCTCGTCGAGCGCGACCTCAAGCGACTCATCGCCTACAGCTCCGTGGCCCACATGGGCTTCATCGCCATCGCGCTCGCCTCGGGCAGCCACACCGGCCTGCAGGCGGCGTTGTTCGGCAACATCGCCCACGGCATCGTCTCGGCCCTGCTCTTCTTCCTCGTCGGCGACCTCAAGGAGCAGTGGGGCTCGGCCGACCTGGCGACGCCGAGGGCCGGGCTCCGCGACCGCGCACCACGCTTCGGTGTCGCGTTCGTCTTCGGGCTCGCAGCGGCCCTGGGCCTGCCCGGCCTGGTGAGCTTCTGGGGCGAGTTCCTCGCCCTCTATGCCGCGTGGTCGCCCGCCCCGGGCGCCAACGTCGGCGTGCTGCGCGCGACCGTCGTCGTCGGCGCCGTCGGGCTCGCTCTCGCAGCCGGCTACGCCCTCCGCGTCGCCCGGATCATCTGGGCCGGCGAGGGAGCGCCTGAGTCAGCCCCTGACAGTGTGCCTGGCGCGGTCGCCGGGGTCGTCGAGGACGCGCGCGGTGTCCGGTGGGGAGTCGCCCTGGCCCTCGTCGTCGCCATGGTCACGCTCGGTGTCGTCCCCCACCTGCTGCTGTCCATCTCGGAGCTCGATGCCGCCGGCCTGCTCACGGGGGTGACCCGATGACGGGGCTCGAGATCGACTACGTGACCCTCCTGCCGGCGCTCGTCCCGATCGGGGGAGCGGTCCTCGTCCTCGTGGCCGACCTCATCCGCCCGAGCCTTCGGCGGATCCCCTTCGCCATCGCTGGGCTGGCCGTGGTCGCGAGCGGCGCCGCCACGGTCCCTGGCCTCGCCCAGGTCCGTGGTGATGCCCAGGCGACGCTGTGTCTCTCACCTCGAGCCCCGGACTCGGGTTCCGGAGCCCTGCCATCGGGTGTCGAGGGCCTGCCGCGGACCTGCTTCTGGCAGGCCGACTCGCTGACGAGCTCGCTCCAGCTCGCCGCCGCCATCGCCACCCTCGTCGTCGTCCTCCTCGCCTGGCCGCGAGCCCGCACCCGGGCAGACCGCGACGGCACGGGCGAGCCGATCGAGGCCATCCTGCTGCTCGTCGCGTTCGCAGGCACGGTCGTCGTCGCCGCGAGCCGGGACCTCGGCACGTGGCTCATCGCGCTGGAGCTGGCCACCCTGCCCGTCATCGCGCTGATCGCCCTCTCCGGGAGGCGGGGCGCCGTCGCCGGTGCGGTCCAGCTCCTCGTCACCTCGCTCGTGTCCTTCGCCCTGCTCGTGCTCGGCGCCGCCCTCTGGCTCGTCGCGACGGGAACGCCGATGCTCGACGCGAACGCGGCACTGCTCGGTGAGGGCTACCAGGTCGAGGCGATCGGGGCGGGTGCCGTCGCCTGGCCCGATGCGTCCAGCGCCATCCTCGCGCTCGCCGTCGTCCTCATCATTGCGGGCCTCGGTTTCAAGCTCTCGCTCGTGCCGTTCCACGCGTGGACGCCGACGGCCTACGCCGGCGCGTCCGTTCCCGTGGCGACCTTCCTGGCCACCGTGTCGAAGCTCGGGGCGCTCGCCGCCCTGCTCGTCGTCCTTCGCGCCATCACCGTGGTGGGCGCCTCGGCGCTCGCGGCCATCGCGCTGCTCGCCGTGCTGAGCATGACGGTGGGCAACATCATGGCGCTGCGCCAGCATGACGTCGTGCGCCTGCTCGCGTGGTCGACGGTCGCCCAAGCAGGGTGGGTGGTGCTGCCTCTCGTCAGCGTGTCTTCGCTCGGCAACCGGGCAGCCGGCACCTACCTGCTCACATACGTCGTCGCCACGGCCGTCGCCTTCGCCGTCGTCGCGCTCATGCTGCGCGACCGTCCTGGTTCGGGCCGCACACTCGATGCCTACGAGGGCCTGTGGCATCGGCGGCCTTGGCGGGCAGGAGCCCTCGCCCTCGCCCTCACCTCGCTCGCCGGGCTGCCGCCGGGCATCATCGGTCTCGTCGGCAAGATCGTCGCCCTGCGGCCCGTCGTCGTCGAGGGCTGGATCTGGCTGGCCGTGATCGCGGCTGCCAACGCGGTGCTCGGTGTCGCCGTCTACCTGCGTTGGCTGCGCCCCGTCGTGACGACCACCGAGGAGTCCGCCGAGGTGCTGCCGGCGACCCGGGGACCGGGCAGCCGGCGTGCCATCATCGCCGGTCTCGTCATCGGCTCGGCCCTGCTCGTGGTGGTCAGCGTCCAGCCCGACGTGCTGCTCCGCCTCCTCGGCTGACCGCCCCGACGCCGTCAGGGCCCGGTTGCGATGCGCTCGGCGAGCCAGGCGAGCGCCAGCGGGTAGCGGTAGTCGATCGCGCCGTGCCCCGCGTCGAAGGTCTCGACGTGCAGGCGCTCCTCGGGCAGGCCGATCCGCCGAACCTCGGCCTCGAAGGCCTGCGCCCCGAGGTCGAGGAACCACTCGTCGCGGGTTCCGGCGTCGATCCACACCGCGCGCCAGGACCTGACTGCCTCGGCGTGACGCTCCACCATCCGCACCGGGTCCCAGTCGAGCCAGCGCTGCCACACGTCGGGCAGCAGCCGTCCGGTGCGTTGGTCGAAGGGCAGGACGGGTGTCCCGTCAGCCGCCGCAGAGAAGCAGGCGGCCACGCCGAGCACCATGAGCAGGGTGTCGTCGCCCTCCTTCGTGAAGGGGATGCGTCCGCGGAAGTCGTCCCACCATCGCTGGATGTCGGCGTCGTAGTCGCGCAGGAGGCGGACGGCCTTGGCGAAGTCGGGAAGGTAGCAGTACTCGTAGAGGGAGTCGCCGGCGTGGGTCGCCAGTGCGCCGAAGAGGTCCGGCCGGAGCATCGGCGTGATCATCGCGCCGAAGCCACCACTCGACTTCCCGGCGATGGCGCGGTGCTCCGGTGCCGGAACGGTCCGGTAACGGCCGTCGACGAAGGGGACGATCTCGTCGCAGAGGTAGGAGTGGTAGGGGCCGGTGCCAGGGGAGTCGACGAACTGGCTGCCGCCGTAGGCCGTCCATGCGTCGACGTAGACGACGATCGTCGGGGGAGCCTCACCGCTCGCGAAGGTCGCATCGGCCGTCTCGGGGAAGGGCTGGCGGAAGGGGGTGCGGTTGCGCCACATCGCCAGATGTCCGGTGTAGCCCTGGATGACGTAGACCGAGGCGTAGCGGCGGTCCGGCTCGTCGTCGTACCCGGGCGGGACGTAGACCCACAGCGGACGCTCGTGCGGATCGCCGAGCGGGTTGCCCCGCAACAGCGCGCTCTCGATGACGTGCTCGTCGACGCGTCCGGCCAGTTCTGCAGACCACGGCAGCATGCGTCCACCGTAGACCGCTCGGCGCGGGAACACGGGGGGAACACGTGCTGCCGACCACTCGTTCACCGGGCATGCACAACCATTTCAACGGGCTCAAGACGGCTGCGCTCTTCGGCGCCATCTGGGCTCTCTTGCTCGGGATCGGTTCCCTCATCGGGGGCGGCCGCTACATCTGGCTCTTCGCGCTCATCGGTGTGGCGACGACCTTCTACGGCTACTGGAACTCCGACAAGATCGCCATCCGCGCCATGCACGCCTACCCCGTCTCGGAGGCGCAGGCGCCGGCGATGTACCGCATCGTCCGCGAGCTCTCGACCGCCGCGGGCAAGCCGATGCCGCGGCTCTACGTGTCGCCGACGGAGGCGCCCAACGCGTTCGCCACGGGGCGCAACCCGAAGAACGCCGCCGTGTGTGCGACCGAGGGCCTGCTCGGCCTGCTCGACGAGCGCGAGCTGCGCGGCGTGCTCGGGCACGAGCTGATGCACGTCTACAACCGCGACATCCTCACGAGCTCGGTCGCGGCCGCGATCGCCGGTGTCATCACGTCCATCGGCCAGATGCTCATGTTCACGAGCATGTTCGGCGGCTCCGACGAGAACCGCCCCAACCCGCTCGCCCTGCTCGCCATGTCCTTCCTCGCACCGATGGCCGCGATGATGATCCAGCTCGCCATCAGCCGGACGCGGGAGTTCGACGCCGACGAGGACGGCTCGCGGCTGACGGGTGACCCGCTGGCCCTCGCATCGGCCCTGCGCAAGCTCGAGGCGGGGGTGGCGCGGGCACCCCTCGCGCCGCAGCGGCAGATCGTCAACGCGAGCCACATGATGATCGCCAACCCGTTCCGCGCCCAGGACGTGTCGCGGTTCTTCGCCACCCACCCGCCGATGGAGCAGCGGATCGCCCGCCTCCAGCGGCTCGCCGGGGGGCCGGTCCAGCACTGATCCACAACGACTCGGCCATCGAGGCAGTGGGGAGCCCGTTGATCTGGCAGGCTCGCCCTCATGCGTAGCCTCACCCTGGCCGAGGCCCGAGAGCGGGCCGAGCTCATCTCCGTCACGTCGTATGCCGTTGAGCTCGATCTCGACCACGGTGACCAGGTCTTCGGCTCGGTCTCGAGCATCGCCTTCACGTGCAGCTCACCGGGTGCCGACAGCTGGGTCGACGTCAAGGCACGGTCGATCGAGTCGGCGACCTTGAACGGTGTCCCACTCGACCCCGCCGAGGCCACGGAGGGGCGGCTGCCGCTGACCGGGCTGGCCGCGGACAATGTCCTCGTCGTGCGGGCCACGATGGCCTACAGCCACGACGGCCAGGGGCTGCACCGGGCCACCGACCCGGCCGACCGTCGCGACTACGTCTACGGGCATCTCTTCCTCGACGCCGCGCCACGGGTCTTCGCCTGCTTCGACCAGCCGGACCTCAAGGCGCCCTACGACCTCACTGTGCGTGCGCCGCAGGGCTGGACGGTCCTCGGCAACGGCGCCTCGCACGAGGTGGCGCCGGGCCGGTGGCAGCTGGCGACGACGCGGCCCCTGGCCACCTACTTCGTGACCGTCTGCGCTGGGCCCTACGTGTCCGTGCGGGACGAGCACGACGGCATCCCGCTCGGGATCCACGCGCGTGCCTCGCTGCAGGAGCCGCTGGAGCGTCACGCGCCGGAGCTGTTCGAGGTGACGCGGCAGTCTTTCGACTACTTCCACGGCCTCTTCGGGATCCGCTACCCGTTCGGTGAGTACCACCAGGTGTTCGTCCCGGAGTTCAACGCGGGAGCGATGGAGAACCCCGGCTGCGTCACGCTCCGAGACCAGTACCTCTTCCGCGGGGCTGCGACCCGCGACGAGCTGCTGAGCCGGGCCAACACCGTGAGCCACGAGATGTCGCACATGTGGTTCGGGGACCTCGTCACGATGAAGTGGTGGGACGACCTGTGGCTCAACGAGTCCTTCGCCGAGTACATGTCCCACCGCTGCCTCGTCGAGGCCACCGAGTACGCCGATGCGTGGGTCGACTCGTCGATCGTGCGCAAGGTGTGGGGCTACGGCGCCGAGCGTTCGCCGTCGACGCATCCTGTGGCGGGCGTCGAGGCCCTCGATGCCCAGAGCGCTCTCCAGAACTTCGACGGCATCTCCTACGCGAAGGGCGCAGCGGTCCTCCGCCAGCTCATCGCCTATGTCGGTGACGACGCCTTCGTCGGCGGCCTGCGCACCTACCTCACCGACAAGTCCTACGCCAACGGGACGCTGGCCGACTTCCTCGGCGCCATCGAGCGCGCCAGTGGCATGGACCTCACGGCGTGGTCGGGCGCCTGGCTGCTCACCGCCGGCCGTGACACGATCTCCGTCGACCTCGAGGCACCCGAGGGCGTCGTGCAGGCCGCGAGACTGCTGCGCGCCGCTCCCCCGTCCCATCCGGCCGACCGGCCGCACGCCCTCGACGTGGCGGGCTGGGCCGACGGCACCGAGGTGTCGCGGGTCCAGGTGACGGTGGAGAGCGAGGTGACGCCTCTCGACGGGATCGCGGGCACGCCCGAGCCTGCTGTGCTCGTGCCCAACGCCGGTGACCTCACCTGGGCGCGGGTGCGGCTCGACGAAGGGACTCTCGCGGCCCTGCCGACGCAGCTGGCCAGGGTCCCCGATGCCCAGGCCCGCGCGGTCGTCTGGTCGGCGCTCATCGACGGCGTCCACGTCGCGGAGGTGTCGCCCGCGACCTTCCTCGACGTCTTCGCGTCGACGTGGAGCACCGAGGCCAACGCGTCGATCCTCACGCGCATGGCGCTCTATGCCGAGCACCGGATCGTGCCGTACTTCGTCCCGCGCGACGCACAGGCCGGCGCCCTCGCCCGGCTCGCCCGGAGCGGTCGGGACCTGCTCGGGCGGGCCGAGGAGGGCTCGACGCGGTCGCTCGCCGCGGCGCGGCTCCTCGCCGGGACCAGCGACGACGAGACGCTCCTGCGGGCCTGGGCCGAGGGTTCGGGGCTGCCCCACGGCCTCGAGGACGACGGAGACTTCCGCTGGATCGTCGTGCGCAACCTCGCGGCTCGCGGCCTCATCGACGCGTCCGCGGTCGACTCCTACCGGGCGCGGGACGACACGTTGCAGGGCAGCCTCAACGCGCTCATGTGCCGGGCTGCCTTGCCGGTCCCGGAGGAGAAGGCTTGGGCCTGGGACCAGCTGACGGGACACCACGCGCGCTCGAACTACGAGATGGTGCACCTCGCTCGCGGGTTCTGGATGTCTCCGGACGACCGGCTCGTCGCGGACTACGTCGCGCGCTACTTCTCCGACGTCCCGGCGATGTCGGGCTGGGTGGGCGAGGACGCCCTGTCCCGAGTCGTGCTGGCGGCGTTCCCGAAGGTGTTCACGGAGGAGACCGAGGCTCTCAGCGCCCGCGCACTGCGCCGCGATGACCTCACGCCGGCCGTGCGGAGGTCGCTCGTCGACGCGGACTCGGACCTCCGGGAGGCGCTGGCATCACGGGCGGCCTTCGCCTCGGTGTTCCGGGCGGGCGTCTGACGGTAATGGGGCGGCGACAGCCGTCGGGTCGACGAGCCGAGGCCTCAGCCCTCGAGCGAGTAGGCGACGGCGTGGCGCGGCTCATAGAGGAGGATGTCGTCCGCGCCCGGCACCTTCATGAAGACGATGCGTCCGAAGCTCTCGTCGACCGGCTCGGTGGCGAACTCCGCGCCGCGCGAGGCCAGGTCGGCCATCGTCCCGTCGAGGTCGTCGCACATGAGGGTGATCGAGTGATGACGCTCGGCCCGGAAGGACGAGTCCTTGGCGCTCGTGGGGTGGACGCCGACCTCGCTCGGCCCGGTCCGGAAGATGAGCCATTCGGGATCGCCCTCGGGGACCTCGTCGCTGACGTACGGCCACTGGAGCACGTCCCGGAGGAACGCCCGCGTGGCAGGCGCGTCGTCGGAGTAGATGAGCGTGTGCACCGCGGTGATCATGCCTCGACGGTAGCCGCGAGTCGTCGGGGGGGACAGGTGTACGCGCCCTCCCGGGCTGTCGGGTGGGTCACCAGGGGCTCGGCTGGTAGTCCTTGATGAAGCAGCCGTAGAGGTCCTCGCCCGCCTCACCGCGCACGATGGGGTCGTAGACGCGGGCGGCGCCGTCGACGAGGTCCAGCGGCGCGTGCCAGCCCTCGGCGGCGATCCGCAGCTTGTCGTCGTGCGGCCGCTCGTCGGTGATCCAGCCGGTGTCGACGGCGGTCATGAGGATCCGGTCGGTCTCGTAGAGCTCGCCCGCACTGGTCCGGGTCAGCATGTTGAGCGCGGCCTTGGCCATGTTCGTGTGTGGGTGGCCGGGCCCCTTGTACCTCCGGGAGAACTGTCCTTCCATCGCCGACACGTTGACCACGTAGGCCCGGCGAGCGCCCTGCGCGACCGCCGCCCGCAGGGCAGGGCGGAGCCGGCTGACGAGGATGAACGGAGCGGTCGAGTTGCACAGCTGCACCTCGAGCAGCTCGAGCGGGTCGACCTCGTCGACCTTCTGGGTCCACGAGTTGCTGTGCTGGAGGTCGGGGAGCAGCCCACCCGCGTCGACGGCGGTGCCGGCGAGGTGGGCGCCGAGGCTGGCGTGTCCCGCCGTCATGGCCTTGCCGGTCAGGGCGAGGGCGGTGAGGGAGGCTGCCGTCTGGGTCGCGAGGGCCGACTCGGTCCGCTCGCTCTCGTGGTGGGCCACGACCTGGCGGTCGAGTGCGCCGGAGATGGCCGCCGGGTGCGCCTCGCTGATCCGGTCGAAGGTGACCAGCTCCGGGAGGGCGATGCCGTCGGGGAGCGGTGCGGACTCCGCCTCGACGAGCTGGCTGTAGGCACCGGGCGAGCGGCGCACCGTCTGCGCGGCGTTGTTGACGAGGATGTCGAGTGGTCCCGCGGCCGTGACCTCGTCCGCGAGGGCGACGACCTGGGTCGGGTCCCGCAGGTCGATGCCGACGATCTTCAGTCGCCCGATCCAGTCGGCACTGTCCTCCAGGGCGGCGAACCGTCGCATCGCGTCCCTGGGGAAGCGCGTCGTGATCGTCGTGTGGGCGCCGTCTCGCAGCAGGCGAAGCGCGATGTACATGCCGATCTTGGCGCGTCCGCCGGTGAGGAGCGCGCGGCGGCCGGTGAGGTCGGTGCGCTGGTCGCGCTTGGCGTGGGAGCTCGCAGCGCACGACGGGCAGAGCCAGTGGTAGAACGCGTCGACGAGCGTGTAGTCGGCCTTGCAGATGTAGCAGCCGCGCGGGTTGACCAGTTCACCGGCATAGGCGCCCTTGGCCGTCGAGCTGAGCGGGATGCCCTTGGTCTCGTCGTCGATCCGCATCGGTGAGCCGGTGGCCGTCGACTCGAGGACGGCCCGGTCGGCCTTGCGCTCCGCCCACGTCTTCGCGTTGCGCCGGTCCTTCTTGAGCCGCTTGTGCATCAGCGACGCCGCCCGCTTCAGCGTCTCGATGTCGGGGTCGTCCTGCTCCAGGGAGGGCACCGCGGCGAGGACGCGCAGTGCGGTCGCCACGTCGGCCGGGTCGAGGGTGGATGGCGGCTGGTTCACCGGAGCAGGGTACGGTCCCACGCCCGAACGCCCCGAATCCGGCCACCCGACCCCGGGGCGGCACCCCCAAGGTCGAGTGGCCCCAAACGCGCCTTGGAGGCCGTGGGAGGGCCGGCGTTCGGGGCCACTCGACTGGTGGGGGGCTGCATTTGGGGCCACTCGACTGATGGGTCGAGTGGCCCCGAACGCCGTCCCACGGTGGGCACCCCCGCGGGGTCAGCGTGTCGTCGGCCTGGCCGCGAGTGTCACCGGGACGTCCTGCCGCGACCCGTCCCGGATGATCGTCAGGGTCACCTTCTCCCCGGCGGTGCGCTCACGGATCTGCGCGACGAGGGCGGTGGACGAGTCCACCGGATCGCCGTCGATCGCGATGACGACGTCGCCCGCCCGGATCCCGGCCTGCTCGGCCGGCGCTCCGTCGGTGAGCTCGGCGATCTCGGCGCCGGCGCGCTTCGCAGCACCGTCCTCGACCACGGCGTTGCGAGCGCTGACGCCGAGGAAGGCGTGCTCTGCCGTGCCGTCGGCGATGAGCTGGTCCGCGATCGACTTCGCCTCGCTCACGGGGATGGCGAAGCCGATGCCGATGTTGCCGCTGGGCCCGCCCAAGCCGCCGCCGAGCTGGGCGATGGAGCTGTTGATCCCGATGAGCTCGCCCTGGGCGTTGACGAGGGCCCCGCCGGAGTTGCCCGGGTTGATCGCGGCCGACGTCTGGATCGCGTTGGTGACGACCGGCTCGGAACCCTGGTTGCCGAAGGGGGACTCGTTCGACGAGCCCGTGGTCACGGGACGGTCCAGCGCGCTGATGATGCCCGTGGTGACGGTCCCGGAGAGGCCGAGCGGGTTCCCGATCGCCATGACCGGGTCGCCGACGGCGAGCGCGTCCGAGTCGCCGAGGGTCATCGGCGTGAGGTCGTCGGGTGCGGCGTCGAGCTTGATGACGGCGAGGTCGGTCGACGGGTCGGTCCCGACGATCGACGCCTCGAAGGTCCGCCCGTCCGACAGGGTCACCTGGATCGCGCCGTTGCCGCGGGCACCCTCGACGACGTGATTGTTCGTCACGATGTGGCCCGCCGCGTCGAGGATGACGCCGGAGCCGGCGCCGCCTTCGAGCTCGATGCTGACGACGCTCGGCGTCACCGCCTCGGCGACGGCCGACCAGTCCGGGGCCGCCGCGTTGCCCTGGATGACCGTCGGAGACGTGCCTGCGTCGTTGGTGGTCGTCGTCGACGCAGCCGGAGCGCCCGAGTCGGGCTCGTTCGCCTGCGTCAGGGCGTACGTGCCGCCACTGGCGAGCACGGCTGCGAGCAGCGCGACCCCGGCCGTCTGGGCGAGCCCGCGGCCCTTCCGCGGCTCGGCGCCTCGCGGTGGGGCGCTGACCGGCTGGTACGGCGGCGGTGGTGTCGGAGGGGTCGAGGTCGCCGTGCTGCTGTAGGCGCCGGGTCCTGGGCTCGATCCGCGGCTCGATCCGCTCTCGGGCGGCCCGGGGCTCGCCGGGGCGGCGGCCGGGATCTCCTGGGTCTGACCCGACTCGGGCAGGTGCTGCGTGTCGCGCGGTGCGAGCGTCATGGCTTCTCCTCGTTCGGTCGGCTCCATCGATGACACGCCACGAGGATGGGTGGGGCGTGTGGCCATTCTATGAGTCTCCTGTGAGCGGTACCCGAAGTGGAGGCGGCCATGCGCTGTGCGCGCGGCGGCGCGGAGCGAGCCCAGCGGCATACGACACTGCGCCTGCGGAGGCAGCGCCTGCTCTTACTCGATGTCCTGCGCGTCGACGATGCGATACGAGTAGCCCTGCTCGGCGAGGAAGCGCTGCCGGTGGGCCGCGAAGTCGGCGTCGACGGTGTCGCGGGCGACAACGGTGTAGAAGTGCGCGGTCCGCCCGTCGCCCTTGGGTCGCAGGACGCGACCGAGGCGCTGGGCCTCCTCCTGGCGGGAACCGAAGGTGCCGCTCACCTGGATCGCGACACTGGCCTCCGGCAGGTCGATGGAGAAGTTCGCGACCTTGGAGACGACGAGCCGGCTGATCTCGCCGGTCCGGAACGCGTCGTAGAGCCGCTGCCTCTCCCGGACGGTCGTCTCCCCCGTGATGACGTCCGCCTCGAGGCGCTCGGCGATCTCGTGCAGCTGGTCGAGGTACTGCCCGATGATGAGGGTGGGCTCGGCCGTATGCCGCTGGGCCAGCCTCTCGACGACAGCGAGCTTCGCGTCGGCGCAGCTCGCGAGCCGGTAGCGGTCCTCCGGCTCGGCCGTGGCGTAGGTGAGCCGGAGGCTGTCGGGAAGGGTGACTCGCACCTCGATGCAGTCGGCGGGGGCGATGTAGCCCTGGGCCTCGATGTCCTTCCACGGCGCGTCGAAGCGCTTGGGGCCGATGAGGCTGAAGACGTCCGCCTCTCGCCCGTCCTCACGCACCAGGGTCGCCGTGAGACCGAGGCGGCGGCGGGCCTGGAGGTCGGCGGTCATCCGGAAGATCGGCGCCGGGAGCAGGTGCACCTCGTCGTAGACGATGAGGCCCCAGTCGCGGGCGTCGAGCAGGTCGAGGTGGGTGTAGGCGCCCTTCCGCTTGGTCGTCAGGACCTGGTAGGTCGCGATGGTGACGGGGCGGATCTCCTTGCGGGCACCCGAGTACTCGCCGATCTCGTCCTCCGTCAGGCTCGTGCGGCGGATGAGCTCGTCCTTCCACTGCCGGGCACTCACGGTGTTGGTGACGAGGATCAGGGTGGTGGCCTTCGCCGCGGCCATCGCTCCGGCGCCGACGAGCGTCTTGCCGGCACCGCAGGGCAGGACGACGACGCCCGACCCGCCGTGCCAGAAGCCGTCGACGGCGTGCTGCTGGTAGGGCCGCAGGTGCCACGTGTCCTGCTCCAGGTCGATCGGGTGCGCCTCGCCGTCGACGTAGCCGGCCAGGTCCTCTGCGGGCCAGCCGACCTTGAGCAGCTCCTGCTTGAGGTGTCCGCGCTCGCTGGGGTGGACGACGACGGCGAGGTCGTCGAGCCGCTCCCCGGTGAGCGGCTTGATCTTCTTGTGGCGCAGGACCTCCTCGAGCACGGGGCGGTCGGTCGTGCGCAGCACGAGGCGGGTGCCCCCGGGAGAGTCGGCGACGCCGTCCTTCTCGAGGGTGAGGCGCCCGTAACGGTCCATCGTGTCGGCCACGTCGACGAGCAGCGCGTGGGGCACGGCGTAGCGGCTGAAGGTGATGAGCGTGTCGACGACCTGCTCGGCGTCATGGCCGGCGGCGCGGGCGTTCCACAGGCCGAGCGGGGTGATCCGGTAGGTGTGGACGTGCTCCGGTGCGCGCTCGAGCTCCGCGAAGGGTGCGATCGCGCGGCGGGCCTCCTCGGCGCGGGGGTGGTCGACCTCGAGGAGCAGGGTCTTGTCGCTCTGGACGATCAGGGGTCCGT
>NZ_JAJJPG010000019.1:0-1143 GCF_032907665.1 Intrasporangium sp.
GGGTGGTCTTGCCGCGTGAGGTTCGCCGGGGCGAAGTTGTGGCGGTCGGTCGGCCGGGCGGCTGGTCAGGCCGGCACGTCGACGTCCCAGGGGCGGCTGGGAAAATGTCGACGCCACTCGTCCGAAAGTGGAGGAACGGTCATCCCACGCTCCCGCATCGCCTTGGTGATCCGCGCCAGCGTCTTGCCGGGCGTGTTGAAGATTCCGGTCGACACCACGACGAGACGCCGGATCTGCCAGTCGTCGAGCTGCTCGTCCCGGTCCAGGTCGCCGTGCCACTGCTCCGTCGACTCGGCGTGCTGCCTGCCGTCGTACTCGATGATCAGGCCGTACTTCAGGTAGCTCAGGTCGAACCGGTACAGAAGATCGCCATCTACGTCGTGGATCCGGTGGTCGACCGTTGGCTCGGGCAGTCCCGCGAAGACGATGAGGAGCCTGAGGCGTGTCTCCATCGGAGAGTCGACCCCCCGGCGAACCAGCCCGGCAGCCCGCTTGGCCTTGCGATGATGAGGGCCGGTGGCGTCCATCACGAATGCCACCAGCTCCTGCGGCGAGAAGCGCCTCTGCTTCACCAAGGAGTCGCCCAGCACGACGAGGTCGACGAGCGACAGGACCTGGGCCATGTCGAGGAAGGTCTGGAGGGCACTCGTCGTCCGGATCCCACGCCAGGTGGTGACGCGCTGGTTCTTCTTCCGGCGGTGTGCGGCAATGCCGAAGCACCGGGCACGGGGACCGCGATACGTCACATGGGTGTCGGGGTGATCAGGAACGACGCCACCCCACAGGACCGCAGCCGTGTGGTGCGAGACGTAGCACCCCTCACCAGCGAGCAGGAGCGCAGCCTCTGCCATGAGGTGCGATGTCACCTCGATGTCCCTGGGCAGGTAGACACCGCGAAACAGGCGGCGGTACCGAGACTTCAGCGTCCAGGACGTCTGTGCGGTCGCGTCGAAGTCCACCCGCACGAAGGGACGCCCCTGCTCGATCGGCACGGCGATGCGGGCCGGTCTCCATCGTTTGCGAGGCTGCGCTGGGTCTGCCACGTCATCTGCCATGCATCCAAGGTGGCGCCCTAGCCCCATCCGCGGCCGGCGTCATCCACAGGCTCCACGGCCCAGGTTCGCCGGGGCGAAGTTGTGGCGG
>NZ_JAJJPG010000019.1:1243-12940 GCF_032907665.1 Intrasporangium sp.
CCGGCGTCATCCACAGGCTCCACGGCCCAGGTTCGCCGGGGCGAAGTTGTGGCGGCGGGGCGGGCGGTGGACCCGCGTCAGGTTCGCCGGGGCGAAGTTGTGGCGGCGGGGCGGGCGGTGCAGCCGCGTCAGGTTCGCCGGGCGAAGGCCTCGTGCAGCGCCCGCACTTCCTCCGCGAGCTCGGGCGCCGGTCCGTCGACCACTGCGCCGGGCACCACGTCGCGGATCGGCAGGGCGCGAACCGGCCCGTCCGGCAGTCCCCAGGCCGCGCGCCAAGCACCGAGCTGGGCCGAGCTCACGGCATACACGATCCGCCCGAGCCCGACCCAGCCGTGGGCCGCGGAGCACATCGGGCAGTGCTCTCCGGACGTGTAGACCGTCGCAGCCGCACGCTCCTCCCGGGTCAGGTTCGCCCCCGCCCACCTCGCGATGGCGAACTCGGGGTGCTGCGTCTCGTCCATCGCGGTGACGTGGTTGTGGTCCTCGTAGAGGACCTCGCCCCCGGCACCGACGAGGACCGACCCGAAGGGCTCGTCGCCGCGCTCGAGGGCCAGCCGGGCCAGGTCCACGGCGCGTCGGAGGTGTCCGAGGTCGGTTGCCGTCAGCATCACGCCACCCTTCCGGTCACGAGGGCGAAGGTGACGAACGCCCCGCCGTCGGCCTCGAGCATCTGCTGCACGGGCGAGGTGGTCCGGCCCTTGAGCTCCATGACGGCGCGCTCCCAGAGCAGCCAGTTGGCACAGCCCTCGACCTGCTCGCGGGCCGTCACGGACACGAACGCCCGCGAGAATTCCCACTGGCTCCGCAGCCAACCTGCCGTGTGCCACGCCGCGGTCTCGGCGCCGACGACCCTGTCGATGTGCTCGGGGATCTCACCGAGCTCACGCACCTCCGTGGTCAGGGCGGGGGTGGCGACGCCGAGCTGACCGCCCGGTTTGAGGAACCGCGCCAGGTAGGGCGGGTAGTGGTCGCCCGTCCCGAAGTACTCCCACGCGTCGATGCTGACGATGGCGTCGAACGACCGGGCACCGAAGGGTAGCTGTCCCGCGTCGACCCGCATGGGCAGGACCCGGTCGCCGACGCCCTCCTTGTCGAAGACTGCGCCTGCCTCGGTGGGGTCCACCCAGAGGTCGGCCGCGATGACCCGCACGCCGTACTCCTTCGCGAGGAAGACGGACGTGGCCCCGAGGCCTGACCCGAGGTCGAGGACGCGCATCCCGGGCCTCAGCTCCAGGTCGTTCGCGAGGTCCTCGAGGAGCCACAGCGGGTGCGGGCCCATGTCGAGGTCGACGAGCCACGTCGCGTCGTACTTCGCGGAGCGGGGGAAGGCGTCCTTGGTCAGCTGGTCGAGGGCGGGCATGCTCCGATCCTTGCGGGGCCGGCACCGCGAGTCGAGTCACTTCTCCGCACGTGGACGGGGGGGCAGGCGGGGGCTACTTCCAGGTGATCGTGACGAGGTCGTGCCACCACGGGTCGACGTCGGCGCTCCGGTTCCAGAGGCGCAGGTAGAGGTCCACCGGGTGCCCGGTCAGCTCGCGGTCCACCGTGCCGTATGCCGCTGGGCTCGCTGGGTCGACGACCGTGACCTCCACGGGGTGGTCGGGTCCCATGCCGAGACGCCACGCCACGGCGGAGTCGTCGGGCCGAACGAGCACGACCGTCTCGTCGGGCGGGTGGATGCCCTGGCTGCGGCGGGGGACGAAGCCAGAGAGCAGCTCGTCGATCCCGTCGAGTGCGAGGCGCTCGCCGATCCAGGTCTCGCTGCGCTCCGGCGGGCGGCCGAGACGGGCCGCGATGGCGTCGACGGCATGGATCGTCGTCTCGTGGCACTGCCGGCGGGTCCAGAAGACCTTCGGGGCGGGGGCGTTCTTGAGGAAGACGAAGGCCTGCAGGTCGTCAGGCGCGTCGACAAGGGCCTGGAGCAGTGCCGTGGCCCCCTCGTCGAACCAGCCGAGCAGGTCCGGCTCCGACTCAGCCTGCGCCTCGAGCGACTCGGGGGTCCCGATCGGGGATCCGGTGACGTGGCTCGCCGCCCAGCGGTGGGCCATGCCCACGTGGGCGACGAGGTGTTGCACGGTCCAGCCGGGGCAGGTCGGCACGGCGGTGTCGAGGCGGGCCGCCATCGCGTTCGCCCGCAGCACCGTCGCCGCCTGCCCGAGTCCGTCGCCGAGCTCGTCGAGGGAGAGTCGCACGTCCATGCGGTGAGTCTGCCGTACGGCGGTAGATTTGCCGCAGCCACCACCGTGACGATGACCGGGAGGTCCCGTGGACGCCAGCGACGTGCTGCGCAACTCGCTTCTTCAACTCGCCAAGCAGGAGTCGATCCGCGACCTCGTCCAGAAGGCTCCGGTGTCCCGCGCAGTCGTCAAGCGCTTCGTGCCGGGGGCTCAGCACGCAGACGTCGTCGCCGCCGCAGGGGAGATCGCGGCGACGGGCCGGCTCTCGACGATCGACTACCTCGGCGAGGACACGACCGACCTCGCCCAGGCGCAGCAGACGCGTGATGCCTACCTGGAGCTCCTCACTGCCCTTCGCGACGAGGGCCTGACCGAGGGCGGCACCGTCGAGGTCTCGCTCAAGCTCAGCGCTCTCGGCCAGGCGCTGCCCGGCGACGGCAACAAGATCGCCCTCGAGCATGCGCGCGAGATCTGCACGCTTGCCGACCTCGCCGGCACGACGGTGACGTTGGACATGGAGGACCACACGACGACGGACCTCACCCTTGAGGCGCTGCGCGAGCTGCGCGCCGACTTCCCGGGCGTCGGAGCGGTCCTGCAGTCGTATCTCTACCGGACCGAGGCAGACTGTCGAGACCTCGCCGTGGCCGGTTCGCGGGTCCGCCTCTGCAAGGGGGCCTACAAGGAGCCCGAGTCCGTGGCGTTCCAGTCCGGCGCCGACGTCGACAAGTCCTATGTGCGGTGCCTCAAGATCCTCATGGAGGGGCCGGGCTACCCCATGGTGGCCACCCACG
The DNA here is from genome assembly GCF_032907665.1 of Intrasporangium sp. Lineage (GTDB taxonomy): Bacteria > Actinomycetota > Actinomycetes > Actinomycetales > Dermatophilaceae > Intrasporangium. Next base: position 4,215 of record NZ_JAJJPG010000019.1, read on the forward strand.
ACCCACGCCTCGTCGAGATCGCGGGGGCGCTCGCGGCCAAGGCGGGACGGGCCGCCTCGTCGTTCGAGTACCAGATGCTCTACGGCATCCGCCCCGACGAGCAGAAGCGGATCTCCGACCGTGGGGACCAGCTGCGCGTCTACATCCCGTACGGCGAGGAGTGGTACGGCTACCTCATGCGGCGCATGGCCGAGAAGCCGGCCAACGTCATGTTCTTCCTCCGCGGCCTCGCAACGAAGGGCTGAGTCATGGCAGTCACTGCGATCTTCGGGGCCGGCGTCATGGGCGAGACGCTTCTGTCGGGCCTGCTGCGCTCCGGCCGGGACGCGGCCGAGCTCGTCATCACGGAGCGGAACGCCGAGCGCGGAGCGCAGCTCGCCGACACGTACCACGTGCGCTTCCTGTCCAACACCGAGGCCGCGGACCTCGCGGACACCCTCGTCCTCGTGGTCAAGCCCCAGGACATGGAGGGCCTGCTCGACGAGATCCGCGACCACGTCCGGGAGGGCAACACGGTCGTCTCGCTCGCCGCAGGCATCACGACGGAGTACCTCGAGGCACACCTGCCCGAGGGCTCGTCGGTCGTCCGGGTCATGCCCAACACCCCTGCGCTCGTCGACCAGGGCATGGCCGGCATCTCGCCGGGACGGCACTGCACGGAGGACCACCTCCTCGAGGCCGAGGCCCTCCTGTCCTCGTGCGGCAAGGTCGTGCGGCTCGAGGAGAAGCACCTCGATGCCGTCACCGCGATCTCCGGCAGCGGCCCGGCCTACATCTTCTACGTCGTCGAGGCGATGATCGAGGCGGGCGTCGTGCTCGGCCTCCCGCGGGCCACCTCCACGGAGCTCGTCGTGCAGACCCTCTACGGAGCCGCGACGATGCTCAAGGAGACCCACGAGCACCCGACCGTGCTGCGCGAGCAGGTCAGCTCCCCGGGCGGCACGACCGTCGCAGCGCTGCGGCAGCTGGACGACCACAAGGTGCGAGCGGCGTTCGTCACCGCGATGGAGGCGGCGGCGGCCCGGTCCAAGCAGCTGGCCTCCGGCCACGTCTGAGCCTGTCGAGCACGTCTGCACGCCCGACGTGCCACGCGGAGTGCACGCCGTCGGCGGGGGCAGCTCGTCGCATCAACGCGATCGAGTGTGCAGTTCGTGCCGGTGACGCTGGCACGAACTGCACACTCGGCTCAGGCGTGGCTACGGAGTCGTGCCGGCCCTACTGGACGGCGGCGAGGGCGTCGACCTCACCGGCTCCGTAGAACCCGTTTCGCTGCCCGCCGTAGCAGGTGGCCTCGTACCTGTCACCCAGCGCGGGCGTCGGGTTGTAGACACCGTCCGGGCAGGCCAGCGGCTGAGCCGTGCGCTCGAGGACCGCGGCGAGGGCGCCGGGGCTGAGCCTCGGGTTCGCCGAGAGCGCCAGCGCCGCGACGCCGGCCGCGTGCGGGCTGGCCATCGACGTGCCCTGCTTGTAGCCCCACCCGTTGGTCCGGGTGACCGTGTTGAAGGTCGTCGAGAGGATCGCGTCGGCCGCGTTCGAGGCGGAGCCACCGCTTCGGAACCGGGCGTCACCACCGGGAGCCGCCACGTCGACGTCGCCGAGGCCGTAGGACGAGTAGTACGACTTCTCCTCCGTCGGGCCCGTCGCCGAGACGGTCACGACACCGGGGGCCTGGCCGGGCAGGACGACGCAGGCGCCGTTGATGGTGCGCTCCTCGACCGGGTAGCTGCCGTCATTGGGGCTGCCGTCGTCGATGAACTTGTGCTGCAGGTCGACGTTGGAGTTGCCAGCCGAGGCGATGTTGAGCACACCCTTGCTCTGGGAGTAGCGGATGGCGCGCTGGACGGCCTGCCACACCGGCTGCTGCCGGGCGTCGTTGCGGCAGTTCCACTGCCACGGGTCGATGTAGTAGCTGTTGTTGGTGACGTCCATACCCTGCTCGGCGGCCCACATGAAGCCGCACAGTGCCGCCTCGGGGTAGATGTAGCCGTCGTCGTTGACGACCTTGACCGCGGCCACCTTGGCGCCCGGCGCGACGCCGGTGACGCCGACACCGTTGATGGCCGCCGCAATGGTCCCGGCGACGTGGGTGCCGTGGTCCGAGGTCGTGGGGTTCCACGCGGCCTCCGACGTGTCCTGCACGCCTTCGAGGCACGAGACGCTCTTGTCCTTCGCGATCTGCGAGGCGAGGTCCGGGTGGCTGCTCGAGATGCCACTGTCGAGGACGCCGACGACGACGCCCTCGCCGGTCGCCACCTCGTGGGCCTCGGCGACGTTGATCTGCGGCATGTCCCACTGCAGGCCGTACAACGGCTCTCCGGCCGCGTGGCTCGCTGCCACCTCGGCCGAGCCGACGGTCTCGAGGGTCTCTCCCTCGTCGAGGAGGGTGCCGAGTCCATCGGTCGAGGCCGCTGCCTCGACGCCGCGCCCGGCCACATCGGAGACGAAGTCGGGGTTGGTCGAGCGCGCGACGACGACACCGATCTGGTGGTAGTCCGCGGCGACCGTGCCGCCCGCTGCGGCGACGCGGGCCTTGGCCTGCGATGTGGCGGTGCCCGGGGCCAGGACCAGGTAGGTCGCCTCCACCCCGTCCGTGGCGGCGGCCGCGAATCCTGCGGCGCCGACGACAGAGGCGCCGAGCACCACAGCGCTGGCGGCGGCCAGCGGTCTGAAGAGACTGCGTTTCACTGAGCTACTCCAATCGGGGGACTGGTGTGACTGCATGCCGGCGAGGACGCCAGCATGCTGCGAACCTAGTTGGGCACTGTGATCTGCGCCACCCGAGAAGGGCTCCGTCTGAACGCCGGGTCGGGTGAAAGGGAGTTGTCGCGCCCGGGCGTGGGGGAGGAGGCTTTCCTCATGGGTGCACCAGGCGAGGAGCCAGCGTCCGCGATTCCGATATCCCGGACACGCCGCGGACATCGGCCGATGCACCTGCACATCGTGCGCCCCGACGACTGGGAGAGCCACCGCGACTTCAGGCTGGAGGCCCTTGAGGATGCACCGGATGCGTTCTGGTACACGTACGCCGACGAGGCGGTCTTCGACGAGGCGGACTGGCGGCAACGGATCGAGGGCGCGTGGCTCGTCCAGGCGCGGGACGCACAGGGCGTCATCGGCAGCGTGGGACTGGGGGCGCACTGGGAGACGGAGCGGGCCACCACGGGGGAGCTCTTCGGCTTGTACGTGGCACCTCGAGCGCGCGGGCGGGGAGTCGGCGAGGCGCTGGTCAACGCCGTGCTTGACGAGGCCCGCCACCTCGGCAGGACGGAGGTCGTGCTCGAGGTCGGCAGCACCAACGAGGCCGCCATCGCCCTCTACGAGCGCTGCGGCTTCGTCCGGACCGGTGCCACCGAGCCCCACCCCCGTCGTGCCGACATCCACGAGATCGAGATGGTCCACCGCCTCTGAACGGCGGCCTCTGCAGACCGGCATCGAACCTTGTGCGCCGGGTCACACCGAGTTCGCCGACCCTCGGGTGCGTCGCGGCGAGGCTGCGTGCAAAGGTGGAGGCATGAGCGAGATCACCGTGCGCACCTTGGGCGAGGACGAGTGGCAGGACTATCGAGCAGTGCGGCTCGAGGCCCTGCGTGAATCCCCCGAGGCCTTCGTTGCGACGGCAGAGGAGGAAGAGGCGTTCGACGAGGACTACTGGCGCGCGCGGATGCGACGCTCGGCCCGACTCATCGCCGAGCAGGACGGCGTCGCGGTCGGTGTCGTGAGCGTCGGCACGGCGGCGTCGGAGGAGGACGGCGACTCGGGCGAGCTCTTCGGGCTCTGGGTCAAGCCCGAGCTGCGTGGCACCGGGGTCGCCACGCGCCTCGTCAAGAGCGGTGCGGTCCTGGCCCAGCAACGCGGACAGAGTCGGCTCTACTACTGGGTCGGCACCGAGAACGGTCGGGCCGTCGCCTTCGCGAGCGGGATGGGCTTCCGGCCCGCGGACGAGCGGCGGCCGATGGGGGTGAAGTCGGAGATCGACGGCGAGGAGGAGATCGCCATGGTCCTCCCGCTCGGCACCGACCCCGGGGTGGTCGGTCGCTGAGGCGCACCGGGTCGTTGGCCGACCACGCCGCGGTCGCTGGACTGCAGTTCAAGGTCGGGCGGCGAACCGCTCGATGAGCTCGGTCGGCCCGCTGACGATGAGCATGTGGTGCGCTGAGACCTTCGTCTGGGGCACGGCGTAGGTGAAGTCCTCGCCCGGCGCCTTGACCCCCACGACGGTGACGCCGTACTTCCTCCGGATCTGGCTCTGCTCCAAGGTGAAGCCGATCGTCTCCGACGGTGGCTTGATCTTGACGATGGCGAAACCGTCGTCGAACTCGATGTAGTCGAGCAGCCTGCCGTTGACGAGGTGCGCGACACGCCGCCCCGCGTCGGACTCGGGCGAGATCACGTGGTGGACGCCGATCCGGTCCAGGATCCGTTTGTGCTCCTCGGAGAGCGCCTTGGCCCAGATCGAGGGCACGCCCGCGTCGACGAGGTTCGCGGAGGCGAGGACGGACGACTCGATGGACGATCCGATCCCGACGATGGCGATCTTCGGCTCCGCGGCCCGGATCATGTCGATCGCCGACGCCTTGGCCATGTCGGCGTGCACGACCTTGGCGAACTTGTTGACGTAGGACTCGGCCAGGGCGTTGTCGCGCTCGACGGCGATGACGCGGTGACCGAGCTTGGTCAGCTCGGTGGCCACCGCCGAGCCGAACCGTCCGAGCCCGATGACGAGCACGTCGTCCTCGAAGAGCCTGTTCCGGGCCATGGGGTTCCCTTCGTCACAGTCCGCGCACCTCGATGACGCGATAGCGTCTCAATCATGCCAAGTCAGGCCCGCGTCGTCTGGGACCCGTCGTTCACGAAGTACAACTTCGGGCCGACACATCCCATGGCGCCCATCCGACTGGACCTGACGGCGCGGCTGTGTGAGGCCTTGGGCCTGTTCGATGCACCCGGCGTCGAGGTGTGCGGGGCGGACCCGGCCAGCGACGAGCTGCTCGAGACGGTGCACGAGCCGGAGTACATCGCAGCGGTCAAGGCGGCCTCGGCCGACCCGACCAGGGCCAACCCGGACCGGGGGATCGGCACCGAGGACGACCCTGCCTTCGAGGGGATGCACGAGTCGAGCGCCCGGATCGTCACCGGGACGGTGGACGTCGCCCGGGCGGTGTGGGAGGGCGAGACGAGCCACGGCGTCAACTTCACCGGCGGACTGCACCACGCGATGCCGGACCGGGCGAGCGGTTTCTGCATCTACAACGACATCGCGATCGGCATCCAGTGGCTCCTCGACCACGGGGCGGAGCGGGTGGCCTACGTCGATGTGGACGTGCATCACGGCGACGGCGTCGAGCGGATCTTCTGGAACGATCCCAGAGTCCTGACGATCTCCCTGCACGAAACAGGCCGGGCGCTCTTCCCGGGCACCGGGTGGCCCGCGGACATCGGCGGCCCGAACGCCGAGGGCACCGCTGTCAACGTGTCGCTGCCACCGGGTCTGGCCGACGCCGGCTGGCTCCGAGCCATCCATGCCGTCGTGATGCCGATCGTGCGGTCGTTCAAGCCCGAGATCCTCATCACCCAGCACGGGTGCGACACGCACGCGGATGACCCGCTCGCGCACTTCGCCATGACAGTGGACGCCCAGCGATCGGCCGCTGACTCGCTCCATCGGCTGGCCCACGAGGTGTGTGACGGCAAGTGGGTCGCACTCGGCGGAGGGGGCTACGAGGTCGTCGGCGTCGTGCCGCGCACGTGGGCTCACCTGACGGGGATCGCGGCGCACCAGCCCATTCCTACGGCGACGGAGATCCCGCAGGACTGGCGAGACCACGTCGAGCGGGCAACCGGACGGCCGGCCCCGCTCCGCATGGGCGACCTGACGACTCAGGACGGGCCGCTCTGGTGGCGCTCGTGGGACCTCGGCTACGACCCGGGCAGCGAGGTGGACCGAGCGATCATGGCGACCCGGACGGCGGTGTTCCCGCACCACGGCTTGGACGTGCACTTCGACTGACGACGACGGCGTGAGAATCGACCGAGCGCCAGCGAGGTGGGTCCCACGTTCTACGTGGGCGGATCGGAGCGCCGAGGAGTCGGTCGCGAAGGTTCGACTGACGACGACGGCGTGAGAATCGACCGAGCGCCGATTCCCGTTGGACTGCGCCGGTGAGACCCACCTACCCTTGGGGCACGGCGTTGACGGGCCTGACGATCCTGAGCCGAGCAGGACCAGAGGCCGACCGCGATCTGCGGCGGCGAAGGTGCGGTGGCACAGCGACACACCCCATCGCCCGCACCTCCGGGGCACCATCCCAGGAGGTGAAGGAATGCCAGCAATGCACCAACCACGCACCAGCGCGACGGTTCGAGTCCTCGCCCGCGACCTCGCGGCGCAGCCGGACGGCGCGCCCGCCACTCTCGCCGGCTGGGTCCACCGACGTCGAGCTCTCGCGAACGTCACGTTCGTCGTGCTGCGGGACCGCTCGGGCCTGGCCCAGGTCGTCGTCAAGGACCCGGACGTCATCGCGGGCCTCGCTGCGATGCCGGAGGAGACGGTCGTCGAGGTGACGGGTCGGGCGGTCCACAACCCCGACGCGCCCAGCGGCGCCGAGCTGGTCGACCCCGCCTTCACGCCGCTCACCGAGCCGGCGGCGCCCCCGCCGGCAGAGCTGTGGCGGCCGACCTTCGGGGCCGGCCTGCCGACACAGCTCGACCATGCCGCCGTGACGCTGCGCCACCCGAGGCGCCGCGCCGCGTGGGAGATCGCGAGTGCGTCGATGCAGGGGTTCCGCTCTGCCCTCGGCTCGCTCGGGTTCACCGAGATCGCGACTCCGAAGCTCGTCGGCACCGCGACGGAGTCCGGCGCGAACGTCTTCAGCGTCGACTACTTCGGCGAGCGCGCGTACCTCGCCCAGTCGCCCCAGTTCTACAAGCAGATGCTCGTGGGGGTGTTCGAGCGGGTCTTCGAGGTCGGTCCGGTGTTCCGCGCCGAGCCGCACGACACGGTCCGGCACCTCGCGCAGTACACCTCGCTCGACGCGGAGCTCGGTTTCATCCGAGACCATCGTGACGTCCTGGTGATTCTGCGTGCGGCCCTCGCCGGGATGGTCGAGTCCATCAGGTCGTATGCCGCTGAGGCCGCTGCGCTCCTCGGTGCCGAGCTGCCCCGGGTGCCCGAGGAGTTCCCCGTGATCCACTTCCGTGACGCGCTGACGAAGGTGGGGGCCGCGGCGGACGAGCCCGACCTCAGCCCGGCGCACGAACGAGCGCTGAGCGACTGGGCGCGCGACACCTTCGGCTCGGACTTCCTTGCCGTCGAGGGCTACCCGATGGCGAAGCGCCCCTTCTATTCGGCACCCGAGGGCTACGAGACAACCCAGCCCCGCGGGAGTTCGGGGGGTGCACCCGGGGCGGAGCCCCCCGTGGGTGAGGGCTCGAACAGCTTCGACCTCCTCTTCCGGGGCCTGGAGCTGACGACGGGTGGTCAACGCCTGCACCGGCCCAGTGACTACGCGGCCGCTCTCGAGCGTGCCGGGCAGCCACCAGAGCTGTTCGCCGGCTACCTCGACGCCTTCTCGCACGGCATGCCGCCCCACGGGGGGTTCGCGATCGGGCTCGAGCGGTGGGTGGCGCGACTGACGGGGGCCGAGAACGTGCGAGAGGTGGCCCTCTTCCCGCGCGACCTGCACCGGCTCTCGCCCTGAGGGTGGACGGGCGCTGAGGGTGGCTCGCGCGAGGAGCGAGCTCAGCGGCATACCAAGAGAATTGGCTTGAGATCCGGCGCGTCCCTGCCGGACGACCTGGTCCCTCAGGGGACCGGCTGAGCTCTCAGTGGGAAGCCGGCCGCTCGGCGTGTCCGCTTGCACAGCGGAGCCCGACCCCTTCGCGCCCTTCCCCTCCAGTCACATCAGCACCTAAGGTTGCCTTCTGCACCCGTGTGATGTTTCGCCGGAGGGGAAGCCGGCGACGCGCGTGTGTTGGAGAGATCGAGGTATCACATGTCGAATGAGCGTCAGCTCGCCGAGGTGCGGTTCCTGACCGTCGCCGAGGTCGCCTCGATCATGCGCGTGTCGAAGATGACGGTGTATCGACTCGTCCACGGCGGCGAGCTTCCGGCCGTCCGGGTCGGGCGCTCCTTCCGGGTTCCGGAGGATGCCGTGCACAAGTACCTGCAGCAGTCATTCATCGACACCGCGTGAATCAGCGGTATCCGCTCTGAAGGGGCGGCCGGGCCATCAGGCCGGGCCGCCCCTTCAGTGTGTGCGATCTGTGCGGACTGGCCCGGGAGGCGGGCGAGCAGGGTCACGCCCCGGCGGCGGTGCTCGTCCATGCCTCGGGCGTCGAACGCGCCCCAGATCATGCCGACCCGCACGCAGCTGACCCGGGATGCGCCGATCAGCCGCATGCCCTGGCTGACCATGACACTCGCCGAGTAGGACGAACCGGAGTACGCGGTGTCCGGCCCACCGGGGGCGGTTGTTGGTGCACCTGGCTGCGCGCGTATGCACCCGGCCGCACCCGGTGGGCCCCTGGGGGGTTGTCCCCCGCCCAACGCGGGGGAGCGCGGGCTGATCGTGGGTGTGTCCGGCTGCCACGATGGGACGCATGGCCTCCACCGCACGCCTCCGCCCAGCGGCCCCCGCTGGGCAGGCCGACCACCCTCGGACCCCTGCGGCCACCGACGGTCGCTGGACCGACCGCCGCAGGCCCGTCGGTTTCCTCGCCGGGCCAGT
>NZ_JAJJPG010000019.1:13040-30114 GCF_032907665.1 Intrasporangium sp.
CCGACGGTCGCTGGACCGACCGCCGCAGGCCCGTCGGTTTCCTCGCCGGGCCAGTGCACGGGCGCACCTGGCGCGAGCTCGGCTTCATCGTGCTCGTCCTCCCGCTCGCACCGTTCGCCCTGGCCTACGGACTGCTCGTCATCGTGTCGACCGCGATCCTGTCCATCACTGTCTGGGGTCTCGTCGTGCCGGGCACTCTCGTGCAGGGGGCGCGCGGATGGGGATCGATGTACCGCGGACTGGCTCGTGCCCTCCTCGCCATCGACGTGGCCGAGCCAGCGCCGCTGAACGTGCGACAGGGATTCTGGGCTGGGCTGCGCGCCCGCATCACTGACGTGGCGGGCTGGCGGGCCGTGACCTTTCTTGTCGTGAGCTTCCCCGTCGCCATCGTGGGATTCGTCGTTGTGGTCACCCACCTGGGGGTGTCCCTCGGGCTCATGACGAACTGGATCTGGGGGCGCTACCTGCCGGAGACCGTCCTGAGCGACGGCACTCGTGCGCGCGGGATCAACTTCGGCCCGGACTGGGTCGCCGACACGCCGACGCGACAGGCCCTCGTCGCGGCGCTGGGCCTCGCCCTGTTCTTCGTGCTGCCGCCGGTGGTCCGCGCGTTCGCCCACCTGGGTCGCATGCTCGTCGTCGGCCTCCTTGCGCCCACCTCGGCGAGTCTGCGAGTTGCCTCGCTCGAGCGGTCCCGGAGCCACACTGTCGAGGACTCCGCGGAGCGCCTGCGCCGCATCGAGCGGGATCTGCACGACGGCGCGCAGGCCAGACTGGTCGCGATCGCCATGCAGCTCGGCGAGGCGGTCGACCTGCTCGGCCCCGACGGGAGGATCCGTCAGGACGAGCCCAGCGCATCCGCCTCCAGTGCAGCGGCCGCGCTCGTCACGAGTGCCCACCTGTCGACGAAGGAGGCGCTCGTGGAGCTGCGTGAGCTCGCCCGCGGGATCCACCCGCCAGCGCTCGACAACGGCCTGGCCGTCGCCCTCGAGACCCTGGCCGCCCGCTCTCCCCTGGACGTCGAGGCGCGAGTCGAGCCATTGGCCGACCCCTCGCCGGCCGTCGAGGCCATCATCTACTTCTGCGCGGCTGAGCTGCTCACCAACGCGGTGAAGCACGCCGACGCTTCGCGCGTCGTCGTCACCGTCGACGAGACCGACGGGCACCTGCGGCTTCGTGTCCAGGACGACGGCAGAGGTGGCGCCGCCATCCACGCGCCGGACAGCTCCGGGAACGGGTCGGGTCTCGCGGGTCTGGCCGAACGTGTCGCGGCCGTCGACGGGCACCTCGACGTCAGGAGCCCGGTGGGCGGCCCTACGGTGGTGACCGTCGTGCTGCCCGCCCGCGTCTGAGACGCGGTCATCGAGAAGGAGAGCCATGCGCCTCGTCATCGCCGAGGACTCCGCGATCCTGCGCGACGGACTCGTCGCCCTCGTGACGCGCCGGGCGCACGAGGTGGTGGCCGCGGTTGGCGACGGCGAGGCGCTCGTCGCCGAGGTGGGCCGATTGGCGGCGTCGGGCCAGGTGCCGGACGTCGCCGTCGTCGACATCCGCATGCCACCCACCCACACCGACGAGGGACTGAGGGCGGCGCTCGCACTCCGGGCCGCACACCCGGATCTCGGGGTCCTCTTGTTCTCCCAGTACGTCGAGACCCGCTTCGCCGCGCAGCTGCTCGGAGGCGGCGCCCAGCGGGTCGGCTACCTGCTGAAGGACCGCGTCGCCGACGTCGCTGACTTCATGGACGCGTTGACGCGCATCGCGGCCGGGCAGACGGTGCTCGACCCGGAGGTGGTCAGCCAGCTTCTGGGCGCGTCGTCCCGCCCCGACGGGCTCGACCGGCTCACGCCGCGTGAGACCGAGGTGCTGTCGCTCATGGCGGAGGGGAGGTCGAACGTCGCCATCGCCGACCGACTGCACCTGTCCTACGGTGCGGTCGAGAAGAACGTGACCTCGATCTTCGCCAAGCTCGACCTGCCGCGGGATGCCGGCGACCACCGGCGTGTCCTCGCGGTGCTCCGCTACCTCAGGCTCGACTGAGCCGTATGCCGCTGGGCTGGGTGGGGACAACCCCCCTGGCGCGGGGGGCCTGCCTTCACAGGGAAGGCGGATCGTCCCATGTTGTCGGTGATTCCGCTTCGCAAGACTCGAATCAGGTTGGAAATGCAGCCGATCCGAGCCTTGAGGAGTTTTCAATGTCTGTTCTGGTCAGACCCGCGGTGGCGCGCGAGGGGGCTGTCGGTCGGGACGTGTTCATCGACGCCGTGCGCGCTGTCGGGACGGCGTCCGTCATCCTGGTCCACTGGCTCATGCCTGAGGTCGCCTACTCCGACGGGCGCCTGGCCATCGGCAATGCGCTCGGCCACGGCGGCGCCTGGGTGCTGACCTGGGTCCTCGAGGTGCTGCCGCTCCTCTTCTTCGCCGCCGGGGCGTCGGCGGCCCACCAGCTGGCACGCAGGCCCGTGAGCACCGTGCAGCTGGTCACCCAACGGCTGCCGCGACTGCTCCGTCCGGTGGCTGCCTTCGCCGCGACCTGGGTCGTCCTGCTCGGTGCCCTGCTTGCCCTGGGCGCGCCCGCAGCCGTCGTCGGCCAGCTCGTCCGCCTCGCGCCCCAGCTGCTGTGGTTCCTCGGCGTCTACGTGCTGCTCCTGCTGCTCACGCCGAATCTGGCGCACGCCCACGCACGCTGGGGTTGGCGACTCCTGGTCTGCGTGATCGCGGCTCCGTTCGCCGTTGACCTGCTGCGTTTCGGGATCGGCGTGCATGGGATCGGGATCGCCAACGTCGTGCTCGGGTGGCTCGTGCCCTACCTGCTCGGGATGGCCTACGTCGACGCCCGGCGACGCTCACGGCTGCCGTCGGCCCGAGGGCTTGTCATCGTCGCGGCCGGAGCGCTCTGCGCGGCCGTCCTGTTGGCGACGCTCGGTCCCTACCCCGCGAGCCTCATCGGCCTGCCCGGCGAGCCTGTCTCCAACCTGGCACCGCCGACCGCCCTCGCTGTCGCGCACGGCGTCCTGCTCACGTGCCTCGTCCTCCTGGCGCGCCGGGTCCTCGTTGACCGAGCCTCGGCGGGACGGTGTGCCGTCGCCGTCGGCTGGGTGAGCAGGCACTCGATGACGCTCTACCTGTGGCATCTCACCGCCATGTTCGTCGTCGCGGCCTCCGCCCTGGCCTTCGACGCCGTGCCGGACCCCTGGTCGGTCACCTGGTGGCTCTCCAGGCCGCTATGGTTCGTCGCTGCAGCAGCAGTACTCGGAGTCCTGGTGCACCTCTTCGCGCGCCACGAGCACGGCTGCCGCCCCTCCGTCCTTTTGAGGTCAGCCCCGCGGACACGCTACGCTGGGCACTCGGCTCGGCTCGAGGAGTCGACTCTCCCGATTGACGGGTGGTCGGCGCAGGTCGGCACACAGCACCGTCAACGGATCAAGGACAACTATGGGCTCTGTCATCAAGAAGCGCCGCAAGCGGATGGCGAAGAAGAAGCACCGCAAGCTGCTGCGCAAGACGCGTCACCAGCGTCGCAACAAGAAGTGACCTGACGCGTTCAGGATGCGGCCCCGGCCGCACGTCTCGGCCCTCGCCCATCGGGCGGGGGTCGACTGCTGTCCGAACCGTCCGGCCCCGTGGTTCGAGATGGCCGTCCGCGACACCCGCACTGGGAGTCGCCGATCTCACGGCCCCGCCGCTCCGCCGCCGCTGGTACGCGTCGGTAGGGTGGTGCCGACGCCACGCGCGCAAGGAGGGGGCTACGCCCTCGCCCACGTCGTCACGTGCGGATACAGGAGGTGCCGATGGCCAGGGTCGTGCTCGTGACCGGCGTGTCCCGCTACCTCGGGGGCCTCTACGCCCGTCGGCTCAGCACCGACGCGGGGATCGAACGCATCATCGGAGTCGACGTCATCCCACCCAAGCACCCCATCGGGCGAGCTGAGTTCGTCCGGGCGGACATCCGCAACCCGATGATCGGTCGGATCATGAAACAGGCCGGCGTCGACACCGTCGTGCACATGAACGTCATCGCGACCCCCAAGGACACGGGTGGCCGCGTGACGCAGAAGGAGATCAACGTCATCGGCACGATGCAGCTGCTGGCGGCGTGCCAGAAGTCAGACGTCGTCCAGCGGCTCGTGGTCAAGTCGTCCGCAGCCGTCTATGGCTCGTCCCCGCGCGACCCGGCGATGTTCGCGGAGGACATGAACGCCAAGTCGACGCCGCGCACCGGATTCGGCAAGGACTCCATCGAGGTGGAGGGGTACGTCCGGGGCTTCTCGCGTCGCCGTCCCGACGTCGAGATCACGATGCTCCGCTTCGCCAACGTCGTCGGACCGCAGATCCGGACGGCAGTCACCGACTACTTCGCCCTGCCCGTCGTCCCGGTCCCCCTCGGCTACGACGCCCGACTGCAGTTCATCCACGAGGACGACGCCGTCTCCGCGCTGGTCACGGCGACGACCGGTCCCTCCGTCGGCATCGTCAACGTCGCCGGGGATGGCTTCCTCACGCTCCTGCAGTGCCTGGCGATGGTCCGGCGACCGGTCGTGCCGGTCCCGATGATCACCGCCGGCCTGATCGGCAACGTCGTCAAGCGAAGTGGCCTCGCTGACTTCTCGCCGGACCAAATCGCGTTCCTGGCCTTCGGGCGGGGGCTGGACACGACCCGGATGCGGACGGTCTTCTCGTTCGAGCCCCAGTACACGACCCGGGAGGCCTTCCAGGCGTTCGCCAGCCATCTGCGTCCGATCGTGCCCGGTCTCGAGGAGGTCGGAGGTGTCGTCAGCGGCGCGGCCGGCGGTGGCGCCGCGGCGCTGGCCCGGGTCCTCGAAAGGCTTCAGCAGTGACAGCGCGCAAGGACGAACCCGCAGCCCGAGCTCGTCGCAGGCGGACCGGCCCGGGAGCCGACGACGCCGCGGCAACGGGAGAGGCGACCGCGACGCGGCGCACTGCACCAACGCCCGCCAAGGCCCGCGCCACCGCTCGACGCGCCGATCCGGCAAAGGACGGGACCGCGAAGCGACGCTCCAGCCCGGCCACGAAGCGGCCCTCGAGCCAGCGGGCGAAGCAGCCCGCCGGAGGAGGTCGGCCGACGGAGGCACGCCCAGAGGACACGATCGTTCGACCCGCACCCACCTCTCGTGCCTTTGCCGCAGGTGCAGCTCGAGCCTCCGGGGAGCGTCGGCGTCGGTCCGGTACACCCCTGCTGGCCACGCCCGAGCGGGTCGAGGTCAGCGCGGCCCGCCGCGGCGTGACGTCGACCCAGCCTGCGGGGAGCGCGCGGCCCAAGCGCGGGACCGCGGCGCCGGTCCCGTCGGCGGTCACTGGAGAGCGCGTGTCCGACGGTGCGTCAACGGAGGTGACCAGGACGTCGTCTCCCCGCAAACGCCCGCCGCGCAAGGCGATTCGCGAGCGCCGTGAGCAGCGTGCGCGCGAACGCGCCCTGCACCCGGTGCCGTCGATGCCCGAGCCTCCTGATGAGGTCGCTTCGGAGGCCGAGCCAGCCCAGCGGCATACGACAACGACCGGGGGCTCCAACCTCGGCGTCGACGCTCTCGCAGCGGGCCTGCAGAGCACCGCCCAGCGGCTCGTGGGCGCTGTGCTCGGCGGTGCCGAGTTCTCGTCCGAGGCGCGCCCCGGGCCGGCCGAGCTCGTCGATCTCGCCGTCAATGTCCTTCGCGCGGCTGCGACCACGGCCGGCGTGCCCGCCGACGACATCGAGCACCAGGTTGCCGAGACGCTGGCCTACGTGCGGCGCCGGTTGACCGGGGAGTACGAGGTCGACGAATTCGGTTTCGACGCGGACTACACCGTCCACGTCCACCTGCCCCTGCTGCGCCCCCTCTACCGGTCGTGGTTCCGGGTCGAGGTCAAGGGAATCGAGAACATCCCCGCAGAGGGTGGCGCCCTCATCGTGGCGAACCACTCCGGCACCGTGGCGATGGACTCGCTGATGACGCAGGTCGCCGTCTACGACGAGCACCCCAACCACCGCCACCTGCGCATGCTCGCGGCCGACCTCGTCTTCCAGACACCCTTCGTCGGCTCCATCGCCCGTCGCTCCGGCTCGACGCTCGCGGCGAACTCCGACGCCGAGCGACTGCTGGGCGAAGGCCATCTGGTCGGTGTCTGGCCGGAGGGCTTCAAGGGGGTGGGCAAGCCGTTCAGCGAGCGCTACAAGCTCCAGCGTTTCGGCCGCGGGGGCTTCGTGTCGGCGGCCTTGCGTGCTGGCGTGCCGATCGTGCCCTGTTCCATCGTCGGGGCCGAGGAGATCTACCCGATGATCGGGAACATGCCGACCCTCGCCCGGTTGCTCGGCCTGCCCTACGTCCCGATCACGCCGACCTTCCCGTGGCTCGGGCCGCTCGGTGCGGTCCCGCTGCCGAGCAAGTGGCTCATCGAGTTCGGTCCTCCGATCGACACGACGACGTTCGGCGCGGACGCCGCAGACGATCCGATGCTCGTCTTCGACCTCACCGACCAGGTCCGCGAGACGATCCAGCAGACGCTGTACAGCTTGCTCATGCAGCGGCGGTCGGTCTTCCTCTGACGCGTCCGCCGCGGCCGCGTTCTGGGGGCCGCGGCGGGATGGCGCCCACCACGTACCGGGCCCCGGCCCGAAAGATGGTGGCCTGGGCTAGGTTCCCCCACCATCCATCGCACCCCGGCCCGAAAGATGGCGGCGACGACGCTGGTGCCGACCTCAGGGGAGTGTCGGGTCGAGCGGGACCGAGAGCGTCGGCACGGTCAGCGTCGCTCCCGGGAGCGTCACGCCTCCGCCTCCGACCGTGACGGTCGAGGAGACCCCGAGAGTCGGCAGGTTCACCGTCGCGTCGGGGAGGGTCACGCCCCCGCCTCCGCCGGTGACCGCCGTGGTCGTGATGCCGACCCCGGGGAGTCCGACCGTGGCGGAGCCGATCGTGGCGGGCGGTAGCGAGACCGTGGCGCCGGGCAGGCCTGGCGTCGACGTCGAGTCAGGAGCGGTGGTCGTGCCGGTCGGCGCTGTGGCCGCCGGGGCCGTGCCCGTCGCTGTGGGTAGCGGATCGGTCGCGGCCACGGGCGATGCGAGCACGCCATCGATGAGCAGCTGGTCGAGCTGCCGCTGGGCGTCGGCCGCACGCTCGCCGCATGTCGTGCAGGAGGCGAGCTCCCGGAGCGTCTCGAGCTCGCTTTCTGCGAGGAGGGCGCGCAGCCGCTCCCAGGACGGCACCGCTTCTCCGGGCAGTCCGGGCCGCAGGGCGTCCACCTGCGGGCGGGCCTGCGTGATGAAGTCCGCGAGCGCGGTGAGGGCGTCGGCCCGTCCCTCGGTCCGGTAGACGTCGATGAGGATGGACCGGGCTGCGGCGGTCGACCCGGTTGCGCCGTCGAGGGCGACGACGAGGTCCGCGGCAGCGGGATCGCCGCGGTCGACCAGCTCGCGGGCGTCGCTCAGGTGTTCCTGGGCCTGTGCGAGATGGGTCAGGCCGACGTCCAAGCCCCCGCCGGCGAGCTGGACGGCAGCACGGTCGAGCAGCTGCTTCACCGGGTAGAGCAGGTCGCCCGGGGCCGCCTGGCGCGACGCCACGCCCAGCCCTCCAGCGAGAAGGACGATGGCCGCGGCCGCGGCAGCGAGGTACCGCACCGGTCGCGCGGCGAGGTGGAGCACGGAGACCGAGGCGCCGTCCTGGTCGCTCCCGCTCACTGGGGCTGCCACCATCGTGGTGCCGTCGGCCGCCTTGTTGCTGCCCTCGGCGGCGTTGCCCTGCGCGATCGGGTGGGACTCGGAGGTCAGCTGCTCGCGCAGGCCCGTCACGAACTCACGGCGAGGCGCCAGGCCCGACTGGTCGACGGCCGCCACGGCGTGCAGCACGCTGACGAGCTCGAGGATGCCGGGTTTGCTGACCGGTTCCCGGTCGAGCGCGCGCTGGAGGATCTCCGCGTCACCGCTGGGGGGACGGTCCATGCGTCGCTCCTGGCCTTTCCGGGGTAGTCGTCTCGGCTTCTCGTTCTCGGGCGGGTCCGCCGGCACCCGGGAAACGATGCCGGACAGGGCGGGGTTACGCGGTCAGAGCTCGACCCCCTCCAGCAGTCGGCGCAGCGCCCTCGTGGCTCGCAGCTGGAGCTGCTTGACCGCCCCTTCGGACTTGCCCAGCACCGCGGCCGTCTGCGCGAGGTTGAGGCCCTGGAGGAACCTCAGCGTGATGCACTCGGCCTGCTCCGGGGCGAGCTGCCTGATGGCGGCGACGAGACGTTCGTCGCGCAGCCGGGCCAGCACCTCGGTCTCCGGCGCGTCGACGAGATCGTCGGCGTCGCGCATGTCCGCTGTCGTCACCTCGAAGCGGAAGCGCGCCGACTTGACGTGGTCCGCGATGAGGTTGCGGGCGATGGTGACGAACCACGCCGCGATGTCGCGGCCCTGCCACGAGAAGGTGTCGATCCGGCGCATCGCCCGGATGAAGGTCTCGGATGTCAGGTCCTCGGCCAGTGGACGCTGCCCGACGCGAACCAGGACGTAGCGAAAGACGGTGTCGACATAACTGTCGTAGAGCTGCGCGAAGGCCTCGCGGTCGCCCTCCTGGGCGAGCTGGACCAGGGCTTCGATGCGGGCCCTGGCCACCTCGTCGCGGTCACGGTGCTGTGTGGACCCGCCCGGAGCAACGCGCGAACCGGGAGAGCCGCCGGATCCCGACCATTCACGGGCACGTGCCCCGCTCCGCTCACCCTCGACGGCCGCCCACAGCAGGTCGAACGCCACGCGCCACGTCGGCAGCGGGATCGGCCACGCCACCGTCGGCGCGGACGGCGCAGCCGCCGATGGCCCGGTGGCGGCCACGAGCCACCCGTCGGGTGCGGCATCGGTACGACGATCCGCCGTCGTCGGGTGGCCATGCATCCGGACAGTTTCGCCGAAGTCCCCGCGCGATGGGGACTTCGGCGGACTGCAGTTGCTAGCGAACCGCACCTCGACTCACCGGGGTTTCGCGGTGCTGCGGGCGGAGGGCGAAGCCCAGACCGATCATCCCCAGCCCGAGCACGAGGTGGAGCCAGTCGTCGGCCGTGTTGAGTGGGACGAAGTTGGCGGCCGACTCCTTGTCGATGAGCAGCCCGTAGAGCGTGAGCAGCAGGTAGACGATGCCGCCGCCGATGAGGAAGTTGCGCGCTCCCGAAGCCGTTCGTGACAGGGCGTAGCCCACGACGCCGAAGAGCAGGTGGACGATGTTGTGCAGGATCGAGACCTGGAAGATGCCGAGCAGCATCGCGCCGGACTCGTGTCCCGCGAAGGTCATGGAGTCGTAGTCGCTGGTGATGCCGGGGATGAACCCCAGCACGCCCACGAGAAGAAAGACGATGGAGACGGCCTTCGCCGCCGCCTGCACGGCCGTTCCCCGACCGACACCGTCGTGGTCCTGTCGGTGCGCCCCGACCGGGCGCCTGGTCTCGCCGGGATTGCTGGTCATCATGCCTCCCTGGGTGAGGTGTACCGACGCATGTGCCCGCAGTGCGGGCGTCCCAAACATCGGCCGGCTGCCGCGGACCCGCCTGGTGTCCGAACCCGGCCCAGCGGCATACCCCTCCGTGCGGAGTCACCGCAGGACGTGCAAGGGGCGGCCCGGACTGTCCCTGTTGGGGCTCGCCGTGCCGGGGTAGCGTTCGAGGGAGACGATCGGTGGGAGGTAGCGATGCAGCTCGAATGGCTCAAGCCGCTCACGGACCTCGAGGGGCCGTTCGCGTGTGCGACCCTCGACGTCAGCAACCTCGACCCCACGAGCCGGACCCATCGGCTCGCGTCCTGGGCGTCAACCCGCAAGGAGCTCGAGCGCTGCGGCGCCGACCAGGAGACGCTGTCCATCCTCGAGGATGCCGTCTCAGGGGCCGCGGACGGGGTGGGCGAGCGGACCCGGGTGGTCTGCGCGGGTCGGGGACGACTGCTCCTCGACGTCGGTCTCGAGGGCCGCCCGCGCCGGCAGGCCTCGTCGTTCGGCCCGGTGCCCAAGGTCATGGACGTCGTCCGGGGCCTCGACGGCAAGGAGACCTATGCGGTCGTGCGACTCGACCGCGAGGGCGCGGACATCGAGGTCATCGATCCGACGGGCGCCCTCGTCACCGCGACCGACGTGACCGGAGACCACGACGAGCTGCGCAAGGTCGGTGCCGGGGGAGCGTCGCAACGCCGCTTCCAGGCGCGCGCCGAGGACTCGTGGAAGCACAACGCGACGCAGGTCGCGGCCGAGCTCGACCGGCTCGTGCGCGAGGTGCGCCCCGGCGTCGTCTTCCTCGAGGGGGAGGAGCACATGACGTCCTACCTGACCGACCACGCCCCTGGGCCACTCGGAGACCTCATCACGCGGCTGGACACGGGCGGGAGGGCCGCCGGCACTTCCGAGTCCGCTGAGGCAGTCGCAAAGGACCGAGAGCTCGCCCGTCGGCGGGCGGAGCGCGACGCCCGCCTCGTCGAGCGGTTCGGCGATGCCACCGGGGCCGGTTCCGCAGTCGAGGGCTGGGAGGCAGTGACCGCAGCCGTCGCCAAGGCGCAGGTCGCCCACGTCCTGCTCGGTCCGGACGTCTGGAACCGCGAACACCCTGAGCCGGGGTCTGTCGAGGGGGCCGGCCAGGACCACGACCAGGACACCCTGCTGTGGTCCTTGGCGACAGTCGGTGCGGAGCTGTCGCTCGTCGCCCAGCCGTTCGACGTCAAGGACGGGATCGCCGCCATCCTGCGCTGGAGCGACGCCGCCACGTCGCGCTGAGTCGCCGACAGCGGGCCCAGATGGCCCGACGGAACGAGCAGGGGGTGGCGGCTGGCTAGCATGGGACCATGCAGGAGCCCGCACCGCGTGTCACGCTCATCGGCCGGCCCGGATGCCATCTGTGCGACGAGGCCAGGTCCGTGATCGAGAGGGTCACCACCGACCTCGGCGTGGCCTGGGACGAGCGCTCGATCGATGACGACGCCGAGCTCCGGGCGAAGTATGCCGACCAGATCCCCGTGACGCTCGTCGACGGCCGGCGCCACGACTTCTGGCGCGTGGACGAGGCACGATTGCGCTCCGCACTCGGCTGAAACCGCCCGACGGCGGCCACTCGCGTGGAACATCCGCCCAGCCCAGCCGGCGTTGCGCCGTGGCGCCGGGCACGGCTGTCCACGGAGTGGGGCGATTCCTTTCTCACTTTGTGCATGCCTTCACAAACGTCTAGCCTGATCCGGTACCCACGCGCTCCGCGTTCGGGGCCATACGGGCGCGCCCGAGGGCCCCGGTCGCCTCAGATGAGAGGAGCCGGTGACCAAGCGTGTCGGCCGACCCTGCACAGCGACGCGAGATCCCCGACGCCACCGTCGCGCGGCTGCCTGAGTACCTGAGGACCCTGTCCCGGCTCGCTGAGGAAGGCGTGCCGTCCGTGTCGTCCGAGGAGCTCGCTGCGGCGGTGGGGGTCCGATCGGCCCAGCTGCGCAAGGACCTGAGCCATCTCGGCTCCTACGGGGTGCGCGGGGTCGGCTATGAGGTGGAGACCCTGGCCCTGGAGATCTCGCGGGCGCTCGGGCTCACCCAGGACTGGCCGGTTGCCATCGTCGGGATGGGCAACCTCGGCCACGCACTCGCGTCGTACTCCGGATTCGTCACCAAGGGTTTCCGTATCGTCGCGCTCTTCGACGACGATCCTGCGTTGCGCGGAGAGGTCGTCCAGGGCGTCGCCATCCAGCCCTTCGACCAGCTGCCCGCCAGCTACTCCCAGGGCCCCATCGCGATCGGGGTCATCGCCACGCCGGCCATCGCCGCTCAATCGGTCTGCGACGCGCTCATCGACGTCGGAGTCCGGTCGATCCTCAACTTCGCCCCGGCCGTCCTCTCGGTCCCCGACGGTGTCGACGTCCGCCGGGTCGACCTGTCGACCGAGCTGCAGATCCTCGCCTTCCACGCGCAGCAGAAGGCCCTGGCCCACGGGTCACTCGACGGTGTCGCAGCCACCCCAGCGGTCCCAGCTGCCCCGCGGCTCGCCGGGGGCGCCGAGCCGGAATCGGCGGTGGCGCCGTGAGCCTTCTCGTCATCGGCCTGTCCCACCGCACGGCGCCCCTCGCGGTGCTCGAGGCGCTCTCGGAGTCGCCCGACCGAGTTGCCGACATCGCCACGGCAGTGCTCGCGTCCGCGACGGCGTCGGAGGCCGTCGTCCTCTCGACGTGCAACCGGCTCGAGGTCTACGCGGAGGTCCCTGCCTTCCACCCCGCGGTGGCCGCGATCGGCGAGGCGCTCGCCATCGCCGCGGGGACGCGACGGGAGGGGCTGCCGAGAGCCATCGACGTTGCCCCAGCAGATCCGGTCGAGGAGCTGGCCGCCCGAGCGGAGGCCATCGCCGACCACCTCTACGTCCGCTATGACGACGGCGCCGTGGCACACGCCTTCACCGTCGCCTGCGGGCTCGACTCGATGGCGGTCGGGGAGTCGCAGATCCTCGGTCAGATGCGCGACGCCCTGGCGGTGGCCCAGCAGACCGGCCGGGCCGGGGAGTCGCTCAACTCCCTCTTCCAGCACGCGCTCCGGGTCGGCAAGCGCGCCCACACCGAGACCGACATCGACCAGCACAGCGTGTCCCTCGTGCAGATGGGGCTCGAGGAGGCCGGCCAGGTGCTCGGCGACCTCCGTGGCCGGCGGGCCGCCGTCGTCGGCGCCGGGGCGATGAGCGGACTTGCCGTGGCGACCACGGCACGTGCGGGCGTCTCCGACCTCACGGTCATCAACCGGACCCCGGCCCGGGCCGAACGACTGGCCGCGTCCGTCGGTGGGACGGCCCGGCCCTGGGCGGACCTCGAGGACGTCCTGGCGGCGAGCGACCTCGTCATCACGTGCACCGGGGCCGTGGGCCACGTCATCACCGAGGACCGACTGGCACGCAGCGTGGTCGCCCGGAGTGGGCGCCCGCAGGTCGTCATCGATCTCGCCCTCCCGCGGGACGTCGCGCCCAGGGAGACGTGGGCCTCCCCGTTGCCGAGCATCCGGCTCATCGACCTGGAGGACCTGGGCGGGCGCCGCGAGGGCCGCTCGGACGTGGTCCAGGTCGACCGCGTCAGCGAGCTCGTCACTGCCGAGGTCGCCGACTACCTGACTCGGCGACTGGAGAAGTCCGTCGCCCCCACAGTCGCTGCGCTCCGCGCGCGAGCCGCCAGCCTCGTCTCCACCGAGCTGGATCGGCTCCACCAGCGGCTGCCGGAGCTCGACGACGCGACCCGCGCAGAGGTCGGCCACGCCGTGCACCGGATCGTCGAGAAGCTCCTGCACACTCCGACGACGCGCGTCAAGGAGTTCGCGGTGGAGGGCGGCGGACACGACTACGCGGCAGCGCTTCGCGAGCTGTTCGACCTCGAGCCCAAGGACGTGGCCAACGTCTCGTCCCCACCCAAGCGTGGCGTCTCGTGACCGCCCTTCGCCTCGGCACGCGCCGCTCGGCCCTCGCCACCACCCAGTCCGGGTGGGTCGCGGACCGACTGCGTGCGGCCGGGCACGACGTCGACCTTGTCGAGATCACCACCGAGGGCGACGTCTCGGGAGACCTGCTCACGGCCATCGGGGGCACGGGCGTCTTCGCCGCCGCCATCCGACAGGCCCTCAAGAGCGACCAGGTCGACCTCGCCGTGCACTCCCTCAAGGACCTGCCGACTGCTGAGGAGCCCGGACTCGTCGTGGCAGCCGTGCCACCCCGCGAGGACAGCAGGGACGTCCTCGTCGCGCGCGACGGTCTCACGCTCGGCGAGCTGCCGGTCGGAGCCGTCGTCGGCACCGGGTCTCCCCGCCGCACCGCGCAGCTCGCCGCGCTCGGTCTCGGGCTCGAGGTCCGTCCCATCCGCGGCAACGTCGACACGCGCCTCCGCTTGGTCAGCTCGGGTGAGCTCGACGCCGTCGTCCTTGCCCGGGCAGGCTTGGCCCGACTCGGCCGACTCGACGTCGTCACGGAGGTGCTCGACCCGATCCAGGTTCTCCCGGCCCCCGGGCAGGGCGCGCTCGCCGTCGAGTGCCGACGCGACCGGCCCCACGTGCTGGAGGCAGTGAGCAGCCTCGACGACGCCGACACCCGCGCCTGCGTCACCGCTGAGCGGTCCCTGCTCGCCGCGCTCGAAGCCGGGTGCACCGCGCCGGTCGGAGCCCTCGCCGAGGTCGTCGAGGGAGACGACGGCCTCGAGCTGTCCCTCCGTGCCTTCGCCGGCAGCGAGGACGGTGGTATCGAGTTGCGCAGGTCCCTCGCGGGTCGGTATGACGAACCTGAGGCGCTCGGTCGACGACTTGCCCACATCCTGCTCGAGGACGGCGCCGCCGGCCTCGGTCAGCCCTCCACTCCCGCACCACGACCCCCGGAGCCAGTTTCGTGACTCGTACACGCCAGCCGTCAGAGCCGACGGTGTCGACCCCCACGGTCCCGACCTCGCCGGCACGCGTCGCCTTCGTCGGGTCCGGCCCCGGCGACCCCGGACTGCTCACCCTCCGGGCCCGCGACCTGCTCGCCGCGGCGGACATCGTCGTCCTCGACCACCTCATGGACGAGGGCGCGGTCCGGCGCCTCGCTCGCGAGGACGTCCAGGTCATCGACGCCGGGCACGGTGAGAACGGCCAGGAGCTGACCCACGCCGTGCGCGCCAAGCTCGTCGTCAAGGCCGCGAAGTCCGTGCCGGCAGGTGGTCTCGTCGTGCGGCTCATGGACGGCGACCCGGCGATGTTCACCGGCCTGGTCGACGAGGTCAGGGCCTGCCGCAGGGCCGGCATCACCTATGACGTCGTTCCCGGGGTCTCGGCGGTCACCGCGGTGGCGACGTATGCAGGCGTCCCGCTCACCTCCAAGACCGCGCCCGCTGTCCACGTCCTCAACGCCGACCAGGCCGGGTCCCTCGACCTCGCTCGCTACAGCACCCACGACGACACTGTCGTCATCCTCGGCTCGACCGAGGCCATCGGCTCGGCGCTCGCCGGCCTCCTCGAGTGCGGGCGTCCGGCCGAGGCCGAGGTCGCCCTCGTCGCGCGTGGCACGACGGTGAGCCAGGCGTCGTGGGCGACGACCCTCGCCGAGGCGGGGGCGGCGCTCGCCCGCGCCGCCGGGGGGATCTCAGCGGCCGTCGTCTCGCCCAACGTGGCCCTGCGCGACGAGTTCTCGTGGTTCGAGACCAAGCCGCTCTTCGGCTGGAAGGTCCTCGTCCCTCGCACCCAGGCACAGGCCGGGCCGATGGTCGAGCGGCTCGCTGCCTACGGTGCCGTCGCCGACGTGGTGCCGACCATCTCGGTCGAGCCGCCGCGCACCCCCCAGCAGATGGAGAAGGCGGTCCGGGGCCTCGTCACCGGGCGCTACGAGTGGATCGGGTTCACCTCGACCAACGCCGTGCGAGCCGTCCGGGAGCGATTCGAGGAGCTCGGCCTCGACGCGCGGGCCTTCGCGGGACTCAAGGTCGCGGCGGTCGGTGGCGTCACGGCCGACGCGCTGCGGCACTGGGGCATCAACCCGGACCTCGTGCCGACCGGCGAGCAGTCGGCGGCCGGGCTGCTCGAGGTGTGGCCGGAGTTCGACGAGGTGCTCGACCCGATCAACCGGGTCCTGCTGCCGCGCGCGGACATCGCCACCGAGACCCTCGTGGCCGGCCTGCGCGACATGGGCTGGGAGGTCGACGACGTCACGGCGTACCGGACCGTCCGCGCGGCGCCCCCGGCGCAGCACGTCCGAGACGCCATCAAGGGCGGCGAGTACGACGCGGTCCTGTTCACGTCGAGCTCGACGGTGCGCAATCTCGTCGGCATCGCCGGCAAACCGCACCCGGCGACCGTGGTTGCCTGCATCGGTCCCGCAACGGCCAAGACCGCACAGGAGCACGGCCTGCGCGTCGACGTGCTCGCACCCGAGGCCTCGGCCCTCAGCCTCGTCGACGCCCTCGCCGGCCACGGCGTCGGCCTCGCCGTCGCGGCCGCTGAGGCGGGGCAACCGGTTCAGCGTCCCAGCGACAAGCGGCCCGCCTCGCGTCGCCGCGCCCGGTGAGGACGAGGAGACCCACCGTGATCGAGCGCCCGCGCCGCCTGCGCCAGAACGATGCGCTCAGGGCGCTCGTCGCCGAGACCCGTCTGCACCCGAAGGACCTCGTGCTGCCGGCCTTCGTGGCTGAGGGCGCCGACACGCCGCGTCCGATCTCCAGCATGCCGGGCGTCGTCCAGCACAGCCTCGACTCCCTCGTCGCCGAGGCCCGGCGCTGCGTCGAGGCCGGCATCGGCGGGATCATGCTCTTCGGCGTGCCCACCACCAAGGATGCGACCGGGTCCGGCGCGTGCCAGCCCGGCGGCATACTCAACATTGCCCTCGCTCGCGTGCGGGAGGCCGTCGGCGACGACCTCGTCGTCATGGCCGACACGTGCCTCGACGAGTTCACCGACCACGGCCATTGCGGGGTCCTCGACGAGCGCGGCCGCGTCGACAACGACGCGACCCTCGAGCTGTACGCCGAGATGGCGGTCGCCCAGGCCCGCGCCGGCGCCCACGTCGTCGGCCCGTCCGGGATGATGGATGGCCAGGTCGCCGCGATCCGTGAGGCCCTCGATGCGGCCGGCTTCACCGACACGGTGATCCTCGCCTACGCCGCCAAGTACGCGTCGGCCTTCTTCGGACCGTTCCGCGAGGCCGTCCAGTCGAGCCTGCAGGGCGACCGCCGCACCTACCAGCAGGACCCGGCCAACATCGTCGAGTCCCTGCGCGAGATCGACCTCGACCTCGCGGAGGGTGCGGACCTCGTCATGGTCAAGCCCGCGATGTCCTACCTCGACGTCGTCGCGGCCGCGGCCGAGCGGTCGTCCGTGCCCGTCGCCGCCTACCAGGTGTCGGGGGAGTACTCCATGATCACCGCGGCCTCCGCCAACGGCTGGATCGACCGCAGGGCAGCTGCGCTGGAGTCGCTCCTGTCGATCCGCCGCGCGGGCGCCCAGGTCGTCCTCACCTACTTCGCCCTGGAGGCCGCTGACTGGCTGGCCTGACTGGCTGGGCCCGGCTGGCTGGCCTGACTGGCTGGCCCGGCTGGCTGGCCTGACTGGCTCGCCCATCGGCTCGCCCGACTGGCCCGAATGCCTCGGCTGCGATGATCAGCCGCGCCGTG
>NZ_JAJJPG010000019.1:30214-39302 GCF_032907665.1 Intrasporangium sp.
ATCGGCTCGCCCGACTGGCCCGAATGCCTCGGCTGCGATGATCAGCCGCGCCGTGCGGCACGTCCTCACTTCGGTGCGGTCGCACGGGAACTAGGATCTGACCAGCCACGTCGACTGCAGCGTGTACCAGCGCGCCCGAAGGAGGTGCCCCGGGGCCCATGTCCGAGAACGATGGCGTGAAGTGGCTCAGTGACTCCGAGCAGGCCTCCTGGAGGGCGATCCTGCGCGGCACGAGGCTGCTCGAGACGGCCCTCGACCAGGCCCTGCACGCCTCGGGACTCCAGCTCAGCGAGTACGAGATCATCTCGATGCTCTCCGAGAGCCCCTCCCACCGGCTGCGCATGTCGGAGCTCGCGGCGATGGTCGTCCAGTCGCGCAGCCGGCTGACGCACACGGCCAAGCGCCTCGAGGCGCGCGGCTGGGTCACCCGGGAGCAGTGCCTGGGCGACCGGCGCGGCGTCGAGCTCGTCCTCACGCCCGTCGGGCTCGATGCGGTGCAGCGGATCTCCAAGGTCCATGTCCAGAGCGTGCGTGACAACCTCGTCGACATCATGACGCCCGAGCAGTTCCAGGCCATCGGCGACGCGATGGCGATCGTGCGCGACCACCTCGACCCCGAGGGCCTCACCGACGCCTGACCCGTGGCGGTCGCCCGACCTGCCCACTGGGACAATGAGCGCATGACTTCACATGTGGTGTCCGGTCCGGGCTCGGTCGCGGGGAAGGGCGTCGCGGCGTCGGAGGCGCTGCTCGCGCGGGCGAGCGCCGTGATCCCCGGCGGGGTCAACTCGCCGGTCCGTGCCTTCGGTGCCGTGGGCGGGACGCCGCGGTTCGTGGCGTCCGGGCAGGGCGCGTGGCTGACCGATGTCGACGGCAACCGCTATGTCGACCTCATCTGCTCGTGGGGGCCGATGATCCTCGGGCACGCCCACCCCGACGTGCTCCGCGCCGTCCAGGAGGCGGCAGCACGGGGGTTCTCCTTCGGGACGCCCTCGGAGAACGAGGTGGCCCTCGCGGAGGAGATCGTCACCCGGGTCGAGCCGGTCGACCAGGTCCGACTCGTCAACAGCGGCACCGAGGCCACCATGTCGGCCATCCGGCTCGCGCGCGGCTACACCCAGCGCGACGTCGTCGTGAAGTTCGCCGGCTGCTACCACGGCCACGTCGACGCGCTGCTCGCGTCGGCGGGTTCGGGCGTCGCCACGTTCGCCCTGCCCGACTCGGCCGGGGTCCCGAAATCGAGCGCAGGCGAGACGATCGTGCTGCCCTACAACGACATCGCGGCCGTCGAGGCGACCTTCGCCGGGCGGGGCGAGCAGATCGCGGCGGTGATCACGGAGGCGGCCCCGGGCAACATGGGCGTCGTGCCGCCGGCTCCGGGCTTCACCGAGGGGTTGCGCCGGGTGACCCGGGACCACGGTGCGCTGCTCATCAGCGACGAGGTGATGACCGGCTTCCGCTGCTCGCGGTCCGGCTTCTACGGGCTCGAGGGGCCGTATGCCGCTGGGCCGGCCGACCTTTTCACCTTCGGGAAGGTCATGGGTGGCGGTTTCCCGATCGCTGCCTTCGGGGGCCGGGCCGACGTGATGGCGCTGCTCGCCCCCAGCGGCCCCGTCTACCAGGCGGGCACCCTCTCGGGGAACCCGGTCGCCTCCGCAGCCGGCCTGGCCACCCTCCGCGGGTGCACCGACGAGGTCTACGACCGTCTGGGGACCGTCGCGCACACCATCGCCGACGCTGCCTCGGAGGCGCTGACGGCGGCCTCCGTCCCGCACACGGTGCAGTGGGCGGGGTCGATGTTCTCGATCTTCTTCCGGGAGGGTCCGGTGCGCAGCTACGACGACGCCAAGACCCAGGACACCGAGGCGTTCGGCCGCTTCTTCCACGCGATGCTCGACCACGGGGTGCACCTGCCGCCGAGTTCGTTCGAGGCCTGGTTCGTGTCCGCTGCGCACGACGAGGCTGCCGTCGAGCACGTCCTCGAGGCGCTGCCCCACGCCGCCCGAGCGGCAGCGGGCCGCTGAGCGGGAGCGGGCCCAGCGGCATACGGCCTCAGCGGGTGACGGCCAGCAGGACGGCGACGACGACGTAGAGCGAGCCGAAGACGCGGTTGATCGTCCGCTGTCCCGAGGCGCTGCGCGTGAGCCGTCGCAGTCCCTTCGCCGCGGCGGCGAAGAAGAACCACATGACGATGGTGTCGATGCCGACGACGGTCGCCGCGAGGATGAGGTACTGCACGAGGAGCGGGCGGTCGGGGTCGATGAAGTGCGGCACGAAGGCGAGGAAGAAGACGATCGCCTTGGGGTTCGTCAGGTTGACGAAGACGCCGCGGCGGAACATCGGTCCGGCGGGCTCGCGCAACGGCGTCCCGGCGTCCGCGACGAGGGTTGGGGTGAGGCGCCACTGGCGCACGCCGAGCCAGAGCAGGTAGGCCGCCCCGACGTAGCGGACGGTGTCGAACAGCACCGGGTTGCCGCTGACGAGGACCCCCACACCGCCGGCGACGATGGCGATGTGGGTCACGAGCGCCACCTGCTGCCCGAGGATCCCCCAGATCGAGCGGGCCCATCCCGAGCCGAGCGAGGTGGCCATCGTGTTGATGGCGCCGGCGCCCGGCGTGAAGGAGATGAGCGACCCCGCGGCGACGAGGGTCAGCCAGAGGGACCACGACACAGGCGGAGTGTACGGGCGGGAAGCGGCCGGGCAGCCTCCGGTTCCGGGGCCCGAAGGCGGATTCGGACGTTCGGCCTGCATTTGAGAGACTGTGCGCCATGACCGCTCCGCCCAGTCCGCACGTGCCGACGCGCACCGTCGTGCACCTGATGCGGCACGGAGAGGTGCACAACCCGACGGGGGTCCTCTACGGCCGGCTCGACGGCTACCACCTGTCCGACCTCGGCCGCGAGATGGCCGAGCTCGTCGCGCGGCACCTCGAGACCAACGACATCACCGTGGTCGTCGCCTCCCCGCTCGAGCGGGCGCAGCAGACGGCCGCGCCCATCGCCGCCACGCACGGCCTGACGGTGCGCACCGACCCCCGCGTCGTGGAGTCGGCGAACTACTTCGAGGGGCGCCAGGTGAGCAGGAAAGACCTGTTCCATCCGAGCCACTGGCCCAAGCTGCTCAACCCGCTGAAGCCCTCCTGGGGCGAACCCTACGAGGAGATCGCGGCTCGGATGCTTGCCGCCATCGACGACGCGCGACGGGAAGCGGCCGGGCACGAGGCGGTCATCGTGTCCCACCAGCTGCCCGTCTGGACGGTCCGCAACAAGCTCGAGGGTCGGCGCCTCTGGCACGACCCGCGCAGGCGAGAGTGCACGCTGGCCTCGTTGACGTCGCTGACCTACCTGGACGGCGAGCTCGAGTCGGTCGCCTACTCCGAGCCCGCTGCGGCGCTGCTCGAGCGGGCGAGCAGGAGCGTGGGCGCCTGATGCGTGACCTCGACCGGCGCTCCGCCCTGCGGTGGGGGGCGATCGTCCTCGCGGGCGGGGCGGCCACGACGCTCGCCGCCTGCTCCGAGGACCCGAACTCCGTCGCCGCCCAGGCCAGGGCCGGCGACCGCAAGAACTACGTCTCCGGCGACGGCACCATCGAGCGCCTCGCGCCGGAGAGCCGTGGCGCTCCGGTGGCGCTGTCGGGCACGACGCTCGAGGGTGAGCCCTGGTCGATGGAGGGCCGGGCCGGCACGATCTTCGTCGTCAACGTGTGGGGTTCGTGGTGCCCGCCGTGCATCGAGGAGACACCGGCCCTGCAGAAGGCGTGGGAGCAGGTCCAGGCGGAGAAGCTCGACGTGGAGTTCATCGGGCTCGACAAGATGGAGAGCCCCGAGACCGGCCTCGCCTTCCAGAAGGCGAACGACGTCACCTACCCCTCGCTCGCCTACGACGGCGGACTGCCGATCCTCGCCCTCCAGGGCAGGGCGACGGCCACGCCCTCGACCCTCGTGCTCGACCGGCAGGGACGCATCGCCGCGCGGGTCTCCGGACCGGTCACGACGAGCACCCTGACCGCCCTCATCGACGACGTGCTCGCCGAGGCCTGACATGAGCAGACGCGCCCGTGAGCGTTGACCTCGCGACCGGCTCGATCATCGTCGCGTCGGTCGTGGCGCTCGTCGCAGGTCTCGTGTCCTTCGCGTCCCCCTGCGTGCTGCCCTTGGTCCCGGGGTTCCTCGGCTACGTCACCGGCCTCTCGGACGAGTCGCTCGAGCGACGGTCGCGGGGCCGGCTCGTCGTGGGGGCCCTGCTCTTCGTCCTCGGCTTCACCGTCGTCTTCCTCGTCGCCGCCGCCGCCCTGTCGGCGATCGGGGTGGCCTTCCGGGAGCACCAGAGCATCCTCCTGCGGGTGGGCGGCGCCATCGTCGTCGTCATGGGCGTGCTCTTCCTCGGCCTCGGCAAGTCGTATGCCGCTCAGCTCGGTTGGAAGCCACGCGCGGGCCTGCTCGGTGCCCCGTTACTGGGGGCGGCGTTCGCCGTCGGATGGTCCCCGTGCTGGGGGCCGACGCTCGGCGCGATCCAGGCCATGGCGGCGCCCATCTCGGCGGAGGCCGGCTCGATCGGGCGCGGCCTGCTGCTCGCCGCGATCTACTCGATCGGCCTGGGGATGCCGTTCGTCCTCATGGCTGCGCTCTGGGAGCGTGCCGGTCGCGCCAGCGCCTGGCTGCGGCGGCACCGCCGGCCGATCCAGGTGTTCGGCGGGCTCATGCTCATCGCAGTGGGCCTGCTCATGCTGACCGGCCTGTGGGAGTCGGTCATCGTGTGGCTGCAGACCAACCTCATCGCGACCTTCCAGGTGGCCATCTGATGACCGAGCCGAAGACCACCGCCACCCGGGAGCGGGAGCGAGCCCGGCGGCATACGGGATCGTCGCTGTCCACGGCGCCCCGGGAGCCGCAGCTGCCGCAGCTCGGGGCGCTCGGGTTGGCCAGGTGGGCGTGGCGGCAGCTGACGAGCATGCGCACCGCGCTCTTCCTGCTCCTGCTCCTGTCCGTCGCAGCGGTGCCGGGCTCGGTTTTCCCACAGCGCAACATCGATGCGGGACGCGTGTCCGACTACCTCGCGCAGAACCCCGCGACAGGCCCCTGGCTCGACCGTCTCGGGTTCTTCGACGTGTACGCGTCGCCGTGGTTCTCGGCCATCTACCTGCTGCTCTTCGTCTCGCTCATCGGGTGCATCGTGCCGCGCACCCGGATGCACGTGCGCGCCCTGCGCGCCACCCCGCCGCGGGCGCCGGCGCGGCTGTCGCGGCTCGACGAGCACGTCGAGGTCACGACGTTGCTCGGCCAGCAGGAGGCACTCGAGGCCGCGCGTGCCGCCCTGCGAGCCAAGCGCTTTCGGGTGCACAGCCACGATGGCACGAGCGTCAGCGCCGAGTCGGGATACCTCCGTGAGACCGGCAACCTGCTCTTCCACCTCGCGCTCACCGGGATCATCGTCGGAATGGCCGTCGGCCACCTCCTCGGCTGGCGCGGCGACCTCATCCTCTCCGAGGGCGACGAGTTCGCCTCGAGCGCGACGACGTACAACACCTACTCGCCGGGGCCCCTCGTCGGCGAGGACGCCGTCCCCGGCTTCGTGATGCAGCTCGACGACCTCGACGTGCAGTTCAACGAGACCCCGGGACGGTCCTTCGGCACGCCGCGCGAGTTCACCGCGCACGTCACGGTGGCCGACGAGCCGGGAGGCGAGACGCGTGAGGCCGACATCGCCGTCAACCATCCCATGGTCATCGGCGGCGCCGACGTCTTCCTCCTCGGCAACGGCTACACACCGGTGATCACGGTGCGCGACGCGGCCGGGGAGGTGCTCTACCGCGAGGCGACCCCCTTCCTCGCGCAGGACGGCAACTACCGGTCCGTCGGGGTCGTCAAGGTCCCGTCGGCGAGTCCGAAGCAGCTCGGGTTCACCGGCTTCTTCCTCCCCACCGCCGAGCCCACCTTCGCGAACGGTCCGGTGTCGGTCTTCCCGGACGCCCAGAACCCCGAGCTCGCCCTGTCGATCTGGGAGGGCACGCTCTTCCCCGGCGGCGCGCCGCAGTCCGTCTACACCCTCAACACCGAGCAGATGACGCAGGTGATGGGCGACGACGGCGAGCCGGCCCTGATCAGGCTCAAGCCCGGGCAGACCTACGAGCTGCCGGGTGGGCGGGGGTCGATCACCTTCGAGGAGGTCAAGCGCTTCGCCGGGCTGTCGATCCGCACCGACCCAGGGGCGCCGATCAGTCTCGTCAGCGCGCTCCTGGCCACGCTCGGGCTCATCCTCGGGCTCACCATCAAGCGTCGTCGCGTCTTCGTGCGGGTCCGCCCGGGCGGGTCGGAGGCAGGCGCTACCGTGGTCACCATCGGCGGCCTCTCCAAGGACTCCGACCCCGGGCTCGCCGGCATCATCGACACGGTCGGCGCAGCCGTGCACGACCCTCTTGCAGATCGGAAAGACCGCTCGTGACACCCACTCTCGCCACGGCCAATGCCGCGCTCGCCAGCAACGCCAACATGGCGCTCTACGCCTCGATGATCGTCTACACCCTGGCCATGCTCATGTTCGCGTGGCACCTGGCGGCCCGGTCTGCGCAGCTGTCCGGCACGCGGGCCGTCGAGCGCGAGGAGGTGCTCGTCACCGCCGGAGGCGCACCGGCGACCAGTGCGCCGGCACCGGCTCGGCCGGCTGTCGAGGGCCCGACTGCCACAGAGAGCGCCGCCTCGTGGCAGCGGGGAAACATCGGGCTCATGCTCACCTACCTCGCGACGGCGCTGCTCGTCGCGTCCGTGGTGTTGCGGGGCGTCGCCGTCGAGCGACCACCGTGGGGCAACATGTTCGAGTTCGCGACCGCGTCCGCCGCAGCCGTGGGCCTGACCTACTCGGTCCTGGCCAAGCGCAACGGCTGGCAATGGCTCGGCGTCTTCGTCGTGACGCCGATCCTGCTCGTGCTCGGCCTGTCCCTCACCGTCCTCTACACCGAGGCGGGCGAGCTCATGCCCGCCCTCAAGTCCTACTGGCTGGCCATTCACGTCGGCGTCGCCTTCCTCGCCGTCGCCTTCTTCACCATCGCGGCGGTCATCGGGGCCCTCTACCTCGTCCGGCTGCGGCGTGAGGAGAAGCCCCCGGCACGGCGTAACTTCATCGAGTCGCTGCCGTCGTCCGCGGCGCTCGAGCGGACTGCCTACGGCCTCAACATGGTGGCCTTCATCCTCTGGACCTTCACGCTCATCGCCGGCTCCATCTGGGCGAAGCAGGCGTGGGGCACCTACTGGCAGTGGGACCCGAAAGAGGTCTGGACCTTCGTCATCTGGACCGTCTACGCCGCCTACATGCACGGCCGGGCGACCGCTGGCGTCGACCTGCGCAAGTCGATGTACATCGCCCTGGCCGGGTTCGCCTGCGTCATCATCAACTTCACGCTCGTCAACCTCGTGTCGACGTTCGTGGGCATGCACAACTACTCGGGGATGTGACCGTGCTCCGCTACACCGTCCTCCGCCTGCTCATCTTCTTCGGCGTCCTCATGGCTTTGTGGCTCGTCGGCATCCGCAACAACCCGCTCCTGCTCGTCGCGCTCTCGGCGGTCATCTCCGCCGTCGTGTCCTACGTCCTGCTCCGGGGCATGCGCGACGAGATGACGGCCAAGCTCATGGACCGGCACGAGGCGAAGCTCCGGGCGAAGGAGGAGGGCCGTCGGACCTGGACCGAGGACGAGCTCGCCGAGGACGCCGAGGCCAACGGGACCGGCGAGACCGACACCCCACGCTGACTCCTCCCGCTCACGCGAGTGGCCCCGGTGTCCCCGGCCGACTGTGCCTGATGGGACAGTCGACCGCTCAGTGGACGTGGTGGCCGAGGGCGAGCCCGACGGCGAGAAGCACGGACCACGCCAGCTCGAACACGCCCGTCCCCGCCAGGGCGGGGATGAGGTCGCGACCGGTGGCGCCGCTGACGACCGCGCGAACCGGCCGCACGACGAGGGGCGCCGCCAGCAGGGCGAGGAGCGAGAAGGGGGTCGTCAGCGCGGCGAGGCCCGTCATGACGAAGGCGACGGCGACGAGCACGACGTAGAAGGCTCGGGTGCCCTTGTCGCCGAGCCGGACCGCGAGGGTGCGCTTGCCGGTGACGCGGTCGGTCGGGATGTCGCGGAGGTTGTTGGCGACGAGGATCGCCGAGGCCACCGCGCCGACGCCGATCGCCCCCCACCACCCGGCGGCCGTGAGCGGCGTCATGGTCGCCATCGTGCCGAGGGTCGCGACGAGGCCGAAGAAGACGAAGACGAAGACCTCGCCGAGCCCGAGGTATCCGTAGGGCCGGGACCCGCCGGTGTAGTACCACGCCGCAAGGATCGCGAGCGCGCCGATGGGCAGCATCACCCACAGACCGGAGAGCGCGACGAGGACCAGCCCGAGAACCCCTGCGACGGCGAAGGAGGCGAGGGCGGCGGTCTTGACCGACGTCGGGTCGGCGAGGCGCTGTCCGACGAGCCGGATCGGTCCCACGCGGACCTCATCGGTGCCGCGAATACCGTCGCTGTAGTCGTTCGCATAGTTGACGCCGACCTGAAGGGCGAGCGCGATCACGAGGGCGAGGGCGACGTACCCCCACACGATGTGACCCGCCTGGTAGGCGGCGCCGGCCCCGATGAGGATCGGGGAGATGGCGGCGGGCAGGGTGCGTGGACGCGCCCCTTCGATCCATTGGGCGAGCGTGGCCATGGGTCCTCGCTGGTCGTGCCGGGCGGCTGACGCGGTGGAGCGGTGGCGCGCGTCAGGTCCGTCCCGGGGGCGGTGTCGGGTGTGGCGGCGGCGGCCGTGGGCCGGTCAACTCTTCGGCTTGCGCAGCCTTCGGAGGAAGTCGGGGTCGTCGTCGGGGCCCCGCGGGCCGGGCGGGGGCGCCATGGGACGCCGGGGCGCGTTGCCTCGCGGGCCGAGCCCGAGAGCGCGGGCCCCGGGGGCGTCCGACCGGCCGGCGACGAGCCACATCAGCGGGCCGAGCACCGGGATCAGGCAGACGAGGAGCCACACGGGCTTGGGCATGATGCGCATGAGCCTGCCGTCGGTCTGGAGACAGTCGACGAGGGCGTAGATCGTCGCGAAGGCCACGAGGGC
>NZ_JAJJPG010000020.1:0-12360 GCF_032907665.1 Intrasporangium sp.
TCCGGGTCGTCCTCGCCGCGCTGCTCGCAGCAGCCCTCACCGCCCTGACCCTGGCTCCCGCGCATGCGGCCGCCTACCGGTTCTGGGGCTTCTACCAGCTCACGGACGGCCAGTGGGCCTTCGCCGAGAAGGGTGCAGACCAGATCGTTCCCGAGGAGGGGTCGGTCGAGGGCTGGCGCTTCGCCGTCGCGGACATGGACGACACCCGTTATCCCCGAGCGACCCCCACGTTCGAGGAGATCTGTGGCTCCACCCCCGCCGAGCCAGACCGGAAACGTGTCGGGCTGATCGTCGACTTCGGCCGACCGGCCGACTCCGCAGACGCGACGACCCCGCCCGAGCCGAAGGCCGTCTGTGCCGTCGTCGCCACGGAGGCGACGAGCCTCGACGTCCTCGCCGCCGCCGGTGAGCTCCGGGTCGAGGGCGGCCTCGTCTGCGGGGTCGCCGGCTACCCGGC
This sequence comes from Intrasporangium sp., assembly GCF_032907665.1. Classification (GTDB taxonomy): domain Bacteria; phylum Actinomycetota; class Actinomycetes; order Actinomycetales; family Dermatophilaceae; genus Intrasporangium. The sequence continues at coordinate 458 of NZ_JAJJPG010000020.1, forward strand.
GACGGACTGCGGCGGTGAGGTCAAGGACATCAGTCCCCAGGCCAAGGCGGCGGACACGCCGGTGCAGATCGCAGGGCCACCCGCGGCGACGGACACCGCGACCCCCGCTGCCCAGGCCGGCGAAGCCAGCGCCCCCGCCGAGGACTCGTCGAGCGGCGCGAGCACAGCGGCATACGTCATCGCCGCGCTCGCGCTCCTGGCCATCCTCGTCTTCGTCATCGCCCGCTCGCGCGCCGCGAACCGCCGAGACGCCTGAGGCATGCTCACCCGATGAGCGCTCGTGAGCGGCTCCAGCACCCCGCAGCCTGGTGGCTGTGGGGGCTGGGGCTGGCCACCGCCGCCTCACGGACGACCAACCCCGCCATCCTCCTGCTCGTCATCGGCGTCTGCGTCCTCGTCGTCAGCGAGCGACGCGACCCGTCCACGCCGAACCCCCTGATGGCCTTCCTCGTCCTCGGCGCGGTCATCGTCACGTTCCGCGTCGTGATGACCATGGTCCTCGGCAACGGGATCCGCGGGCAGACGGTGCTGTTCACCCTGCCGCAGGTACCCCTGCCGGAGTGGGCTGCCAGCGTTCGCATCGGGGGTCCGGTGTCGCTGGAGAGCCTGCTCAACGCCGCCTATGATGCCCTGCGCCTCGCCGCGATCCTCGCCTGCATCGGCGCGGCCAACGCCTTGGCCAGCCCGCGCCGACTGCTCCGCTACCTGCCCGCGACGCTCTATGACGTCGGCACGGCCATCGTCGTCGGCCTCACCTTCGCACCCCAGCTGCTGTCCGACGCGCGGTCCGTTCGCGCCGCGCGGGCCCTGCGCGGGCACGACGGCCGCGGGATGCGCGAGATGGCCAGGCTCGCCGTGCCCGTCCTCGAGACGGCCTTCGAGCGGTCACTCGGCCTCGCCGCATCGATGGAGTCGCGCGGCTACGGCCGAGCCCTCCGGACATCCGCACGGGGTCGCCGCACCGCCTCCATCCTCGCCGTCGTCGGCACCCTCGGCGTCCTCGCCGGGCTCTACGGCCTGCTCGACAACTCGGTCGGCGGCGCCCTTGGCCTTCCGCTCCTGCTCGTCGGTGTCGTCGTGGCGGGCTCCAGCCTCGCCGTCGGCGCCTCCCGCGACGGACGCTCGGGACACCGGCGTGACCCGTGGTCGTGGACCGAGACGCTGACGGTGCTCACCGGCGCAGTCGCGGGGGGCGTCCTCGTCGCCGCACACCTCCTGGCGTGGACCGGCATCGTTCCTGCCCAGCGCGCCGAGCTCCCTCCGGTGCCGGTGCTCGCCGTCGTGGCAGTGCTGGTCGCTGCCCTTCCCGCCTGGTTCACGCCCCGCCCCCGGAGGGCCGTCGCTTGATCACCTTCGACCACGTCACCGTCCGCTACGCCGACGCCGCCGAGCCGAGCCTGGTCGACGTCACGCTCGAGATCCCGGAGGGCGAGCTCGTCCTCGTGGTCGGGCCGACGGGCAGCGGCAAGTCGACGCTGCTGCGCACGATCAACGGCCTGGTGCCGCACTTCAGCGGCGGCACCCTCATGGGTCGCGTCGTCGTCGACGGCCGCCCGACCTCGTCCAACCGGCCCCGTGACCTGGCCACGGTGGTGGGCCTCGTCGAGCAGAACCCCTCCTCCACCTTCGTCACGGACGTCGTCGAGGACGAGGTCGCCTACGGGATGGAGACGATGGGCCTGGATCCCACGACGATCCGCCGGCGCATCGAGGAGACGCTGGACCTCTTCGGTCTCACGCCACTGCGCGCCCGTCCATTGAGCACGCTCTCGGGAGGACAGCAGCAGCGCGTCGCCATCGCGTCGGTCTTCGCCGCCGGTCCACGCATCCTCGTTCTCGACGAGCCGACGTCCGCACTGGATCCGGTCGCCGCCGAGGAGGTGTTGGCCTCCCTGCACCGCATCGTGCACGACCTCGGGGTCACCGTCATCCTCGCCGAGCACCGGCTCGAGCGAGTCGTCCACCACGCCGACCGGGTCGTGCTCATCGACGCGGGCCGCACCTCTGCCCTGCTCGACCCCGCCGTCGCGATGGCCGACTCCCCCATCCACCCGCCCTTGGTCGCCCTGTCGCGCCTCGCCGACTGGTCGCCCACTCCCCTGTCCATCCGCGACGCCCGCCGACGCGCGGGCAGTCTCCGCGAGCTCCTCGCCCCGGTGCTGCCCGTCGCCAGCCCGACGGACCCGATGTCGGTCCCCGCGGTCCGGATCGACTCGGCGCGTGTCGTCCGCGGCGGCCGGACCGTGATCGACGACCTCACGCTCGAGCTCGGCACCGGCACCGTGACCGCGCTCATGGGCCGCAACGGCGCAGGCAAGTCGACCCTGCTCGGCGCCTTGGCCGGCCAGCTCGCCACGGCAGCGGGATCCGCACGCATCGCCGACGACGGCCGGTGGGTCGAGCCCGGCACCCTCCCGGCCAGACGTCGCGTCACCCTCGTCGGGCTGGTGCCGCAACAGCCCGAGCTGCTCCTCTTCTCCGACTCCGTCGCCGCCGAGTGCGCCGCGGCGGACCAGGACTTCGCCGTGCAGAGCGGGACGACGAGCAGGATCCTCGATCGCATCTCCGGCGGACTGGACGCCTCGCGCCACCCCCGCGACCTCTCCGAGGGGCAGCGGCTGGAGCTGGCCCTGTCGGTCATCCTGGCCGGCTCACCCCGGGTCCTGCTCCTCGACGAGCCGACCCGCGGACTCGACTACGGCGCCAAGCAGCGGCTCGGACACGCGCTGAGAGACCTGGCCGCCGGCGGGACGACAGTCCTGCTGGCGACACACGACGTCGAGCTCGCCGCCGAGGTCGCCGACCGTGTCGTCATCCTCGCCGACGGAGAGGTCGTCACCGATGGCCAGGTGCGCGAGGTCCTCGCCTCGTCTCCGGCCTTCGCGCCCCAGGTCACGAAGGTGCTGCTGCCGCAGACCTGGCTCACGGTCGACGAGGTGGCAGCGGCTCTGGGACGGTCCGCATGAGGGCGGCGACACCGGTGGGCAACGTCATTCCGGTGAGGTGGCCGGCGGCCGCGGCGATGGCGCTGGTCGGCGTCATCGGCGCGATGGCCTTCCTGTGGCCGTTCTTCGCCTCGGCCGAGTTCGTGAAGGGACATGGCAACGACACCCCGTGGCTCTTCGCCGGCATCCTCGCCCTGCTCACGCTCGTCTGTCTCGCGGAGGTCACCTCCGGGAGGCTCGATGCCAAGACCATCGCCGTCCTCGGCGTGACCGCAGCCGCCGGCGGTGCCATGCGTGTCCTCAGCGCGGGAACGGCTGGGCTGGAGCCGATGTTCTTCGTCCTGCTCGTCGCCGGCCGAGTGCTCGGCCCGGGCGTCGGCTTCGTCGCGGGCGCCCTCGCGCTGCTCACGGGCGCCCTCCTCACCGGTGGTGTCGGACCGTGGCTGCCCTTCCAGATGATCTGTGCAGGCGCGATCGGCCTCGGCGCCGGCCTCCTGCCGGGCCGAGCCGGTGCTCGCTCGGAACGCTGGATCCTCGCTGCCTACGCCCTCGTGACCGGACTTGCCTTCGGCCTCTTCATGAACCTGTGGTTCTGGCCGTTCCTCGGTGCCAACGCCCCGAGCGGCATGGGCTTCGTGCCCGGCGGGTCCCTCACGGAGAACCTCGGCCGTTACGGCCTGTTCTACCTGGCGACGTCCCTCGGCTGGGACCTGCCCAGGGGCATCCTCAACGCCGTCCTCGTCACCGTTGCCGGACCTGCCCTGCTACGCGTCTTCAGGCGGGCAGCCCGTCGCGCGGCCTTCGGTGCCCCCGTGGGTTTCCAGCTGGCCTCGTCCGGCGAACATCCCGGCAGCCGGCCACGGCCACCGGGTGAGCCACCTGCAGAGGACCACGACACCCGGGCCCGGCACGCGGTCGGCGACCCCGTGCCGCGCCCGAGGGGCAGGGTGGCTGCCCCATGACGCGCCGGGCGGCCACCACGACGCTGGTCACCGGCCCCGTGCGCAGCGGCAAGAGCCGGCACGCCGAGCACCTCGTCGCCCTGCACCGGGACGTGCTCTACGTCGCCACGGGTCGACGGGCGGGAGACGACGACAGCGAGTGGGCGGCTCGCGTCCGAGCACACCAGGACCGTCGCCCCGAGACATGGCGAACCAGCGAGACCATCGAGCTCGACGAGACGCTCGCGTCCGCCGAGGGGGCCGTGATCATCGACTGCCTCGGCACCTGGCTCACTGCCCAGGTCGATCGCGTCGGCTGGGACGACCTGGACCGGGCCAGGCAGCACCTTCGTCAGTGCACCACGTCACTGGTCGAATCTCTCACTCGCGCAACCCATCCCGTGGTCGTGGTGACGAACGAGGTCGGCTGGTCGCTCGTTCCCCTCAGCGCTTCAGGGCGCTTCTTCCAGGACGAGCTCGGCCGGCTCAACGCAGCAGTGGCGCAGGCAGCGGCGCGGGTGCATCTCGTCGTCGCAGGTCGCGTGCTCGATCTCAGTGACGCCCCAACCGTCCCCGACTCCCTCCCTCCCCGGACGCTCGATGCGTGAGGCCTGGCGCCTGAGCGCCGGGACGTTCCTCGCCATCCCGGTGCGGCCGCCGGGCCGGGTCGACCACACGATCGCCGGCTTCGCGATGACGCTCGCGCCGGTGACCGCCCTACCTGCCGCACTGGTCTGGGTGGGGCTCGGGCTCGGGGTCCGCGCCGGCTGGCTCACCGCGCTGTTGGCCGCCGCCCTCGGCGTGGGCACCACGGTCCTGCTCAACCGGGCCCTTCACCTCGACGGCCTCGCCGACCTCGCCGACGGCCTGGGCTCGGGTCCCGACCGTGACCGGGCGCTCGACGTCATGAAGCGCGGCGACATCGGCCCTGCAGGCGTCACGGCCGTCGTCCTCGTCCTCCTCGTGCAGGCCGCGGCGCTGGCATCCCTCATGGACTCCGGTCCCGGCATCGCACTCGCCGCCATCGCCCTGGTCGCGAGCCGTCTCGCACCACCGATCGCCTGCCGGAGAGGTGTGCCCTCAGCACGTCCGGGCGGGCTCGGCGCCACAGTCGCGGGGTCCGTGCGTCCCATGCCCCTCGCGATCGCTGTCCTGGGCGTCGGCGTCGCCGGAACCCTCGCGCTCGGGCTGGGCGGCCACCTCCCGTATGCCGCCGGGCTCGTCGCCGGGGTGGCCATCCTCGCTGCCTGGTCAGTCACCAGCCACGCGGTGCGGCGCCTGGGTGGCGTCACCGGCGACGTCATCGGCGCCGCGATAGAGGTCTCCCTCGCCGCGGCGCTCGTCGCCGCGTCTGTCGTCGCCGCGTCGCTTGCGACTCGGTGACCGAGCGGGCGAGTCCGGCTCCGCCGCGTCAGGCGAGCGCCTGCTCGATGCTCGACAGCGCCGCCGACTCAGTGGCCGAGGTGTCGTCGGCTGCGGCAGCAACATCACGGCAGCTGTCCAGCACGGTCGCGCGGTAGGCGTCGACGAGATCGGGGGCCTTCGCGCGGAGGATGTCCACAGCACGCCGCACCATGTCGAGCGTGGCCTCCGCGAGCTCCTCCCTCGAGCCGGCGCGGGGCATGCTGGGCAGGCCGCCCTGGGCGAGGAGGTCCCGGATCTGCGCGGGCGCGTCCCTGACCGCCTTCGATGCGGCGAAGGACTCACGGAACGTGTCGAAGAAGCCGCTCTCCGCCTGCGACACGAGCGCCCCTGCCATGATCGCCGCGGAGCGAACCAGGTCCTGGTCCTCGTCTGTGAGGCCTCCACCCCCGCTGGCGGCCGTGCCGTCCCGTGGCACGGTCTCGGCGGCCGCCCCGGTGCGGTCCGCGGGCACCGTCGTCGGCGTGTCCTGACCCAGCGTGAGGTCCGGGCCTTCGGAACCCGGCATCGGCTGTGGCGTGGTGGTCATGGTGCCTCCCGTGGTCGTCCAGGGACATTCGTCCCGGCGGCCCCGTACCCACCCCCAGCTCGTTGATGACGTCGCTCGGCTCCAGGCCTCCGACGGCCGCGAACAGGCTCCTGCCTGTGTTGGTGTAGATCCAGACGAAGAGGACCCGAAGCGGGACTGCCCATACCGCCCACCACGCGATCCAGGCAGGACTCCGACCCATGTTGATCAGGGGCGCCAAGTGCCAGAGGCTCGAGACGAGCCCAAGGATGAGGCCGGTTGTCAGGGCACTGTGCCGGCCGAGCAGGGGCTCCGTCGCGTACCCGGTCCACCCCGGCTCCTCACCTATGGCCAGGACGACGAAGAGGAGGAAGAGGAGCGGAGCCAGCAGGAGCGCGTTGGACGACTCGGCACTGACCGGAAGACCGACCAGTCGTGTGACCAGATAGGCGAGCATCGCGAGAAGGGGCCACAGCAGGACGATCGGCAGGTACCACACCTTGTCCCTGATCCTCCGGTGGTCGAGCACCCGCGCGAGCAGGCGACGGACCCCATGAGCCCCCTCCTCGCGGTAGGCCATGATGAGCGCCGCCGGAAGCGGGACCAGCACCGCTGCGGTGATGGGCCAGTCGTCCGGCTCGATCAACCAGATCGGATGGACAGGGCAAAGACGAGCAGGAAGAACGTGGAGGCTGACCTCTTCATTCCCTTGAGGGTCGGCACCGGAGCACCCCTGTCCAGCAGCCGGGTCGACTCCGCCCGAGAGGGGGTCAGCGGTCGCCCAGTCCCCTGCCGGGTGGCCGAGGCCTCGACCTGAATCGATCAGCGCAGGGTTCGGGGCGTGGCCGGGTCACGACTCGCGAACCTGGACCTCCACGAACGGCGGCTTGACGACCGTTGCCTCGACGGCGCGCCCGCGAACGTCGATCTCGACGGTGTCGCCCTCCACCACGTCCGGCCGCAGCAGCGCCAGGGCGATGCCGTGCCGAAGGGTGGGTGAGAAGGTGCCGGACGTGACCTCGCCGACGCGCGCGCCGTCCTTGGAGACGGCACAGTGCGGTCTCGGGATGCCGCGGCCCGTCACGCGCAGGCCGCGGCTCAGGCGGGACGGATCGGCCCGCTCGGCGAGGAGCGCGTCCCGCCCCCAGAAGGCCTCCTTCTTCCACCCGACGGCCCAACCGGCTCGGGCCTGCACCGGAGAGACGTCGAGCGACAGGTCCTGGCCGTGCAGCGGATAGCCCATCTCGGTGCGCAACGTGTCCCTCGCTCCCAACCCGCACGGCTTGCCCTCGAAGGGCTCCATGGCTTCGAGGATCGCGTCCCAGAGCGCCGGAGCATCTCCCCAGAGCGGGACGAGCTCGTAGCCGCGTTCGCCCGTGTAACCGGTGCGGCACACGATGACCGGGCGCCCGTGCCACTCGACCTCGACGAACGACATGTAGTCGTGGCCGGTAGGTAGGCCGAGCGCATCGAGGACGTCGTCGCTCCTGGTCCCCTGGACCGCGATGACACCGAACGCGTCGTGCAGGTTGGTCACCTCGATCCCGGCGGGCGCGGCAGCCTGCAGGCGGCTCACCACCTCGGTGGTGTTCGCCGCGTTGGGGATCAGGAAGACCTCGTCGTCGGACTTGAGGTAGACGATGAGGTCGTCGACGACGCCACCTGACTCGTCGCAGCACAGCGTGTACTGCGCCTGACCGGGTGCGATCCGCCGGATGTCGTTGGTGAAGCAGGCGTTGACGAAGACCGCTGCCCCGGGACCCGTGACCGACGCCTTGCCGAGGTGGCTCACGTCGAAGACGCCGACTCGCTCACGCACCGCCGTGTGCTCGGCAACGACACCCCCGCCCGGGTACTCGATGGGCATCTCCCAGCCCCCGAAGTCCGACATCTTCGCGCCGAGCGCGACGTGTCGTTCGTGCAGGGGCGAGCGCTGTGGGGAAGTCGTCCCCGACGTCGTTGTCGTCATGTCGGTCAACTTATCGCGGGAGCTTCGACGGTTATCATCGACGCCACGTGTCCGGGACCTGAGCCGGGCCTGCTGCGCCCGTCCGAGGGCACGTGCCGATCCACCCGACAAGGAGTCCTCCGTGGCCAACCTGACCATCTCCACCCGTCCCGCCGCTGAAGCCGCAGGCGACGCCCTCGTCGTCGGTGTCGTCGCCGGCGACGACGGCCCGGGTCTCGCCCCCGGCCACGGCCTGCCACGCAAGTCGGTCACGCACCTCAAGGCCGCCGTCGCGGACCTCGACCTGACGGGCAAGGCCGGGGAGGTGGCCACGGTGACCGCGGTCCCGGGGGTGGCGACCCGTGTCGTGGTCCTCGCCGGGGTCGGTGAGCTCACGGCTCGGCCAGATGCGGAGTCCCTCGAGGACGTGCGCCGCGGCATCGGGGCGGCGATCCGGTCCCTGAGCAAGAAGAAGAAGGCGGTCGTCGCCGTGCCGGGCAGCTCCACCGCTCTCGTGGCGGCCACCGCCGAGGGGGCCGCCCTCGGGGCGTACACCGTGTCCAAGGCCGGCGCGAGGAGCACCGAGGGGGTTGCTGCCATCGCCCTCGTCGGTCCTGCCGACGCCGCCGCTCGCAACGCGGTCAAGCGAGCCCGCGCCGTGGCCGCGGCCGTCGCCTACACGCGCGATCTCGTCAACCTTCCGCCGAACCTGCTCTACCCCGAGACGTTCGTCGACTCCCTCGCCACCCGTGTGAAGGGTGGCAAGGTGAAGCTCCGCAGCTACGACCTCAAGCAGCTGCGCGCCGGAGGCTTCGGAGGCACTGTCGGGGTCGGTCAGGGATCCGCCCACGAGCCGAGGATCGCCGTGCTCACCTACGCTCCCCCCCGGCCGCAGGCGACCCTCGCGCTCGTCGGCAAGGGGATCACGTTCGACTCCGGGGGCCTGTCCCTCAAACCGGCAACGAGCATGACGACGATGAAGAGCGACATGGCCGGGGCGGCTGCGGTCGCGGCGGCCATCTTCGCCGTCTCGGAGCTCGGCCTGCCCGTCGCGGTGACCGGCTACCTCGGGCTCGCCGAGAACATGCCGAGCTCGAGCGCCCAGCGGCCGAGCGACGTCGTGACGATGCGGGGCGGCACGACCGTCGAGATCCTCAACACCGACGCCGAGGGACGCATGGTGCTCGGCGACTGCATCGCCCTCGCGAGCGAGTCCCGGCCCGACGCCATCATCGATGTTGCGACACTGACCGGCGCCCAGGTCGTCGCCCTGGCCAACACTGCTGCCGTCATGGGCAACGACGACGCGCTTCGGACCCGGGTGCTCGACGCGGCGTCCGCGGCCGGGGAGGCCATGTGGCCCATGCCCCTGCCGAAGGAGCTGCGTCCGGGCCTCGATTCCATCAACGCCGACCTCGCCCACAAGGGGGCGGTCGAGGGCGGAATGCTCAGCGCCGGAATCTTCCTCGGCGAGTTCGTCGGTGAGGGCATCCCGTGGACCCACATCGACATGGCAGGGCCGTCCTACAACGACAAGGCGGCGAGTGGCTACACCCCGAAGGGCGGCACCGGCTTCGCGGTCCGGACCCTCATCTCAGTCATCGAGAGCTACACCTGACAAGAGAGACGTTCAGCTGCCTGCCTTGCGACGGAACATCTGCTGGGCCTTGGCCGGACCGTGGGCCCCGTGGACCTTCGAGCGCTCTTGGTCATCGGAGACGTCCTTGCCTCCGTGCGCGTGCTTCTTGGCAAGGGCCTCGCGGAACTTGGCCTTCATCTCCTCGCTGGGCCCTGTGGCGGAACCCTCCTGCTTGGACATGCGTGTTACCTCCTGAGGCGGCGCGAACGGGACATCCCCACACTGTCAGCCCAGCGGCATACCTGCCAGTGCTTTTGGGTCACAGTCGCTCACGCGTCGCCGCGACGCTTGCGGCTGTTCCACTCACGCATGCGGCTCGGGTAGCCGGTGTGGTTGACGTCATAGACCGGGACCCCGAGACGCTGCGCCACCTCGAAGGCGTCCTTCCGCCGGCCGATCGCCCGGCGCGTCCACTCCCCGTCCCAGGCGATGAGCACGACTGTCGTCGGCGTGACACTCGTGGCCGGCTCGACGTAGGCCTCGACCCCTCGATGGGTCTCGACGAAGCCGCTCAGGTGTGCCTCGACTGCCTTTCGGTCGATGTCCATGAGCGGGCCGTCGGACCGGCCCAACGGGGGCGTGTCCTTGGAGCGGCGGCGACGGGAGAACCAACCCATGCCCCGCACTGTACGACGCGTTGGCCCAGCGCCCGTCACGAGTGGCGCGCGTGACCTGCCTGTGACGTCGCTCTCGATCAATGACAAGATGCTCTTGCGTGACCCAACCCGTGACGCACCCGTATGACAGACCCCGTCATCGAGCCAGCGAAGGAGCATCACCACATGTCGGCTGAAGCCGCAGGCGACTACGACGTCGTCATCCTCGGTGGGGGGTCGGGCGGCTACGCCTGTGCTCTCCGGTCGGCACAGCTGGGTCTCACAGTCGCCCTCGTCGAGAAGGCCAAGCTGGGCGGCACGTGCCTGCACCAGGGCTGCATCCCGACGAAGGCGCTGCTCCACGCCGCCGAGGTCGCGGACGTCGCTCGCGACGGATCGCAGTTCGGGGTGAAGACCGCCTTCGAGTCGGTCGACATGGCTGCGGTGCACGCCTACAAGGACCGCGTCGTGGGTCGGCTCTTCAAGGGCCTGCAGGGCCTGGTCAAGGGCGCCCGGATCGACTACGTCGAGGGCGCCGGCGCGCTCGACGGCCCGAAGACGGTGGTGGTCGGCGACCGGCGCCTCACCGGAAAGCACGTCGTGCTGGCCACCGGCAGCTATGCGAAGTCGCTGCCCGGCCTCGAGATCGGTGGGCGCATCATGACCTCCGACGAGGCCCTCTCCATCGACCACGTCCCAGCCCGGGTCGTCGTGCTCGGCGGGGGTGTGATCGGCGTCGAGTTCGCCTCGGTCTTCACGAGCTTCGGGTCCGAGGTGACGATCGTCGAGGCTTTGCCGCGCCTCGTGCCCGCCGAGGACGAGGCGATCAGCAAGCAGCTCGAGCGAGCCTTCCGCAAGCGCAAGATCGCCATCAAGACCGGGGCCCGCTTCGCCGGCGCGGCACAGTCGGGGGACGTCGTGACCGTCTCGCTCGAGTCCGGCGAGACCATCGAGGCCGACCTCCTCCTCGTCGCGGTCGGCCGCGGCCCCGTGACCGAGGGGCTGGGCTACGAGGCCGCGGGGATCACGGTCGACCGCGGCTTCGTGCCGACGGACGAGCGCCTGCGGACCAATGTCCCCGGCGTCTACGCGGTCGGCGACATCGTTCCCGGCCTGCAGCTCGCCCACCGAGGGTTCGCGCAGGGCATCTTCGTCGCAGAGGAGATCAAGGGTCTGTCGCCTGGTGCCATCGACGAAGCCGGCATCCCGCGCGTCACCTACTGCGATCCCGAGGTCGCCAGCGTCGGACTGACGGAGGCCGAGGCCAGGGAAGCCCATGGGGACGTCCTGACCCAGGAGTACAACCTCGGTGGCAACGGGAAGTCCCAGATCCTGGGCACACAGGGGTTCATCAAGCTGGTCCGGCGGAAGGATGGGCCCGTGGTGGGTATTCACATGATCGGGGCCCGCATTGGCGAGCAGATCGGCGAGGCCCAGCTCATCGTGAACTGGGAGGCTCATCCCGAGGACGTCGCCAGCCTGGTCCACGCCCACCCGACGCAGAACGAGGCACTCGGCGAGGCGCACTTGGCCCTGGCCGGGAAGCCCTTGCACGCGCACGCTTGAGCCAGTAACTGGGAAGAGGAGAGAAGACGTCATGTCAGAACGCGTGACCATGCCGGCCCTGGGTGAGTCCGTCACCGAAGGGACCGTCACCCGGTGGCTGAAGAGCGTCGGCGACCGCGTCGAGGTCGACGAGCCCCTGCTCGAGGTCTCGACGGACAAGGTCGACACCGAGATCCCCTCCCCCGTCGCAGGCACCCTCCAGGAGATCCTTGCCGAGGAGGACGACACGGTTCCGGTCGGTGCGGACCTCGCCGTGATCGGTGACGGTGATGCTGCTCCCGCCGAGCAAGCACCACCCGAGCAGGAGGCGCAGGCCGAGCAGGAGGCGCAGGCCGAGC
>NZ_JAJJPG010000020.1:12460-38575 GCF_032907665.1 Intrasporangium sp.
CGTCGCCGAGGATGACACGGTCCCCGTGGGTGCCGACCTCGCGGTCATCGGTGGGGGCGCCCCATCGCAGGCCGAGGCTCCCGCGCAGGCCGAGGCTCCCGCGCAGGCCGAGGCTCCCGCACAGGCCGAGGCTCCCGCGCAGGCCGAGGCTCCCGCGCAGGCAGAGGCCGAGCCCGAGGCCCCGGCACAGCCCGAGCCCGAGGCCCCGGCACAACCCGAAGCTCCCGCGCAGGCCGAGCCCGAGGCCCCGGCACAGCAGGAGGCGGCCGCCCAGCCGAAGGCCGCCGCCCAGAGCGAGGCCCCCGCGCCGTCGAAGGCACCCGAGGCGCCGGCCGCCGGAGGTGAGAGGGATGCCTCTGCCGACGCTGCCGCCTACGTCACGCCGCTCGTGCGCAAGCTCGCCGCCCAGCACGGCATCGACCTGTCGACCCTGAAGGGCACGGGGGTCGGCGGTCGCATTCGCAAGCAGGACGTCCTCGACGCCGCCCAGGCAGCGCAGGCCGCTCAGGCCCCTGCGCCGGCTGAGGCCCCTGCGGCCCCCACGGCCCCTGCGGCCCCCGCGGCTCCTCCGGCCGCAGGCGGCGCGCCCGCTGCACCTGCTCCGATTTCGCCGAAGCGGGGAACGCGGGAGAAGATGTCCCGTTTGCGCAAGCTCATCGCAACCCGGATGGTCGAGTCGCTGCAGGTCTCAGCACAGCTGACCACGGTGGTCGAGGTCGACCTGACAAAGGTGGCTCGGCTCCGCGAGCGCGTGAAGGCCGACTTCGAGGCGCGCGAGGGCACCAAGCTCAGCTTCCTGCCCTTCCTGGCCCTGGCAGCGACGGAGGCGCTGAAGGCCCACCCGATGGTCAACGCGAGCATCGAGGGCGAGGAGGTCGTCTATCACGGCAACGAGAACCTCGCCATCGCGGTGGACACCGAGAAGGGCCTCATCGTCCCGGTCGTCAAGAACGCCGGTGACCTCAACATCGCTGGCCTCGCCCGGGCCATCGCCGACCTTGCGGACCGGACCCGGAACAACAAGATCACACCTGACGACCTCGCTGGCGGCACCTTCACCATCACGAACACCGGCAGCCGAGGTGCGCTCTTCGACACTCCGATCATCAACCAGCCGCAGGTCGCCATCCTGGGCACCGGCGCCATCGTCAAGCGGCCCGTGGTCGTCACCGATGCCGACGGCGGTGAGACCATCGCGATACGTTCGATGATGTACCTTGCCTTGTCGTACGACCATCGGATCGTCGACGGTGCGGACGCCGCGCGCTTCCTCGGCACGATGAAGGCGCGACTCGAGGAAGGCCACTTCGAGGCCTGAGGCCGAGTTCCCATGACGAAGCGCGTCGCAATCGCCGGAGCATCCGGGCTCATCGGCGGCGCGCTTCGTCGTCATCTCGTCGAGCGCGGTGACGACGTCGTCGTGCTGGTGCGTCGCCCTTCTGGCGCATCCGACGAAGTGGCCTGGGACCCGCAGAGCGGCACGCTCGACCCGAACCTACTGGCCGGGGTGGACGCGATCGTCAACCTTGCAGGCGCCGGCATCGGCGACAAGCGCTGGAACGACGAACACAAGCGCCTGGTCCTGACCTCGCGGCTCGACGCGACGAGGACGATCGTCGGGTCGATCGCGACAGAGCGCCAACGCTCTGGGCGTATCGTCCGCCTCGTCAACGCGTCGGCGGTCGGCTACTACGGGGACCGGGGCGACGAGGTGCTCGCCGAGTCGAGCCCCCCGGGGACGGACTTCCTCGCCTCGGTCGTGGTGGCGTGGGAGCAGGCCGCCCTGGCGGCCGAGCCCGACGCCTCGGTCGCCGTGATCCGGACCGGACTCGTCATGTCGCCCGACGGCGGGGCCTTCAAACCCCTGCTGCTCCTGTCCCGCCTCGGACTGGGTGGGCCATTGGGCAGTGGCCGGCAGTGGTGGCCCTGGATCACCCTCACGGACGAGGTTCGCGCCATCGCCCACCTCGTCGACGACCCCGATCTCACCGGCGCGTTCAACCTCGCCGCCCCCGACGAAGCCCGACAGGCGGACATCGCGCGGGCGCTCGCCCGAGCACTGCACCGGCCTGCGGTCCTCCCCGTCCCGCAGTTCGCGCTGCGCGCCGTCATCGGCGAGTTCGCCGACGGCATCGTCGCCAGTCAGCGGGTCCACCCGGAGCGGCTCGCGGCAGCGGGCTTCGTGTTCGAGCAGCCGGACCTCGCCTCTGCCGTCAGGTGGACTGTGCAGCGTTGATGCCCTCGATGCGCCACCCGGACGACCCCAGGACGAGCTCGAAGTCGAGGACCTCGCCCTGCGCGGAAGGTTGGGGATGCGCGCCACCGGCGCCGTCGATGACGAGGTAGGCGGACCAGTCGACGCGCCCCCGAATCGTGGCGTGCTCTGCGTCGCCGCGGACCCAGGACGCCTCCGCGACCCTCAGCTCGAGGTCTGCGTAGCGGTTCCCACCGTCGACGAGCTCCTCGATGAGCCGGACGTCTGCCTCATGGGACGCCGTGCCCGACCGATGGACACCAGCCAGACCCGCGACATCTCGAGCGACGAGCACACCGGCCCGGCGCTCCGACAGCACCTGCAGCAGTTCCTTCGCTCGTTGTCGAGGGGCTGCGGCATCGTGCTCGACGCCGGGCCCGGTCGTCGTCCATCCCCGCTCCTCGTCGGACTCAAGCGGTGGCGCGACCGTGCCCGGCGCGCCCTGCGGGGGTGTGGATGGGCCCGTGCGAGCGACGGTCCCGACCGGATCGGCGGGCGTCGGTGAGCTCCCGGCGAGGGCAGCAGGTGACCGGCCGAGCACGAACCACGCACCGGCTCCGACCGCCATCGCGGCGACGAGGCCGACGACTGCCAGGCGGCGTCGCACGTGCCCTGTCCGGTGGTGGGCCGGGCGGTCGAGGGCAGCCTCGGCGCGCAACCGGTGGGTCAGCGCAGACGCCTCGTCACCTCCGACGACGACCTCGACGGGCTCGGCCGCCGTCGCCTCGTAGACCAGTCGGGCCAGCCGCCCTGCCTCGGGCCGTCGAGCCGGATCGGGATCGATGCAGGCTGCGACCACCTCGGCGAGGTCGGACCCGACATGGCTCCGGATCGTGTCCAGCCCCAGGCGCTGGACGGTGTCGGGAGAGCCGTTGCCGGTCAGGCAGAACCAGGCCACAGCACCCAGCGAGAAGACGTCACTGGCTGACGTCGGCGCGACACCCTCGCGCACCTCGGGAGCAATGAAACCTGGTGTGCCGCAGACCTCCCCCGTGTGGCCCATGATCCGCGCCGCGCCGAGGTCGAGGACGAGCGGACGGCCCCCTTCGGTCAGCATGATGTTGCCGGGTGAGACGTCGCCGTGGATGGCCCCAGCAGCATGGAGTGCAGCGACGGCCTCGCAGATCGGCGTCAGGACGGTCACGACCTCACCGGGCCGGAACCGCCCCCTGGCGCGGACCACAGACCGCAGCGATGCCCCGGTCACGAGGTCGAAGACCAGAGCCGTCCTGCCGTCGTCGAGCCGGACGGCATCGCGCAGGGGCACCAGGTGCTCATGGCGAACGGCTGTGAGGACGTGCCGCTCGAAGTCGGGAGACGCCTCGGTGTCCAGCCCCTCGCGCGGAACCTTGACCGCGACCGACCCTCCCCTCTCATCGACACCGGACCAGACCACGCTCGAGGCGCCTTCCCCGATGACAGCACGAAGCACGTGGCCGGGGACCGCTGGCGGACTCAGGTCGGGGGTGGTCACCCGCCCATCGTCACAGGGTCCGCGCCGTCCCCGTCTCCTCCATCCACAGGGCTGCACCCGCGACGCCCGGGAGGACCACCCAGTGACTGCTCACGTTGCACCAGCGCGCGCACCCTCGGAACGCTCGCGACCTCAGGCGGCGAATGCTCGGCACGACCTTCGACGGTTCCCGCGAGGCGATCGACCATCTGGCGCAGGTTCTTCCAGCGATTGCCTTCCCCCCTCGCCGCCCCGACGAGACACCAGGCACCTGAACAGATCCCACCCGAGGACCGCGTCAGGGTGCCGGGCATCAGGGTGCAGGGCGTCAGGGCGCCTCGCCAGGCGTCAGTACGCCGACGACCCGGCGGGCCTGGTGACTCGTTCGCGCCGCGTCGATGACCGCGAGGACGTGCACGGTGTCACGCGGATCGACCGGCATGGCGGCCTGCGGGTCGTCGGAGACGAGGGCGGCCGCGACCGCACGGTAGAAGTCCGACTGGTCACAGGGACCGACGACCGGCCCCGGCTCGCGCTCGTCGCCGCGCACGATCCATCCGACCGCGTTGCCCTCGCTCTCGAACTCGGTGAAGGCGCCGACCTCGTCGAACTGGCGCCCGAGGACGAAGGCGCCCGTCGACCCCATGACCCTGGCCCGTGGGCCGGGTGCACCGTTGACCGACGAGGCCATGACATGGCTGACGACCCCTGAGGTGTGGCGGCAGGCGAGGAAGAAGTCGTCCTCGGCCACGACCGTGTGCGTGAACAGCTCCGCATAGACCGACTCGACCTCGCCGTGGAGGATGACCGCCTGATCGAGCAGGTGGGTGCCGAGGTCGAGCAGGATCCCCGCGCCCTCGTCGGCCGTCTGCGTCTCCCTCCAGCGCTGCTTGGGCACGGGACGCCAACGGTCCCAACGGTATTCCGCGCGCTTGATCTCGCCCACCAGGCCCTGGTCGCGCACTGCGACGAGGGCTGCCAGCTCGGGGTCGAAGCGACGATTCTGGAAGACCGTCAGCGGCACGCCGCGATGCGCGGCGAGATCGACGACCTGCTGGGCTTCGGTCGCGCTCCTGGCGAGTGGCTTGTCGACGACGAGCGCGATGCCTGCGTCGATCACGCGCTCGGCCTGCGCCGCATGGAACCCGGTCGGAGTGGCCAGGACGACGAGGTCGAGGCCTCCCACGTCGAGCAGCGCGTCGAGGTCAGACACCACGGTCGCGTCCGGCAGGTCGGACGCGGCCTGCGCCACCCGCTCCGGACTCGCCGTCGCCACGGCCACGACTCGAAGCCCGGAACCGTCGAGGGCGGGCAGGTGGAACTGGCGGCCCGCCACGCCGTAGCCGGCGAGCCCGACGCGAAGGGAACGGTCTTCGGGAGGTGGGCTCAGCGGCATACGGCCACTCTAGGTGGAGAGCGGCAGGGCTCCTTGGCGGCGCGGCGTACGCTGACCGCATGCGTTTCGTGTACCTCGGGCTCGACCCCGACTTCGTCGACTACGAGCGGGCCTGGGCGGTCCAGCGACACACGCACGCCGAGGTCGTCGCGGGTGAGGCCCCGGACACCATCTACCTGCTCGAGCACGCCGCCGTCTACACGGCCGGCAAGCGCACCGAGCCCCACGAGCGGCCCAAGGACGGCACTCCCGTCATCGACGTGGACCGCGGCGGCAAGATCACCTGGCACGGGCCGGGCCAGATCACCGGCTATCCCATCGTGCGCCTGCCCGCCCCGATCGACGTCGTCGGCTACGTCAGGACGCTCGAGGAGATGATGATTCGCGTCTGTGCCGACTTCGGCGTCGAGGCGGGCCGCGTCGACGGGGAGAGTGGCGCATGGATCGCCGCCGACGACCGCGGGCCCCGACGCAAGATCGGCGCCATCGGCATCCGCGTCAGCCGTCAGGTGGCGATGCACGGCTTCGCCTTCAACTGCAATCCGGACCTGTCGTGGGGTGAGGTCATCATCCCCTGCGGCATCGTGGGGGCCGGCGTGACGTCCCTGTCCTTCGAGCTCGGCCGCGACGTCACCGTGCGCGAGGTGCTCCCGCACGTCGAGCAGCACCTCGGCGAGCTCATCCCGGCGCTCCAGCCGAACCGGAGGGTGCTGGCCTGACGCGCTGCCGACCTGACCACTAGGGTGAGCTGTCACCGCCGGCACTCACGCCGCTCCACACGGCATCAGGGGGTTCGATGGACGTCGCCGTCCAGACCATCAATCTGCGCAAGAGCTACCTCGGTCGGGGTGGGCGACGGGTGGCTGTCCAGGGCCTGACCATGACCGTGCCGGCATCCGGCGTCCACGGCTTCCTCGGTCCGAACGGTTCGGGCAAGACCACGACGATCCGCATGCTCCTCGGGCTCATTCGGCCCGACTCCGGGACCGCGGAGCTGTTCGGACGCAGCGTGCCCAAGGAGCTGCCGGCGGTCATCGACAGGGTCGGCGCGATCGTCGAGTCGCCGAAGTTCTTCCCGGCGTTCACCGGCCGACAGAACCTCCGCCTGCTCGCCGACGCGATCGGCACGCCGCGGCCTCGCATCGACGAGGTGCTCGAGGTGACCCATCTCGGCGACCGAGGTCGCGACCGCTACGCCGGCTACTCGCTCGGCATGAAGCAGCGCCTTGCCATCGCCGCGACGCTGCTCAAGGACCCGGACCTGCTCATCTTCGACGAGCCGACCAACGGCCTCGACCCGGCCGGCATCCGCGAGGTCCGAGACACGATGCGCAGCCTCGGAGAGCGGGGCAAGACCGTTCTGGTCAGCTCCCACATCCTCGCCGAGGTCGAGCAGGTGGCCGACACGGTGACGATCATCGGGCACGGACGGACCCTCGCCGAGGGCACGGTCGCCGACATCCTCGGAGGGGCGGGGACCGCGCAGGTGCGCGTGGGGGTCTCGTCCCCCGCGCAGGCTGAGGACGTCCTCACGGCAGCCGGCCTGCGGGTCAGCCGGGACGGGGTCCGGCTGCTGGTCTCCGGCGCCGAGGACCCCGCTGAGATCACCCGGCTCCTCGCCGGGCAGGGTCTCTACGTCGCCGAGCTCACGCCGGTGCGGCCGGACCTCGAGTCCGCCTTCCTCTCGCTCACCGCCGACGAGGGCCTCGGCTCGGAGGCCGACCGGCAAGCCGGCGGCGCGACGGAGGGTGCCGCGTGAGCCACTCACTGCTCACCCCGGAGTCGCACGCGAAGTCGCAGGTGCGGCCCAAGGGCACGTCCTTCCCGGGCCTCGTCGGTGTCGAGCTGCGCCGCCTCTGGTGGCGTCGCCTCACCAAGGCCGTTCTCCTCGGTGTCGTGGTGTTCACCGGCCTCATGGTCTACGGCGCCTACGACCAGAGCCGGCCGGAGACCCTGGCCCAGCGCCTCGACAACTACGAGGTCATGCTCGCCGACATGGAGCGTCAGAAGCAGGACCTCCCGCAGATGATCGAGGACTGTCGCTCGGCTCAGGCGCAGGAGCGCGAGCGGACCGGCGACCCGGCCATCGACTTCGGCTGCGAGCAGATGAACGCCCAGTTCGAGACCCCCACGATGGAGGACATGGGGATCTCCCTGCCGATCGCCGACACCATCACGGCCAACCTCGCTTCGTATGCCGCCTTCGTCTACGCCTTCCTCGTGCTCATCGCCATGGGCAGCTTCGTCGCTGCGGAGTTCTCGACGGGCGCGCTCGGCAACTGGCTCACCTTCAAGCCCCAGCGCGTCCGGGTCGCCCTGAGCAAGCTCGTCGCGGCCGGCGTGGGGAGCGCCCTCGTGGCAGCGCTCGGCCTCGGCCTGCTCAACCTCGGGGCACGCATGGTCGCCACGATCAACCGCCCCGACTCCGACCTGGAGATCCCGGCGCCGCCGCCGTTGGACGACTCCGTCGCCGAGCTGCTGGTTCGCGCCGTTCTCGTCGTCGTCGCCGCAGGCGTGCTCGGCGCCGCCCTCGCCCTGCTCCTGCGCCACACGGCAGGACTCGTCGGCCTTCTGCTCGGCTACCTCGTCGTCGTCGAGTTCATCGCGGTCAACGCCTTCTTCGGCGGTCGCCTCAACCCGTGGGCCATCACGCCCAACGCCAACGCGTTCCTTGGCAAGGGCTACACGTACAACGCCGAGACGTGCACGACTGTGGACGGCAACTTCTCGTGTACCTACGCCCAGCACGAGATCAGCTACACGCACGGCTGGGTCTACCTGCTCGTCCTCGTCCTCGGCGTGTCGACGGCCGCGGTCCTCGTCTTCCGGCGCCGCGACGTCACCTGAGCGGGCGCTCCGGCCATCCACCACGCCGTATGCCGCTGGGCTCCCGTCCCGATCCCGCTCCGTTCGGGGCGGGTGGGGTCACCGGGACGTCGAGGCGGCCGCTTCCTTCAGCTCGCCGAGGGCATCGCCGATCGCGCCCCGCCACGGTGCCCCGTGGCCGGGCAGCAGCCAGCTGGCCTGCACAGCGCCGAGCTTGTCCACCGACTCCAACGCGAGCTCCGGCTCCAGGGTGAACGGCGCTGGCTGCGGCCCCTGCCTGCCGGTCAACACGTGCCCTGTGGTCAAGGCATCTCCGACGAAGAGCGCGTCAACCGTCGGAACGTGGATGGCCACGCTGCCGGGAGTATGACCGGGAACGGGGATGATCACGGGCGACCCGGGCAGGTCGAGCGGTCCGCCCTCCGGGAGCGTCACGACCTCCGTGACTGGCGGGATCCGAAGTCCGCCGTGGCGGGCTCCGTACCAGAGGAAGCGGACGAGAGGTCCGGGCCTGACCCTTCCCCACGAGCCGTTCGACCTGTCCTCACCCCGCGCCCGCGCGGCGTCGAGCTCGTGGACGTAGACCGGGGCGCCGGTCTCCCTGCGGAGCCGCTCCGCGAATCCGATGTGATCGGAGTCGCCATGGGTGAGCACAACCCCCCGGATGTCACCCAGTGATCGGCCCATCGTGGCGAGCTCGGCCAGAAGGTCCTTCCAGTGGCCCGGCAACCCGGCATCGATGACGGTCACTCCACCGGAGTCCTCGACGAGGTAGGTGTTCACCAGGTCGGATCCGACGCGATGCAGGGACGGAGCGAGTCTCATCCGGCTGTCCTCTCTGTCACCCTGTGGCAACTCAGGTCGACGCTGTCACACGTGCGAACAGGACCTCGGAGCGAGGTACCATCCGTTCATGGCTAGGGTACATAGCCATGAACGCTAATGTCCATAGCCAGGAGGACCCATGCCCACACCGGCACGCACATCACGCACGGAGATCGTCAACGCTGCCCGCTCCATCGTCGAAGCCAGCGGGGTGGACGGCCTGACCATGCAACGCGTGGCGACCACGGTCGGTGTCAAGGCCCCCTCGCTCTACAAGCACGTGCGCAACCGCGACGCCCTGGTCCGACTCGTGGTGGAGGACGTCGCTCGCGAGCTCACCACGACCCTGGATGCGGCCGTCGGCTCAGGTGAGCCGACGGCCGACCTCCGCTCCTTGGCGGAGGCCTTGCGCGCCTTTGCCCATGCCAACCCGGGCGTCTACGGACTGCTCTTCGCCCAGGTGCCGACCGACGCCCGCCCCGACCGGGACCAGCTGGCACGAACCAGCGCCGCGGTGCTTCGCACGACGACGGCGCTCGCCGGTCCCGACCTGGCCCTGGAGGCGGCGCGGACGGTCGTCGCCTGGGCGCACGGGTTCATCAGCATGGAGCTCGCGGGCGCCTTCCGCCTCGGCGGGGATCTCGACCGTGCCTACGCCTTCGGCATCGAACGACTCGGCGCCGCACTCGTGCAGGCCACACCGGGCCCCGCTGAGTAGACGGGAGGACTCGGCGAACCACGGGCTTGCACGCGGTGTCCGGGCGGGTGGGTTTCGGGCCGCGGCGACGCCCGGCGTAGGCTTCTGGGAGCCCAGCACCCCCGGGCCCAGTGCACCCAGAGAAGGAGCCGCCGTGACTGTCGCACCTGACGGTCGTCGCCTGCTGCGCGTCGAGGCGCGCAACGCCGAGACACCGATCGAGCGCAAGCCGTCCTGGATTCGCACCACGGCCAAGATGGGCCCGGAGTTCACGGCCCTGCACTCGATGGTCAAGGGCGAGGGCCTGCACACGGTGTGTCAGGAGGCGGGCTGCCCCAACATCTTCGAGTGCTGGGAGGACCGCGAGGCGACCTTCCTCATCGGTGGGGACACGTGCACGCGCCGGTGCGACTTCTGCGACATCGCGACGGGCCGACCGCAAGCCCTCGACCTCGACGAGCCGCGGCGCGTCGCGGAGTCCGTGCGGCAGATGGGCCTGCGCTACTCGACGGTGACCGGCGTCGCCCGCGACGACCAGCCCGACGGCGCGGCGGGACTGTATGCCGAGACGGTGCGCCAGATCCACCTGCTCAACCCCAACACCGGGGTCGAGATCCTCCCGCCCGACTTCGGCGCCAGGCCCGAGCTGGTCGGGCAGGTCTTCGACGCGCGGCCAGAGGTCTTCGCCCACAACCTCGAGACGGTCCCGCGCATCTTCAAGCGGATCCGGCCGGCGTTCACCTATGACACGTCGCTCCGGGTGCTCACCATGGCCCGCGAGGCCGGGCTCGTGACGAAGTCCAACCTCATCCTCGGGATGGGCGAGACGGACTCCGAGATCGAGTCGGCCATCCGGGACCTGCACGACGCAGGCTGCGACATCCTCACCATCACCCAGTACCTCCGCCCCTCGAAGCTGCACCACCCCATCGACCGGTGGGTCAAGCCGGAGGAGTTCGTCCACTGGTCCGACGTCGCGGAGGAGGTCGGCTTCAAGGGCGTCATGGCCGGGCCGCTGGTCCGCTCGTCCTACCGCGCCGGCCGCCTCTGGGCCACCGCCATGCGCAAGTGGGGCCGGCCCATCCCGGAGCACCTCGCCCACCTCGCCGAGGCCGCCGAGTCCCCCGCCCGCCAGGAGGCGGCGTCATTGGTGGCGCGCGCGGCCGGCGCCGTATCCTGATCCCCATGGCACGCAACAAGGACGGGGACGCGAAGGCGCCCAAGCAGAAGAAGGCGGGACGCCTGTCCCAGATCCTCGACGTCTACCGGATCACGAAGCAGCAGGACTCACTCGTCGGGTGGTGGATGCTGCTCGCCTTCGTCGCGACGTTCGGTGTCATCTTCGTCATCGGGCTGCTGCTGGACCTCGGGTGGATCTTCGCGATCTTCGGCGTGATGACCGGCATCCTCGTGGCGACCATCGTCATGAGCCGGCGGGCCGAGCGGGCGGCCTACCGTCAGATCGAGGGACAGACCGGTGCCGCCGGTGCCGCCCTGACCTCGATCCGGCGCGGCTGGTACACCGACCGCGAGCCGATCGCGGCCGACGTCGCCCGCCCCGGCGACTTCGCCTCGGCCGCGGTCGTCTACCGCGCCCTGGGCCGCCCGGGCGTCGTGCTCGTCGGCGAGGGCCCCACGGGCCGGGTGCAGAAGCTGCTCCTCGCGGAGAAGAAGCGGGTCGAGCGGGTCGCCCCGGGTGTCCCCGTCATGCTGATGCGCGTCGGCAACGGTGAGGACGAGGTCCCCCTCAGCAAGCTCGCGAGCAGGGTCCAGCGCCTCAAGCCCCAGATCACCAAGGACGAGATGGCGGTGGTCAACAAGCGGCTCAAGGCTCTCGGTGGGATGCGCGCGCCGCTGCCCAAGGGCATCGACCCCACTCGTGCCCGGATGGACCGCAAGGCCCTGCGGGGGAAGTGACCCCCAGAGCACGCCCGCCCGCTCTGTGACGGGTTGGCCTTGTCACCGCCGGCTTCGTGACCGCCGAGCCAGACCCGGAGGCGACGGCCTGGGATCGTTCAGCGAGTGCGGATGATGACGGTGTTGGGCACCTTGTCGTGCAGGCCGCGGCCGTCCCGGTCCCAGATGACCGCCGGGATGGCGAGGCAGAGCAGGAACGTCCGGACGAGCGCCTGCGGCAGCGTCGCCCGCCCACCGGCGACGTTCCGCACCTGGAGGCCCATGAGACGGTGACCGATCGTGGTCCCCAGCGTGCCGACGAGCAGCACGTTCATCAGGGCGAAGATGCCGAGGACGATGAAGTTCTGACCTCCGGTGGCCGGCTCCTCGGAGAAGGGCAGGGGCACCTGGAAGAGTCCTCGGGCGATGAGCAGGGCGATGACCCAGTCGACGACGATGGCGACGAGGCGCCGACCGAACCGCGCGATCGATCCCGGGCCGGTCTCGGGCAGCCCGAGCCGATGGCCGGGCCACTCCCCCTCTCCTGCAGTCTTTGATCGGGGGCCCTCGAGCCAGGAGCCAACGTCCTTGCGGTCAACCACGTCCCCACCCTAACGATCCGACGAGGGCCCGGCCCAGCGGCATACGGCATGATCTGCCCCACCGGCCCCGTGCGTTCGTTAACACCGGCGAAACACCTGGGTCATGGACGGGAAATCGGCCGCCGCTACTGTCGACGACGACAGCACGGGGCCGTCGCACGGTCACCACTGCGCGCCTTCACGGGGCCGCCGGGTGACGCGCGTGGCGACCTCGCCCCACTTCAGGAGGTTGGATGTTCAGCTCAGCTGACGAGGTCCTCGCGTTCATCAAGGACGAGGACGTCAAGTTCGTCGACATTCGGTTCTGCGATCTGCCCGGTGTCATGCAGCACTTCAACGTGCCGGCTGAGTCGGTCGACGAGGACTTCTTCACGGTTGGTCAGATGTTCGACGGTTCGTCGATCCGCGGCTTCCAGGCCATCCACGAGTCGGACATGAAGCTCATCCCGGACCCGGCGACCGCGTTCGTCGACCCCTACCGCGTCGAGAAGACGCTCGTGATGAACTTCTCGATCCTCGACCCTTTCACCGACGAGCGCTACAGCCGGGACCCCCGGAACATCGCCACCAAAGCCGAGGAGTACCTCAAGTCCACGGGGATCGCCGACACCGCCTACTTCGGCGCCGAGGCGGAGTTCTACATCTTCGACGACGTCCGCTTCGAGACGAAGCAGAACGCCGGGTACTACTTCCTCGACTCCGTCGAAGCGGCGTGGAACACCGGCCGTGAGGAGGAAGGCGGCAACAAGGCCTACAAGACCCGCTACAAGGGCGGCTACTTCCCCGTCTCCCCCGTCGACCACTTCGCGGACTTCCGTGACCAGGTCTGCCTCCGGCTCAAGGATGTGGGCCTCAACGTCGAGCGCAGCCACCACGAGGTCGGCACCGCTGGGCAGATGGAGATCAACTACCGCTTCAACACGCTGCTGCACTCCGGCGACGACATGATGAAGTTCAAGTACGTCGTCAAGAACGAGGCGTGGGGCGCCGGCCGCACAGCGACGTTCATGCCGAAGCCCCTCTTCGGCGACAACGGCTCCGGAATGCACACGCACCAGTCGCTGTGGAAGGACGGCGAGCCGCTCTTCTACGACGAGCGCGGCTACGGCGGCCTCTCGGACATCGCCCGCTGGTACATCGGCGGACTGCTGCGCCACGCCCCGTCACTGCTCGCCTTCACGAACCCGACGATCAACTCCTACCACCGTCTGGTCCCGGGCTACGAGGCGCCCGTCAACCTCGTCTACTCGGCCCGCAACCGCTCCGCGTGCGTCCGCATCCCGATCACGGGGACCTCACCCAAGGCGAAGCGCATCGAGTTCCGGGTGCCGGACCCGTCGGCCAACCCCTACCTGTCCTTCGCCGCGCAGCTCATGGCGGGTCTCGACGGCATCAAGAACCGCATCGAGCCGCCGGAGCCCGTGGACAAGGACCTCTACGAGCTGCCACCCGAGGAGCACGCGGCGATCGAGCAGGTCCCGGGCTCGCTGCCCGAGGTGCTCAACGCCCTCGAGGCCGACCACGAGTACCTGCTCGAGGGTGACGTCTTCACCAAGGACCTCATCGAGGCGTGGGTCGACTACAAGCGCAAGAACGAGGTCGACCCGATCCGCTTCCGTCCGCACCCGCACGAGTTCGAGATGTACTTCGACATCTGAGCATCACGGTGGGGCTGGGGCACACGTGCCCCACAGGTTCCACCAGTCCGCACGGGCGCCCGGGCAGCTGCCCTGGTCCGCTCGTGCGGACTCGCCTTTCCAGCCAACACTGGAAACAGGGGGACCGAGAGTTCTCAACGTCGCCGGCTCCCTCCCCCTGTGAGCCCAGGCTCGGTCGCCGCCGACACGAGGGACGTAGCCCTGTCGGCCGGCAGTGTCAGTGGTGGCCGTCAGTGGTGGCCGTGAGTGGTGGCCGTCAGTGGTGGCCCTTGACCACCATGCGAAGGATCCGAAGGTTGAAGGCGGCGAACCGCACCGCCTGGAAGGGAAGGTTCTTGCGCATCCGCAGGGTCCGCTCCGTGGGCAGCGGAGCGGTGCGCAGGTTCGGCGTCGGACTGTTCGTCTCGTTGCTCATGTCGTCACTCCGGGATCAGTTGCCAGCCGAGGCGCCCCTTGGCCTTGTGGATGAACAGGTAGTGCAGCATCAGCTTGACCCAGTGGCCGCTGAGGCCGATCTCGCCGCGGGTGGTGCCGAGATCACGGCCCGTGTCGTAGATGGTGTAGTCCGGGACGACGGGCATCATCGTCATGGCGGCCGCCGACCCCCGTCGCATTCCCGAGCCGGCGGAGGCCACGCACGCGGCCCCCATGCGCGCCATGGAGGATTCGTGGGCGGGCCGGTCGTTGCCGTGTTTGATCCGGTCGACGATCGTCAGGGCCGCGGTCTTGCCCATGACACCCGACGGCATTCCGGTGCGCGGCGGTGATGGCGCGATCACGGTGCCCGTGGAGCTGGTCCGCGGCCGGGAGATCTGGTGGGGCGGCGCAAACGCAATGCCGACGGCGAACACGTTGGGGTAGCCGACCGCCTCGTACGTCTTGGGCCAGTCGTCGGCACGCCACTGCTCGTACGGCTTGGGGGTGTAGTCCGCATCGACCCTCATGAATCCGCTCGGCGCGAAGAGCTCCGACGTGATGTCGTTCCCCTGGCCGTCGAAGGCGTCGAGCGGGACGCCGCCGAAGGGGGGCAGGAGCATCCCGAAGTCGAAGGCGAGCTCGTGCATCTCACCGTCGAGGGTCTCGTAGTGCACGATTCCCGGCTCGACACGGTGCACGTGCGCCCCGAGGACGGCCTCGACGCCGCGCTCTCGGAAAAGGCTCGCGGTCCACAGCTCCGAGGTGGTCTGGAAGCCGTTCTCCTCGAACGTCATGCCGTCGACGCCGAAGTCGCCGAGCTGGGCCTCGTTGGTCAGGTAGACGAGGCGAGCCAGGTCGCGTACGCCCGCCTCGCGCAGCTCGTGGTCGACATTGAAGACGTACTCGAAGGCTGCGCCCTCGCAGGTGCACGTGCCGTGGCCCATCCCGACGACGATGGTCTGCGGCTGACCCTCCCGCAGCCGCTCGATGGTCTCGCGCAGTTCTGCTGCCGCCTCGATGGCATGGTCGGCCGTGCAGACAGAGAGCGTGTGGCCACCCTCCGGACCGAGGCCCGGCGTCATGCCGAACTTCAGCTGCGGCCCCGTCGCGTTGATGAGGTAGTCATAACGGATCCGCTCCTGCTCGCCCGCTCGGTCGCGGCTGGTGTGGACGATGTCCACAGCCCCGCGGGAGCTCTCGGCGTCGCCTTCGGGCCGAATGGCCACGGCCTTGGCTTGCCGATAACCGATGCCCTTCTTCGCATAGACCGGAGCGAGCGGGAAGACGACGTCCTGCTTGGACATCCTGCCGACGCCGACCCAGATGTTGCTCGGGATCCAGTTCCACTGGGAGTTGGGCGAGACGACCGTGACGGTGTGGCCCTTGGGGAGCAGGCGGTTCAGGTGCAGCGCGGCCGTGTGGCCGGCGACGCCAGCACCGAGGACGACGACGTCAGCCATTGGCGTCTCCTTCGACGTGGGTGAAGGACGCCAAACATATACCCTAGGGGGTATCGAAGCAACTGCCCCGGGGGGATGAGTGGCCTGACACCCAATCCTTCGACTCACTCATGTTGAATACCCCCGTTGGTATAGCCTCGATCCGAAGGCGAGGACACCACAGCGCCGGGCGCACGGACAGTCCGGCGTCGCGCGGAGCCACTCGGCAGCAGACCGCAGGACGAGAGTCGAGAAGCGAGATGGCAACTCAGTCAAGGGTGGTGCTCATCGGCGACCTCGAGGCCACCCGGCTGCTCTGTGCCCTCCTGACGGCTGATGGCGCCCAGACCATCCACCTGCCCTCCCCTGACGAGGCCTCCGTGCGCGCTGCGTTCGCCCAGCACGTCGACGGCGTGGCGGTGGTGGTGCGGGGCGACGTGGCTGCCCTCCGATACACTCTGCTGGCCGCACACCTCCAGCAGGCAGTTCCCATCGTGGTGACGGTCTTCGACCGCACCATCGCCCGCCAGCTCACGTCGGTGGTGCCCAACTGCACCGTCACCTCACCGGCCGACGTCGCCGCACCCGCCGTCGTCGCTGCCTGCATCCATCCCACTGCACTCGCGATCCTCGATGTCGGTGGCGTGCCGACAGCCGTCCTGAACGAGGAAGGGACCGCCGCCGCCCGTCGGTGGGATCCGCCCCAGCCCAGCTCGCTCGACCGTCTCTCCCGTTGGGTTCCGCACCGACACGGCGGCGCCGCAGGACTCCTCGTCACGGGCTTGGTGGGCCTGGTCGCCATCATCGCAACGGAGTGGCTGCTCGCCGTGGTGGTGCTCCACGAAGGAGTCCTCGAGGCGTTCTACACGACCACGCGACTGGCCGCCACGGTTGGGCCTGCCGACGCGACCGCTCACGGGGCGCCGGGCCACTACCTCGTGATCTCGGCACTGCTCATGCTCATGGGCATCGGGTTCACCGGCGCGCTGGTGGCCGGGCTCGTGGAGTGGATCGTCAGCGCCCGCACCGCAGCGCTCGTGGGTCCGCGCAGCGTCCCGAGGCGACACCACGTTGTCGTCGCCGGCCTCGGACAGGTCGGCCTGCGCGTCGGACAGCTGCTCCACGACGTGCACGTGCCCTGCGTGATCGTCGAAAGGGCCGCGGGCGCACCGAACCTGCCCCAGGCACGCTCGAGCCGGCTGCCCGTCGTCATCGGTGACGCAGCCGACCTGCTCGTGCTCGAGCGCGTGGGGCTCGGGCGCGCCCGTGCGATCGCGGCCCTCGCCTCCGACGACCTCGACAACGTCGCCGTGGTCATCAGCGCGCTGGCCATCGCCCCCGAGGTGCGGACGGTGCTGCGCTCCGGAGAGGATCCAGCGGTCGAGGAGACGACTTCGCTGTTCCGGATCGGACGGGTCGCGGACGTCTCGGCCCTAACTGCCGCGTGGGTGTGCGCGTCGATCCGCGGAGAGAGCCCCGTCGTCGCCTACGCCGATGCCCGTCTGGTCGGGGTCCTCAGTGACAGTGGGGACAGCCGTCGGGAAATTCCGCCCCGGTGTCGATGTTGACGGGGACGTTCGGGCCCGACGCGGACACGCTGCCACCGTCGTATGCCGCTGTGCCGGCCCGGCCTGTATCTCCCCGAGTGCGCGCCGAGCGACGACCCCGTGTTCGACGAGCTGTTCGACGCGGCCCTGCCGCGCGTGCTGGCTGGCACCCACCATCGTGACGACCCGCCTTCAGACGGGGGGCGCCCTTCTGGTACGCGACGCTCCTCCACTTCGCCGGCGACCTCCTCGATCCCACGGGTCTCGTCGCCTGGGTGCGAGAACGACGCACGATCGAACCGGCCCCCTCGCCGTCGACGGGGTGACACTCGACCGATACCGCTACGTGGCAGGGATGGCCGACGGCAAGCGGCTCATGCGTCCCGAGACGTGGTTCGCCGCAGCCTTCGAGGCTGAGACCCCTTGCCCCACACCGAAATCCGCGAGCGCCGCTTCCCGTGCCTCGCTAGGGTGGACGGTCATGACGTACTTCATACGGCTGCGTTCCGCCCACTGACGGTGCGGAACGACTGACCGGACTCTCCTCGAAGCGACTGCTCCGCACCGTCGGCCAACCACCCGGCCGGGCGGTGCTTCGTGCTGCCCGGCGTCACGCCGACAGCAGGAGCATCCCCGATGTCACGGACCCTTCCCGGCCCGCACGAGCTGGGCCAGAACCACCTCATCGACCGCAGAGTTGCCGCACGAATCGTCACGTTGGTCCGGGCCGCAGAGCCGCCCCTGCCGATTGTCGAATGGGCGGCCGGTCGCGGTGCGATCACCCGGCCACTCATTCGACTGGGTCGACCCGTCGAAGCGGTCGAGCTCGACCCCCGATCGATCGCGCGCCTCCGGCAGGCAGTGGGAGACCGCGTGACGGTCAGCCGCTGCGACATCCTGCGCCACGCGCCCCCGGAGGCGCCTCACGACCTGGTCTGCAACGTCCCCTTCCACCTGACCACCCCGGTGATCCGGCGCCTGCTCGCACTGCGGCACTGGCGACGGGCCGTCCTCCTCACCCAGTGGGAGGTGGCTCGCAAGCGCGCGGCGGTCGGGGGGACGACGTTGCTCACGGCGCAGTGGTGGCCGTGGTACGAGTTCAGGCTGGACCGGCGCGTCCCGTCCTCGTCCTTTGCGCCCCGGCCCAGCGTGGACGGCGGGATCCTTGTCGTCGACCGCCGTCGGGAGACGCTGCTTGCCGAGGACGATCAACACGCCTACCAGCAGTTCGTCGCCTCGGCCTTCAGCGGGCGCGGACGGGGAATCGCCGAGATCCTCAGACGGCACGGGCTCTCCAAGGCGACGCTCCGCACGTGGCGACGAGCCCACGGGGTGCGTGAGCGCGACCTTCCTCGCGACGTCACGGCCCACGCGTGGGTGGACGCCTATCATCACGCGACACGAGCGACGCCCAGCAGGCGATCACCTCGCTGAGTCCTCCGCTGCGCCCGCTGCGCCCGCTGCGCCCGCTGCGCCCGCTGCTCGGAGTGCGCGGAGTACGCGGTCATGCGCTGCCTGGCCCTCTCAACCGGACGGAGCGGTCAGGCAGCGAGCAGCGGCCGGCTCAGCGGCATACGGCATCATCACGACTCGCTCACGCAGCGCGCGTGGAGCGCGGCGACGCATAGGCCCGCTCGACGGTCGCCGTCACGCGCTGGTGTGGCCAGGTCAGCCCGAGCACCAGGATGAGGCCCAGACAGATCGCGGCGCAGATCGTCACGCCCAGATAGGCGTTGGTGTGCTGCCCGACCCAGCCGGCACCGAGGTAGCTCGCGCCGGCAGCCAGGACCGCGATGGACCCCGCGAGGCTGAAGATGCGGCCCCGCATCTCCGGCGCGGTGGCGAGGGCGAAGGTCGCCTGGAGGGGGACCATGAAGGCCTGCAGGAGGCCACTGAAGAAGAACACCACGACGAGCACGGCCAGTGGCGGGTGGAAGGCCGTGACGAGGAGCGGCACGGGCATGGCGACGGCGAGAGGCACGATCGAGGCGTTCTGCCGGTGGACGTCGAGTCGCCCGATGATGACGATCCCGACGACGGCGCCCACGATGGGCGTGGCCATGAGGAATCCGCCCCACCCGTTGTCGCCGGCGATGGGAATCGCGAGCGCCTCGGGTGCGGCGATGCCCAGGCTGGCGGCAGCGCTCAGGGCGATGAGCCGGGCGAGCACCGTGTTGCGAGCGAGATCGCCGATCGCGGTCCCCAGGTCGTGGACGAAGCCGCGCACCCCCTTGCCCCGGTTGCCGTGGACGGGACGCAGCTGGACGACGACGAGGATGACGATGGCGGCGATGATGAACGTCGCGAAGTCGATGAGCAGACCCACCCGGGGTCCGACGAGGGCGACGAGCCCACCCCCGAGAGCGAGCCCGAGCGCCTGGTTGACCTGCTCCGCCATGGCGCTGAGGGCGACGGCGCGCGCATAGAGTGGCCGGTCGTGCTCGAAGAGGTCGGTGACGAGCACGAGGTTCGACGCGCTCGCTGCGCCGCCGATCAGCTCGAGGACGAAGAGCGCTGTGAAGATCCACACGAGCGGCGCTGCCGTCGTGACGAGCCAGATGAGGCCGAGCACGCAGAGCGCACGCGCCACGTGGCTGATGACGAGGACGAACTTGTAGCGGAACCGGTCGACGAAGGGGCCGAGCAGGCTGCGACCGAGGAACGTCGGGACGAAGCTGATGGCGAGGGTCGTCGCAGTGGCCAGCGGCGAGCGGGTGCGCTCGAAGACGACCGCGGCGATCGTCACGCGAGCGACGTAGTCGCCCCACATCGACAGCGCGTTCGCCAGGAAGATCGGCAGGTAGCTGGGGACCCGGAGCATCTCCGCGTAGGACGGTACGCGGACCTGACCTCCCCTGCGCTCGATCACGGCACGACGCTACCCCGAGGTGGGGAGTCGTAAAAGTTGAAACTGGCCGCCTGCCGAGCACGGCGCGCCACCCGCCGCCACGCCTCGACGAGACCCGCTCCGTCGCCGGCGGGACGACCGATGATCCGGCCCATCCCGTCCGCGTCCCGCAGGTCGACGGGGACACTGTCGACGGCCCGCCCGCGCCAGAGGACGCCGGCGTTGCGCAACCGGGTAGCGAGGAGCCAGGCCTCCCGCAGCGACGCGACGTCGGACGCCGGGACGAACCCCTCTGCACCCAGGGCCTCGAGGGCGGGCAGGGTGCCGGTGACGCGGAGGCTCGGCGTCGCATGCGCGTGCATGAGCTGCTGGAGCTGAACGGTCCACTCGACGTCCGTCAGGCCTCCTCGGCCGAGCTTCATGTGGGTGCTCGGATCGGCTCCGCGCGGCAGCCGCTCCGACTCGACCCGCGCCTTGAGCAGACGGATGTCCCGCGCCTGCTGCTCGGTGAGGCCCCCCTCGGGCCAACGCAGCGGGTTGATCAGGTCGGCGAAGTCCGCGGCCAGGTCGTCCGGGCCGGCCAGCGGCGTCGCGCGCAGGAGCGCCTGGAACTCCCAGGTCAGGGCCCACCGCTCGTAGTACGTGCGATAGGCGGCGAGGCTGCGCACGAGGGGGCCGTTCTTGCCCTCGGGTCGCAGGTCCGCGTCGAGCGGGAGCGGCGGCTCGCTCGCGCCTGCGGTGAGCAGCTTGCGCAGCTCCTGGACGACGAGGGTCGCCCGCGCCTGCATGCCCGCGTCATCGGCCGCGTCATCGCCGGCGTGGGCCCGGTGGACGAACATGACGTCGGCGTCCGAGGCGTAGCCCATCTCCCCGCCACCGAGGCTGCCCATCCCGACCACGAGGATGTCGCCGTCGAGTGACACGCCCTCGCGCCGCTCGACCTCCGCCGTCGCGGCTTCGAGGGAGACCGTGATCGTTGCAGCGGCGAGGTCCGTGAGGGCGGCCCCGACCTCGAGCACGTCGAGCTCGCCCGCGAGGTCGGCCATGACGATCCGGAGCACCTCGTTGCGCCGGATCGCCCGGACGGCGGTGACCGCGTCCGCTCCGCTCTCTCGCCGTCCGGCGGCAGCGCGCATCGTCGTCGTCAGGGCGTCTCGGGAGCGCGGCGCGAGGCCCCCGGGGTCGCCGAGCATTGCCACGCTCTCGGGCGAGCGGATGAGCAGGTCGGCGGCGTAGCGGCTGCGGGCCAGGCTGTGGGCCAGCCGGTCGGCCGCACGTCCCTCGTCCCGGAGCATCTTGAGATACCAGTGCGTCGTCCCGAGCTCGTCGGACACCCGTCGGAAGGACAACAGCCCGGCGTCCGGGTCGGCCTCGTCGGCGAACCACCCGAGCATGACGGGCAGCAGGGTGCGCTGGATCGCCGCACGCCGGCTCACCCCGGTCGTCAGGGCTTCGATGTGACGCAGCGCTCCGGCGGGGTCGCGGAAGCCGAGAGCGAGGAGCCGCTCGCGTGCCGCCTCCGGAGAGAGCCCGACCTCGTCCGGGCTCAGCCTCGCCGCGGCCGCGAGCAGGGGTCGGTAGAACAGCCGCTCGTGGATGCGCCTGACCTCGCGGGCGACGGCCTGCCGGTCGGCGACCACGGCCTCGT
Organism: Intrasporangium sp.; assembly: GCF_032907665.1. Taxonomy (GTDB): domain Bacteria; phylum Actinomycetota; class Actinomycetes; order Actinomycetales; family Dermatophilaceae; genus Intrasporangium. The sequence goes on from NZ_JAJJPG010000020.1 coordinate 33,967, forward strand.
CGGGGTGGGTCCGGTGCCCCATCGCCCGGCCGAGCCGCCGGAGGTCCGCCGGGGTGTCGGGCATGAGGTGCGTGCGGCGCAGGCGGTGCAGCTGGATGCGGTGTTCCAGGCAGCGCAGGTGTCGGTACGCGCGGTCGAGCGTCGCGGCGTCGTCGCGGGCGACGTAGCCACCCTTCGAGAGTGCGGCCAGCGCCTCGAGGGTGGTCGCGGAGCGCAGGGACGCGTCGGTGCGGCCATGGACGAGCTGGAGCAGCTGCACGCTGAACTCGACGTCGCGCAGGCCGCCGGGGCCGAGCTTGAGCTGGCGTGCGGCCTCGTTCGCGGGCACGTGCTGCTCGACCCGGCGACGCATCGCCTGGACGTCCTCGACGAAGTGGTCTCGGCTCGCCGCCTCCCACACGAGTGGCGAGATCTCCTCCTTGTAGCGCAGGCCCACCTCGCGGTCCCCCGCCGACACCCAGGCCTTGAGGAGGGCCTGGAACTCCCAGGTCTTGGCCCACCGCTCGTAGTACGCCTTGTGGCTGCGGATGGTGCGCACGAGTGGCCCCTGCTTTCCCTCAGGGCGGAGGGCGGCGTCGACGGGCCACAGGGAACCCTCGGCGGTGGGAGTCGCGCACGCGCGCATCGTGGCGGCGGCGAGCGAGGTGCCGATGCGCAGTGCGGTGTCCTCGTCGACCCCCTCTGCCGGCTCCACGACGAAGATGACGTCGACGTCGCTGACGTAGTTCAGCTCTCCCCCACCGGTCTTGCCCATCCCGATGATCGCGAGGCGGCACTGCTCGTGTCCGTGCCCGAACTCCTCGCGGGCGATCACCAGCGCCGCCTCGAGGGCGGCCTCGGCGAGCTCGGCGAGCGCCTGCCCCACGTGGGGCATGTCGGCGAGCGGGTCGGCGGACGTGATGTCGCGTGCGGCGATCCTCAGCAGCCCGCGCCGGTACGCGATGCGCAGCGCGTCGAGGGCCGTGCGGTCCCCCCGTCCCGTCGTCACAGCGGCAACCAGCTCGGCCCGCACCTCATCTGCCGTATGCCGCTCCGCCCGGGCCGCGTCGACCCAGTGACGTGGGTGCCGGACGAGCTCGTCGACGAGCGCCGTCGAGGCGCCGAGGACTCCGAGCACTCGGTCCCGACCCGGTCCACCGACGAGCAGCTCGTCGGCGAGGGCCCGCAGCACGGCGGTGTCGCCCTGGGCCGCGAGCGAGTCGAGGACGCGGATGAGCCCGAGCAGGGCCTGGTCGGGGTCTGCCGTCTCCCCGATCGCCTGGAGGAGGTCGTCCGGCAGGCCCGGCGTCCCGTCAGCGGCCTCGAGAGGGGACAGGGCGGGGTCGGCAAGGAGCCCGACGGCCCGGTCCGGCGCGGCGAAGCCGAGACGCACCAGCGTGCCGACCGTCGTCGTCGTGCGCGGGGTCATCCGATGTCAGCCGCCGGTCCGCGTCAGAGGCGGGGCAGGTAGCGGTCGAGCTCGAACCGCGACACGTCGTGCCGGTAGTCGAGCCACTCCTGGCGCTTGTTGCGCAGGAAGAAGTCGAAGACGTGCTCGCCGAGGATCTCGGCCACGAGCTCGCTCTGCTGCATCTGCTCGATGGCCGAGCCGAGGGACTCGGGCAGCGGCTTGATCCCCATGGCACGCCGCTCCGCGTCGGTGAGGCGCCACACGTCGTCCTCGGACTCCGGCGGGAGCTCGTAGCCCTCCTCGATCCCCTTCAGTCCCGCGCCGAGGAGCACCGCGAACGCGAGGTAGGGGTTGCAGGCGGCGTCGATGGAGCGGACCTCGATCCGGGTCGACTGGCCCTTGCTCGGCTTGTGCATGGGAACCCGGACGAGGGCGGACCGGTTGTTGTGGCCCCACGTGAGGTGGGCGGGTGCCTCTCCCCCTCCCCAGAGACGCTTGTAGGAGTTGACCCACTGGTTGGTCACCGCGGTGATCTCTGCCCCGTGGACGATGAGTCCCGCGATGAACTGTCGCGCGACCTTGCTCAGCTGGTAGGGGGCGCCCGCCTCGTAGAACGCGTTGGCGTCGCCCTCGAAGAGCGACAGGTGGGTGTGCATCCCGGAGCCGGGGTGCTCGGTGAAGGGTTTGGGCATGAACGTGGCGTAGACGCCCTGGGAGAGCGCGACCTCCTTGACGACCGTGCGGAAGGTCATGATGTTGTCCGCCGTGCTCAGGGCATCGGCGTAACGCAGGTCGATCTCGTTCTGGCCCGGAGCGCCCTCGTGATGGCTGAACTCCACCGAGATGCCCATGTTCTCGAGCATCGTGATGGCGGCGCGGCGGAAGTCGTGCCCCATCCCGCGCGGCACGTGGTCGAAGTAGCCGGCGTCGTCGACCGGGACCGGGCGACCGTCCGGGCCGGGCTCCTGCTCGAGGAGGAAGAACTCGATCTCCGGGTGCGTGTAGAAGGTGAAGCCGAGGTCGGCCGCCTTGTCGAGCGCGCGTTGGAGGACGTGGCGCGGGTCGGCGAAGCTCGGCGAGCCGTCGGGCATCTGGAGGTCACAGAACATGCGGGCAGTGCCCGGCGGGTCCCCGCGCCACGGGAGGATCTGGAAGGTCGAGGGGTCGGGCTTGGCGAGCATGTCGGCCTCGTAGATGCGCGCGAAGCCCTCGATCGCCGAACCGTCGAAGCCGATTCCCTCCGCGAAGGCGCCCTCGAGCTCGGCCGGCGCGACGGCGACGGACTTCAGGGTGCCGAGCACGTCGGTGAACCAGAGCCTGACGAAGCGGATGTCGCGCTCCTCGATGGTGCGCAGCACGAACTCTTCCTGACGGTCCATGTGTCGATCCTGCCGCATCCCTGTTTCGCAGGTGTAAACCGTGCGGACGACGTGCCGCACCCCACAGGGCCAGGGTCGGCCACGGTCGCGGCCGGCGTCCTAGGATCGGCCCCATGAGCGACGCCGCTGACGCTGCCGGACCCGTCCCGAGCCCGGAGGAGCCGAACCCCTACGGCTCCCCGGCGCAGCAGTCCGGCACAGTCGGGGGACCCGGCGGCGCCCCGGCCCGACGAGTGCGCATCCCGCACCTGCAGGCGATGAAGGCGGAGGGCCGCAGGTGGGCGATGCTCACCGCCTACGACATGTACTCCGCGCAGATCTTCGACGAGGCGGGCATTCCCGCCCTGCTCGTCGGTGACTCAGCCGGCAACAACGTCTACGGCTACGACACCACGGTGCCCGTCACGGTCGACGAGCTCATCCCGCTCGTGCGGGCGGTCAGCGCCAACGCGAAGCGGGCTCTTGTCATCGCCGACCTTCCCTTCGGCTCCTACGGGGCCACCATCGAGCAGGGCTTCGAGACGGCGGTCCGGTTCATGAAGGAGGGCCGGGCCCATGCCGTCAAGCTCGAGGGCGGCGAGGCGATGGCCCCGCTCGTCGCGGCACTGACCTCGGCGGGCATCCCTGTCATGGCCCACGTCGGGTTCACCCCGCAGAGCGAGCACCAGCTCGGCGGCTACCGGGTCCAGGGTCGCGGCGACGCGGCAGACGCGCTCGTCGACGAGGCCCGCTCCCTCGAGGCCGCGGGTGCCTTCGCTGTCGTCCTCGAGATGGTCCCCGCGCCCGTCGCGGCGCGCGTGACCGAGGTCCTGTCGATCCCCACGGTGGGCATCGGCGCGGGCCCGGGGACCGACGCACAGGTCCTCGTGTGGAGCGACTTCGCCGGTCTCCGTGGAGGGAAGGCGCCGCGCTTCGTCAAGAAGTACGCCGACCTGCGGGGCACTCTCCTCGAAGCCGCGCAGGCGTATGCCGCGGACGTCGAGTCAGGTGCCTTCCCGGCTGCCGAGCACTCCTTCGACTCCTGATCCCGGGTCGGTCAGTCGTCGAGTCCCTCGTCGTCCCAGCCGGGAGCAGCGTTCTTCTGCTCCCACTCACGGTCCTCCTCGTCCCACTTCTCGGTCCGGGCCCGGGCGGTCTCGAGCGCCTGGCGCGCCTCTTCCACGGTCTCGTAGGGACCCATCACCTCGTCTGCCCGACTGCGGTTCTCGTCGGTCTCGACCTCACCGGTCCGCACGTTGTACCAGAAGCTCATACCACTCCCTCTCGACGGGTTCGCCGGGCGAACGCCCATGGGGCCACCGGCGTGGACGACCTAGACTCCACCGTATGCCGTTGACCCGCGCCCGTGTCGCACCTCACCCGTTGTCGCCGCGCCGACCCGTGCCCGCCTCGATCCCGCGGCCGCACTACGTCGACGTGCCGCAGCCCCGCGAGGACGGAGACGTCCGGATCAAGGACGCGGAGACGATCGAGAGGATGCGGGTGGCCGGCCGGATCGCGGCCCGTGCCATGGCGGCCGCGGCGGAACGCATCGCGCCCGGCGTGACGACCGACGAGCTCGACGCCGTGGCCCACGAATACCTCATCGACCACGGCGCGTATCCGTCGCCGCTCGGCTACAAGGCGTTCCCCAAGTCCGTGTGCACCAGCGTCAACGAGGTGATCTGCCACGGCATCCCGGACGCCCGTCCGCTCGAGGACGGCGACATCGTCAACATCGACGTCACGGCCTACGTCGACGGGGTCCACGGCGACACGGACGCGACCTACCTCGTCGGTGACGTCGACGAGGAGTCGCGCCTGCTCGTCGAGCGGACCCACGAGGCGATGATGCGCGGCA
>NZ_JAJJPG010000021.1:0-38015 GCF_032907665.1 Intrasporangium sp.
TGTGGAGATCGGGGCCACTCGACGCGGCGGTGGGCGGCTCGTCGGTCAGGCGCGTGCCCGGTGGACGCGTAGCGCCGGGACCACGTGCCTGGCAAGCAGTGGAGCGAGGTCCTCGGGCAGCTCGTCGTCGATGCACAGCCAGCGCTGCTCCGCGATCTCGGCCCGCGGCGCGGGGTCGGCCCCCGCCGGCAGTGCGGCGACGAAGACGGTGGCATCGACGAACGCCCCCGGCTCGTTGGCCGCCACCTCGTGGAACCGACCCAGGGCTGCGTCCGGCACCCCGGCGAGGTCGACGCCGACCTCTTCCAGCGCCTCGCGGACGGCTGCCTGCCGCGGCGTCTCGCCCGGGTCGATCTTGCCGCCGGGCAGCTGGAACCGGCTCGAGCCGGCCTTCCGGACAGTGAGCAGCCGGTCCCCGTCGAGAATGCAGAAGGCCGCGGTCACGAAGGTCGTCGTCACGCCCCCGACGCTAGCGGGAGCCACGTCATCGCCGTGGGGGTCCCGCCTCGACCCGGCGGCGCAGCTCCGCCACGCCGTCCGGCCCCTCGGGGAGGTCCCACCAGCTCTCGATCCACCACGTCGCCCCAGCCTGCTCCCACGCCTCCGGGTCCGCCGGCTCGAGAGCAGTGAACGACCCGTGCGAGTCGGCCTCGATCACCGCGTCGTAGCCGTCCATCGTGAGCCCGGACGCGGCCCGTAGCGCCCGCACGCCGTCGATGACCGCGGCGAACTGGTCGAGGGTCTTCGGGGCGCCCTCCGAGGGCGGCTGGATCGCCGGGATGACGCCCTGCCACCGAGCAGCTCGCTCGAGCGACCGCTGCCGCCCGTCCCTGCCGACCGCGGCGGACCCGACGACCCAGACGGGCGGGTGCGGCCGCTGGGGCGTCGGCGGCGGCAGCATGAAGTCGTTGCGGCCGGCTGAGTAGTGCTCGCCGCTGAAGGTGAACTCCGGGTCCCCTCCGAGGAGGCCCGCAAAGATGGCGAGCGACTCGTCGAGCTTCTTGGCCCGCACGGCGCGCCCTTCGTCGGCCTCGAAGGCGAGCCAGCCGGGATGGAGCGCTCCGAGCCCCACTGACATGACGGCACGACCCCCGCTGATCCGGTCGACGGAACCGACCTTCGAGGCCAGGTCCCACGGCCGGTGCCGGGATGCCGGGGTCAGCAGGGTGCCGAGCCGGATCGACGAGGTCGCCATCGCGGCGGCGCCGAGCTCGACCCACGCGTCGATGCCGTAGAGCGCCTCCCAGGTGAAGATCCCGTCCCACCCTTGCTGCTCGCCCACCTCGGCGAGGTCGGCGAACTCCAGCTCAGCGGCATACGGAACAACGAATCCGAACCTCATCCGTCCTGCCTACCACCCACCTCCGACACGCCACTCACCCTGCAAGAACTTGCAGGATCTGTTTGGTTTTTGCTCGGGGATGCCCGATCATGGCCGGCGTGACGCCGCGCCCGCCCACCAACCTCGCCACCCTCACCACCCTCACCCCGCCGTCCCTGCGGGTGGCTGCACCCGTGCACGCCGCCGACCCTCCCGACGCGCCCTGGTGGCGGCACGCCGTGATCTACCAGGTCTACCCCCGGTCGTGGGCCGACTCCGACGGCGACGGCATCGGCGACCTCCCCGGCATCACCGCTCGTCTCGGCCACCTTCGCGACCTCGGGGTCGATGCCCTCTGGCTGTCCCCCTTCTACCGGAGTCCCCAGGTCGATGCCGGCTACGACGTGGCGGACTACCGCGACGTCGACCGGCTCTTCGGCGCGCTCGCCGACGCCGACGCGCTCATCACGCGCGCACACGAGCTCGGTCTTCGCGTCGTCGTCGACCTCGTCCCGAACCACAGCTCCGTCGAGCACCCATGGTTCCGCGCCGCACTCGCAGCGGGTCCCGGGTCGCGGGAGCGCGATCGCTACCACTTCCGCGACGGGACGGGGACGGACGGGGAGGCGCCGCCGAACAACTGGGAGTCCGTCTTCGGCGGCCCGGCCTGGACGCGCGTGAGCGATGCGGACGGCTCGCCCGGCCAGTGGTACCTCCACTTGTTCGACCCCGCGCAGCCCGACTTCAACTGGGACAACCGGGAGGTCCACGAGGAGTTCGAGGAGGTGCTCCGCTTCTGGCTCGACCGCGGCGTGGACGGCTTCCGTGTCGACGTCGCCCATGGGCTCGTCAAGAAGGAGGGCCTGCCCGACCACCGGGCCCGCACCCACCTGCTCGGCGACACCGAGGATGCCGCGGCGCACGTCCTCGACGGCCAGGCGCCCGAGCCCACCCACTACACGCCCTACTGGGACCAGGACGGCGTCCACGACATCTACCGCTCGTGGCGCCGCGTGCTCGACTCCTACGGTCCCCCGGACCGGATCCTCTGCGCCGAGGCGTGGGTCGAGCCGCAGGACCGCGCCGCCAGGTACGTCCGGTCCGACGAGATGCACCAGGCCTTCAACTTCGACTTCCTCGGCACCCCGTGGATCGCCGAGGACCTCGTCGCGGTCATCGAACGGTCGCTGCAAGCCGCGGACGCCGTGGGCGCCCCGTCCACCTGGGTCCTCTCGAACCACGATGTCGTGCGTCACGCGAGCCGGCTCGGTTTCCCGCCGGGGACGCCGCGCCCCAACGGGATCGGCGCCGAGGACCCCCAGCCGGACCGCGAGCTCGGCCTGCGGCGGGCCCGCGCCGCGACGACCCTGATGCTCGGCCTACCGGGGAGCGCCTACCTCTTCCAGGGGGAGGAGCTCGGTCTGCCGGAGTCGACCGACCTGCCGGACGACCTTCGTCAGGACCCCGCCTTCCACCGCACCGGAGGGGCGGAGAAGGGGCGCGACGGCTGCCGGGTGCCCTTCCCCTGGGCCAAGGACGTGCCCGCGCTCGGCTTCGGCCCCACCGCCGCGACGTGGTTGCCGCAACCCGCCGCCTACGGCGCCTGCGCCGTCGACCAGCAGGAGGGCGTGTCGGGATCGACGCTGGAGCTCTACCGTTCCCTGCTGCGTGTGCGGCGCGAGCTGTCCCTCGGGTCGGGATCCCTGGCCCTCGTCGAGGGCTACGGCCGCGACGTCGTCGCCTTCGTCAACGGCGGCACCGAGGGCCGGCCCCTGCTCGTCGTCGCGAACCTCGGCCGGGAGCCGGTGGCGGTCCCGGGCGACGCCGAGGTCATCGTGGCGTCCGGACCGCTCGAGGGAGGCCTCGTCCCCCCGGATGTCGCGGTCTGGGCGGCCTGGTCCTGACCTCGCCCCCGGCCCAGGCCCCGGAAGACCGCTCCGACACGGGCGTGGTGCCGAGCCAACGACTGGCTCTTCGCCCGGCACCACGGTGCGGGGCCGCGCGACGACTACCCTCGGCGTCATGACCACCCGGCCGTACCTGGCCCAGAGGCCCGTCGCCCTCGCGCACCGCGGCGGGGCGCTCTACGAGCCCAACCTCGGCATCGAGAACACCATGACCGCCTTCCGCAATGCGGTCGCGCTCGGCTACACCCATCTCGAGACCGATGTGCACGCCACCCGCGACGGACGCCTCGTCGCGTTCCACGACGACCGGCTCGACCGGGTGTCGGACATGCAGGGCCGCATCGGCGCCCTGGACTGGGACACGGTGCGGTGGGCCCGGGTCGGTCACGGCGAGCACGTGCCCCTGCTCACCGAGGTCCTCGACGCCTTCCCCGGCATCAGGCTCAACATCGACCTCAAGGCGCCTCGCACGGCCGACCTGCTGTGGGAGATCATCGCGGCACGCGGACTGCACGACTCGGTCTGCGTCGGCTCCTTCTCGCAGCGGGAGATCACCGCGTTCCGGAAGGTCTCCGCCGGCCGGGTCGCGACCGCCGCCGCACACGCCGGCACCATCCTCATGCGGTTCGGACCCCGGGTGCTCTCGCGACTGCTGCGCACACCCGCCGACGTCTTCCAGGTGCCCCCCACCCACGTGCTCGGAGGGCGGGAGGTCACGGTCGTGACCGGCAAGCTCGTCGAGGCTGCCCACCACTTCGGCAAGCAGGTGCACGTGTGGACCGTCGACGACGCAGAGCAGATGCACCACTTCCTCGACCTCGGCGTGGATGGCCTGGTCAGTGACCGCATCGAGGTGCTCAAGGAGGTGCTCACGGCACGCGGCCTGTGGACCGGCGTCAGCTGAGGCTCACCCGCGCGGCTCGTCGGCGGGGCGACCGAGGCAGCGTCCCTCAGCGGACGAGGACATGGCCGCGCGAGGTGCTCAACCGGGTCCATCGCCCGCAGGTCGCGACCGTCGCCGCCTCACCCTCGCGGAGGAAGCCGAGCACGTGGGCCCCGAAGGCGAGTCCGGCGCGGATCGGGGGCACGGTCTCGCTCATGGCGCCCCAGACCCGGCGGCGCAGCGCGGTCACGGCCGCACCACCGGAGCCCTCTGGTGCCCCTTCGGCGATGGCGGCGATGCCCTGCTCCGCGACAGAGGTGAGGTCGGCGGCCTCGAGGGACCCGACGCGCTCCCAGCCCTCACGCGGCGGCGTCAGGCCGGCCCACGGCGGCGACACCCTGGTCGGCGGCACGCGAAGCGTCGTCTCCCCCACGCCGTGCCGGGCCAGACGGTCGTTCACCGAGGCGAAGGTCACGGTGGCGTCGATCCCTGCAGGAGCCGCCCGGACGGGCACGGCTCGCAGGCCGAGCACGGTCCCCTCGCCCAGGAGGCCGGCACCCTCGAGCACGGCGACGGTGACGACGAGCACGCCGGGCACGGGTGCCTGGAGCCGCACGGCGCCGTCCGGAGCGGCGACTCGGGCGCGCCCGACGAACGTCGACAGGTCGGTCAGGGCGCGGGGGTCGCCGAAGTCGATCTGCTCCACGACGGCGCTCACCGACGCCTCCGCCTGAAGGGCGCGTCGCCGCCGAGTCGCACCGCGAGCGACTCCCGTTCCGCGGGGCGCATCCGACGCGGCTTCGACTCGGAGAAGTCGTAGAGGGCGAGCTCGGTCTCCGCCACGGCGTAGACGGGCCCGCGGTGCGGGCCGGTGTCGCCGCCCGAGTTGCGTCCGGGACCATCGAGTCCGTCGGGGTCGGTGACGATGTAGGCGACGTCGAAACCGGCGCCCCCGATCCGCGAGACCCACATCCGGATCTCCACGGGCTCGTGACGGAAGCCCAGCGGCCGGCGGTACTCGATCTCGTGCCGCGAGACGAGCACACCCTCGTCGAGCAGGCTCCGCCCGCCGCCGTCGGCGCGGTCGAACCAGTCGCGGAACGCGATGACGCGCGCGTCCTCGAGCAGCCGGAGGAACTGGACGTTGTTGATGTGGGCGTAGGCATCCATGTCGGACCAGCGCAGGGACACGTGGGCGGCGTACGGCTCCATGTCGGCATCCTTGCAGGGTTGTCCACATCTCCTCCCTCGCGTCTCGCCTTACCCACACCGGGCCGTATGCCGCTGAGCCCGGTCACCGGGGCGACGTAGGTTGGGGTCATGCCGAGCTCCCCCGCCGCCCCCGCCGCCCTCGACCTTCGCGAGCGCGCCACCGTGGCGCTGCGCCGACTCGTGGGCCGAGAGGACGTCGACTTCCGGGACGGCCAGCTCGAGGCGATCGAGGCCCTCGTGGCCACGCACGGACGGGTGCTCGTCGTCCAGCGCACCGGGTGGGGGAAGTCGGCCGTGTACTTCGTGGCGACGGCGCTGCGGCGCGCGGAGGGTGCTGGTCCGACCGTCATCGTCTCGCCGCTGCTGGCGCTGATGCGCGACCAGATCGCAGCGGCGGAGCGGGCCGGCATCCGGGCCGTCACGCTCAACTCGACGAACGCTGACGAGTGGGGCGCCATCTCCGGGGCGCTGTCGCGGGGCGAGGTCGACGTGCTCCTCGTCAGCCCCGAGCGCCTCAACAACCCACGGTTCCGCGACGAGCAGCTCCCGGCGCTCGCGGCGTCCTGCGGCCTGCTCGTCGTCGACGAAGCGCACTGCATCAGCGACTGGGGCCACGACTTCCGCCCCGACTACCGCCGGATCCGCGACCTGCTCACGACGCTTCCCGAGGGGACCCCGGTCCTCGCGACGACGGCCACGGCCAACGCACGCGTCGTGACGGACGTCGTGGAGCAGCTCTCGGCGGGCAGTGAGGCAGGCCCGGCGAGTCGCGACGTGCTCACTCTCCGCGGTCCGCTGGCGCGGGCCTCGTTGCGCCTCGGCGTCCTCCCGCTGGCTGCCCCCGAGCAGCGGCTCGCCTGGCTCATCGCCCATCTCGAGGACCTGCCGGGGTCCGGCATCGTCTACGCCCTGACGGTTGCGGCCGCCGAGGACGTGGCCGCAGCCCTCCGCGACGCCGGGCACGACGTCGCGGCCTACACCGGGCGCACCGAGCCTGCGGAGCGCATCCGGCTCGAGGAGGCCCTGCGCGACAACGCGCTCAAGGCGCTCGTGGCGACGTCGGCGCTGGGCATGGGCTTCGACAAGCCTGACCTCGGTTTCGTGCTGCACCTCGGAGCACCCTCGTCGCCCGTCGCGTACTACCAGCAGGTCGGCCGCGCCGGCCGCGCCACGGAGCGCGCCGACGTCCTGCTCATGCCGGGGCCGGAGGACAAGGACATCTGGCGCTACTTCGCCTCCGCCTCCATGCCGCGCCAGGACCAGGCGGATGCGGTCCTGCGCGCCCTGGCCGAGAGCGGACGGCCGCTGTCCACGGTGGCCCTGGAGTCGATCGTCGACGTTCGGCGCACTCGCCTCGAGCTGCTCCTCAAGGTCCTCGACGTCGACGGCGCGGTGCAACGGGTCCCGGGCGGGTGGACCTCGACCGGCCGCCCGTGGACCTACGACGCCGAGCGCTACGAGCGCGTCGCCCAGGCCAGGGACCGGGAGCAGCAGCTCATGGTCGACTACGAGCGCACCGACGCCTGCCGGATGGCCTTCCTCCAGCGCTGCCTCGACGACGACACGGCGCAGGACTGCGGCCGCTGCGACCGCTGCGCCGGGGCGTGGTTCGCGACCGAGATCCCCGAGGCCGCGGTCAACACGGCCCGCTCCCGTCTCGAGCAGCCCGGCGTCCCCCTCGAGCCCCGCGCCCAGTGGCCGACCGGGATGGACCGACTCGGCGTGCCCGTCAAGGGACGCATCGCACCCGAGGTGGCCATGTCGGAGGGGCGCGCGGTCGCGAGGCTCAGCGACCTCGGCTGGGGTCATCGGCTGCGCGAGCTGCTCCGCGCGTCGTCCGACGGCCCGGACCGACAGGTTCCCCCTGAGGTCCTGCGCGCGGTCGTCGAGGTGCTGCGGGCCTGGGGCTGGGCCGAGCGCCCTGTCGCGATCGTGTCGGTTCCCTCGCGTCGTCGGCCCCAGCTCGTGGCGTCGCTCGCGGCCGGCATCGGAGAGCTCGGCCGGCTGCCTTATCTCGGGAGCCTCGACCTCGTCGACGGCGGCCCGGTCGGCGACCCGGGCGGAAACAGCGCGTTCCGCCTGGCCAGCATCTGGGGGCGGCTGGAGGTCGGCGCCGACCTGAGGAAGGCACTCAGCGGCATGCGCGGTCCGCTGCTCCTCGTCGACGACGTCGCGGACTCCCGGTGGACCCTGACCGTGGCGAGCGCGCTGCTGCGGGAGGCGGGGGCACACGCCGTGCTCCCGCTCGCCCTGGCGCTGGAGGCCTGATCCGGCAGCCGTGCGTGACGCGTCGGGGACGGGGGCTAGGGTCGTCGCTGTGACAGACGACGCCACTGCGGCACTGACGCCGATCGAGGACCTCATCGATGTGCTCACCCTCCGGGAGCTGGGCACGGCCAAGATCTCCGTCACAGGGATCCCGGGCGCCAGCGCCGCCTCCTCCATCGGGGCCACCGAGGCGCGGGTCTTCGAGGGGCGCAGCCAGCGGATGCCCCACAACCGGGTCTTCGGCGGACAGGTGCTCGCCCAGTGCGTCATGGCTGCCGGACTCACCCTCAAGGATGTGGAGCAGCGCGAGGGGCCCCGCCCGATCCACTCGCTCCACGGCTACTTCATGCGCCCCGGCGACGACACCCTGCCGATCCGGTTCGCGGTCGAGGAGATGCGGGACGGCAGGTCGTTCTCGACCCGGCGCGTCCACGCCATCCAGAACGATGCGCCGATCATGTCGTTCACCGCCTCGTTCCAGGAGCCGGCGCCGGGCCTGGAGCACCAGCTCCCCGTCCCGGACCTGCCCGGGCCCGAGGGCCTGCGGTCACTGGCCGACCTGCTCGGCCACATCGACCATCCGGCGGCGCAGCACATCGCCACCCAACGGCCCATCGAGCAGCGCCCGATCGAGGAGACAAGCTTCCTCAGCCCGGCCAGCGGCGCCCTGGCCGAGCAGCACGTCTGGATGCGCGCCGTCGGCGAGCTTCCCGGGGACCCGCTCATCCACGCGGCGGTCCTCGCCTACGCGAGCGACTACTCCCTGCTCGACCCCGTGCTGCGGCGCCACGGCCTCGTGTGGGGCGACCCCCGACTTCGGGTGGCCAGCCTCGACCATTCGATGTGGTTCCACCGGCCGGCCGCCGGCGACGCCTGGTTCCTCTACGCGCAGGAGTCACCCTCCGCGTCGAACGGCCGCGGGCTGGGGATCGGCCAGATGTTCCAGGACGGTCAGCTCATCGCGACGACGGCCCAGGAGGGCATGGTCCGGGTCAAGGCCTGATCGGCAGGGCGCGCCGCGCTGTCATGTCGACCTCAGCGAGTGCGGAGCACGGCGACGTCGTGGCCGTCGAGCCGGATGCCGTGCGCGTCCACGACGGGAGCGCGGGCCCACGACGCGAGGACGCGCTCGACCTGCAGCCCCCGGAGCGGCACGACCTGCGATCGGGGCCGGAAGTTGCACACGACGTGGATGCTGCGCCGGTGCATGATGAGCCAGCCGTTCTCGTCGTCGACCTCGACCTGCGTCGCGCCGAGATCACCAGAGCGAGCATCCGGCTCTCGCCGCCGCACCTTGATCAGCTCGCGGTAGAAGTCGAGCATCGCCGTGTGCCCCCGTCCACCGCGCTCCGCCCAGTCGAGGATCGACGCGCTCCGGGTGGCGGGGTCCTGCGGGTCCGGGATGTCGTCGGCCGACCATCCGTGCGCCGCGAACTCCTCGCGCCGGCCTTTTCGCACTGCGTCTCCGAGCCACCGGTCCTCGAATGAGGTGAAGTACTGGAAGGGCGTGCTGGCGCGCCACTCCTCGCCCATGAAGACCATGGGCGTGTAGGGCGAGAGCAGGTAGAGCGCAGCCCCGATCGCCTGCTGTCCCGGCGAGATCGTCTCGCTGATCCGGTCACCGGTGGCCCGGTTGCCGACCTGGTCATGGTTCTGCAGGTAGGCCAGGAAGCGGTGTCCGGAAACGCGGTGCGGATCGACCGGCGCGCCCCAGACCTGCCCGCGGAAGGTCGAGAACCGCCCGTCATGGAGGAACACCTCGGTCAGTGTCTTCGCGAGGACCCGAAGTGGGGTCCCGTCGGGCCAGGCCTGCGTGCCGCCGGCGAAATCCGCGTAGTATCCCCGGCGCTCACCGGTGAGGGCGACGTGCAGCGCATGGTGGACGTCGTCGTCCCACTGGGCAGTCATGCCCCGACCGCCGGCAGCCGTGGGCAGAACCATGACCGGGTCGTTGAGGTCGCTCTCAGCGACGAGGTCGAGGGGTCGTCCGAGCTCAGCGGACAACGCGGCCGTCGCGTCGCTCAGCTCGGCGAGCAGATGGAGCGGGGAGTCGTCGTGGAAGGCGTGGACCGCGTCGAGGCGCAGCGCGTCGACATGGAAGTCGCGGAACCACCGCAGCGCGTTGTCCAGGACCCACCGGCGGACCTCGCCGCTGCCCGGCCCGTCGAGGTTGAGGGCTGGTCCCCACGGAGTGGAGTGGCGCTCGGTGAAGTAGGGGCCGAAGGTCGACAGGTAGTTGCCGACCGGCCCGACGTGGTTGTAGACGACGTCGAGGCAGACCCCGAGGCCTCGGGCATGGCAGGCATCGACGAACTCCTGGAGGGCACGGGGGCCGCCATAGGGGTGGTGCACCGCGAACGGTTGCACGCCGTCGTAACCCCAGCCGTGGTTGCCGCCGAACGCTGCGACAGGCATCACCTCCACCACGTCGACGCCGAGGTCGACGAGGTCGTCGAGGTGGGCGATCGCCCCGGTGAGCGTGCCGGCCTGGGTGAAGGTGCCGACGTGCAGCTCGTAGTAGACCCCGCCCAGCGTGCCCCGGCCGTCGCAGGGCCCGCGCCAGCGGTCGTCGCTCCAGGCGAAGTCGCCCGCGTCGAACGTTCGGCTCGGGCCGTGGACGCCATAGGGCAGACAGGCGCTGCGGGGGTCTGGGAGGGGGTCGCTTCCGTCGACCGTCACGAGGTAGTCCAGCTCCGACCATTCCTCGCCGTCAGGAGTCCATGACCACCACCCGTCGTCCTCGGCGGTCATCGGGTGGTGGTCGGCGCCCACGACGCACCTCACCACCTGCGCCTCGGGGGCCCAGACCCTGATCGGTGTCATCTGCTGATCCCTCCGACGTCGTCCCTGACGAGGATCGCCACGGGCAGGCCGCCGAGCGGCAGGACGTCCGCGAGTCGCGCGCCCCCGCCCGGAACCGATCCGTGACCCAGCAGGTCGCGCCACCTGCCCGGGGGGAGCACGACAGTGTCGTCTCCCCATCCGCCCCTGTCCCCCAGCCTGCCGGCCAGCCTGGTCGCGACCACGCAGACGTCGTCGACACCCCCGTCCCCGCGTCGGAACGCCACGGCGTGCTCACCCGACACGGCGAGCGGGGCGTAGCCGCCCGCCGCCCCGACGAACACGTCGGGCCGCTCCCGGCGCAGCCGCAGCGCTGCCGCGGTGACGAGCAGCTTCTCGTCCGCGAGAGTCCGTGGCGGATCACCCGCAGCGAGCTCGCCGAGCCGATGAGCCCGCCCGGCGTGGTCGACCCGTCGCCGGTTGTCGGGGTCGACGAGCGAGAGGTCGACGACCTCGGTCCCCTGGTACACGTCCGGGACACCCGGCATGAGGAGCTGGACCACCTTCTGGCCCAAGGTGACAGCCCGTGCCTCGGCAGCCGTCAGCGCCAGCCAGTCAGCGACATGGTCCGCCACGGCGCGGTCCGTCGCGAGCCCGGCGCAGAACTGCGCGAGATCCTCCTCGTAGGAGGGGTCCCCATCCACCCAGGCCGTGTGCAGCTTGGCCTCGCGAGCTGCCTTGATGGCGTAGGCCGTGAGCCGGTCCGGGTCGATCGGCCACGTGCCGACGAGGGTCTGCCACAGGAGGTACTCCGTCAGCGCATCGACCTGCTGCGTGCGATACGACCCTGCCAGCCGCCACGCCCTTCTCACCCAGTCCGCCCAGGCCCCCGGGCGCTCCGCGAGCACGGCCAGCCGGGCCCGGACGTCCTCGGAGCGCTTCGTGTCGTGGGTCGAGAGCGTCGTCATCGTCAGCGGCCAGTCCCGCGCGAGCCGCCCCGCGAAGGAATGGAACTCGCCGACCCCCACGCCGACGCGGCCGGGGTCCCCGCCGACCTCGTTCAGTCCGACGAGCCGCACGAACCGGTAGAACGTCGTGTCCTCGACACCCTTGGCCATGACGGGACCGCACGTCTGCTGGAACCGGACGACGAAGTCTCCCTGGGCCGCCACGTCCGCTACCCCTCGGATCCGGCCCACGGCGAGGTCGACGACTGCCTCGAGCACCGCCTCGTCCGGCCCCTCCCCGGTCAGGCCGCCCCCGCGGAGCCCCGCCCGGTGCAGGATCGCTGCGTCATCGCTCTCGCTCGCCGGGTCGGCCCCGCCGGGGTCCGGTGTCTCGTCTGGCGCGTGAAGCGCGTCGGGCTGTTCGTCCGGGCGGACGTACACCCGGTAGCGGTCCATCCCGACGAGGAGGGCCACGAGCGCACGACGGGCCTGCACCAGGTCCAGGTGCGGGAGGGCCCGGCCGATCAGCCGCAGCAGCCGGTCGACCTCGGCAGCGAGGACTCGCTCCACGATGTGCACCTTCGCCGCGCCCGTCATCGCCTCGAGGTCCTGCCGTTGCCCGAGGAGCTCCTCCGAGAGCGCCGCGAGCGGCTCCGCCCCCTCAGGATCGTGGAAGATTCCCCCGACTCTCAGGAGCGCGTCATAGCCCGTCGTCCCGGCGCAGGCCCACGAGGCCGGCAGCTGCTCATCCCCCTCGAGGATCTTCTCGACCACGGTCCACGGCGCGCCCGCCGCCGCCGCGAGGTCATCGAGGTAGGCACGCGGGTCGGCGAGCCCGTCCGGGTGGTCGATGCGCAAGCCGTCGACCTGGCCGGACCGCAGGGCGTCCGCGATGAGCCGGTGCGTCGCCTCGAACACCTCTCGGTCCTCCACACGGACGCCGATGAGCGAGGTCACGTCGAAGAAGCGCCGGTAGTTCAGGGCGGTCCCCGCCTCGCGCCAGGACGCCAAGCGGTAGTGCTGCTGCTCGAGGAGCGAGCCCAGCGGCATACGGTCCGGGTCTGAGTCCGGCGACAGCGGAAGGACGTGCTCGAAGTAGCGCACCACCCGCCCACCGTCGAGGCGGTCGAGCGTGAGCTCGCCCGCTGCGAGCACCTTCTCCAGCGGCGCACCGAGCACCGGCCAGAGGACCTTGCCGTTCTGGGCGGCCCAGTCGATGTCGAACCATCGCGCGTACGGCGATGCCGGGCCCTGCCTCAGCAGCGACCAGAGCGGGCCACTCTGCGAGACGGGGACGGGAGTGGCCATGTGGTTGGGCACGAGGTCGACGACGAGTCCCAGCCCCACGCCGTGCGCGGCGGCCACGAGCCGCCGGAAACCCGCTGCCCCGCCAAGACCGTCGGCCAGCCGGGAGTGGTCGACGACGTCGTAACCGTGGGTCGACCCCTGCGACGCCTGGAGGATCGGCGACAGGTAGAGATGCGAGACGCCGAGGTCCGCGAGTCCAGCGACCTGCGCCGCCGCCTCGTCGAAGGTCAGATCCGGCCCGAGCTGGAGCCGGTAGGTCGACACGATGCGGCGGTCGGTGCTCACAGGTCGGACTCCCGCGGGTTGCGCAGGACGACGATGCTGCGGGCGTCGACCTCGACCTGCCAACCGGGCTCGAGGTCCTCGGCGGAGATCTCCCGGGCGGCCGTGTCGACCTCGGGGATCCACACCCGGCCGTACTCCTCCCCCGGCAGGGTGAAGGTGATCGACTCGGAGTGAGCGTTGAACATGACGAGGAAGGAGTCGCCGACGATCCGCTCGCCGCGGCGGTCGGGCTCCGGGATCGCCAACCCGTTGAGGAAGACCATGACCGACTTGGCGAGCGAGTTGTGCCAAGCCGGTTCGTCCATGTGCTCGCCGCTCGGCATGAACCACGCGATGTCGCCGAGCTCGCTCTCGCCGCCGTGGTCGGCACTGCCCGCGAAGAACCGACGCCTGCGGAAGACCGGGTTCTCCTGGCGCAGCCGGATGATCGACTGGGTGAAGGCGAGCAGGGCCTCCTCCCCCTCGTCGAGGTCCCAGTCGACCCACGTGAGCTCGTTGTCCTGGCAGTAGCCGTTGTTGTTGCCGAGCTGACTGCGGCCGAGCTCGTCGCCGTGGCTGATCATCGGCACACCCTGCGAGAGCAGAAGGGTGGCGAGGAAGTTGCGCTGCTGGCGGGCGCGCAGGGCCAGGATCGCGGGGTCTGACGTCGGCCCCTCGGCACCGCAGTTCCAGGACCGGTTGTGGCTCTCGCCGTCGATGCCACCCTCGCCGTTGGCCTCGTTGTGCTTCTCGTTGTACGACACGAGGTCGCGCAGCGTGAAGCCGTCGTGACACGTGACGAAGTTGACCGACGCGATGGGCTTGCGGCCCGAGTGCTCGTAGAGGTCGCTCGACCCGGTGAAGCGCGACGCGAACTCGGCGAGCGCGCCTCCCGCGCCGCGCCAGTAGTCCCGCACCGTGTCGCGGTATCGCCCGTTCCACTCGGTCCACAGCGGCGGAAAGCCCCCGACCTGGTAGCCGCCCTCGCCGAGGTCCCACGGCTCGGCGATGAGCTTGACCTGGCTGACGACCGGGTCCTGCTGGATGAGGTCGAAGAAGGCCGAGAGCTTGTCGACCTCGTGGAACTGCCGGGCCAGCGTCGCGGCCAGGTCGAAGCGGAACCCGTCGACGTGCATCTCGGTGACCCAGTAGCGCAGGGAGTCCATGATCAGCTGCAGGACGTGGGGGCTGCGCATGAGCAGGGAGTTCCCGGTGCCCGTGGTGTCGTAGTAGTGGGCCAGGTCGTCGCTGACGAGCCGGTAGTAGCTGCTGTTGTCGAGGCCGCGGAAGGCGAGTGTCGGCCCGAGGTGGTTGCCCTCTGCGGTGTGGTTGTAGACGACGTCGAGGATGACTTCGATGTCCGCCTCGTGCAGCGCCTTGACCATCGCCTTGAACTCGAGCACCTGCTGGCCTCGCTCGCCGCCGGCCGCGTAGCCGTTGTGCGGCGCGAGGAAGCCGATGGTGTTGTAGCCCCAGTAGTTGGACAGGCCCCGGTCGACGAGGTGGGCGTCCTGGACGAACTGGTGGACGGGCATGAGCTCGATCGCGGTGATCCCGAGGCCCTTGAGGTGGGCGATGGTCGCGGGGTGGGCGATGGCTGCGTAGGTGCCGCGGATCCCGTCCGGGATCTCCGGGTGCTGTTGCGTCAGGCCCTTGACGTGCGCCTCGTAGATGACGGTGTCGTGGTACTCGTGCCGTGGCGGCCGGTCGTTGGACCAGTCGAAGAACGGGTTGGTGACGACCGACAACATCGTGTGTCCGAGGCTGTCCTCCGTGTTGACCCGCGTGGTGGACGCCGCATCGGAGTCGCCGAACGTGTACGAGTAGAGCGCCTGGCTGTTCTCCGCCTGGCCCTCGATCGCCTTGGCGTAGGGGTCGAGGAGCAGCTTGGCCGGATTGCAGCGGTGCCCCCGGGCGGGATCGTAGGGTCCGTGGACCCGGAAGCCATAGCGCTGCCCTGGCTGCACGTAGGGGACGTAGCCGTGCCAGACGAAACCGTCGACCTCCGGCAGCGGCACCCGGGTCTCGGTGAGGTCGTCGTCGACGAGGCAGAGCTCGACGCGCTCGGCCACCTCCGAGAACACGGCGAAGTTGACACCTGTCCCGTCGTAGGTCGCCCCCAAGGGGTAGGCCTGCCCGGGCCAGATCTCCATGGTTCGCCATTCTGGCGGGTGCCGCGGGCCAGCGCGAAACCGGGCGAGGCGCTCAGGTCCGATCGACAGGGTGCGGAGGAGATCGATACCCCCTAGGGTGTGGCCACTCGGTGCCGCCCGGCACCCCGCAGAAGGAACCCATCACCCCCATGAAGCGAACCCACGCACTGGCAGCAGGTGCCTCGGCACTCGCCGTCGCCTTCGCCGCGCTCCCCGCCCACGCGGAGCCCGTCGACACGCACACCTTCACCCGCAACACCACCGCCCTCCACGTCACGGCGAAGGCAGCCACGGCGAAGGCAGCCACGGCTAATCCGGGCACGGCGAACGCAGCGACGGCCGACCGCACGGCAGCCGCCGCCGTCCTCCGGATCGCCGGACTTGACCGCATCGGCACTGCGCTCGAGGCGTCGAGCTTCTGGCCCGACGCGGGCGCCGAGGGAGCCGCCTCGGCCGTCGTGCTCTCCCGCTCCGACCAGTACGCCGACGCGCTCGGCGGCTCCGCTCTCGCGGGGGCAGCGGGCGGCCCCCTGCTGCTGACGTCGCCGGACCAGCTTCGCGCCGAGGTCGGGGCCGAGATCGACCGTCTCCTCGGCGGCGCCGGCACCGTCTACCTGCTCGGCGGCCCCAAGGCCATCTCCGTCGACGTCGAGAATGCCCTCGACGCCGCCGGCTACTCGGTCACGAGACTGGATGGGGTGGATCGCTACGAGACCTCGGTGGTGACTGCGAAGGAGACCGCTGCGCTCAGCCCCGGCGGCCAGACTCAGCTGGTCTTCGCCACGACGGGCCGCAACTTCCCCGACGGCCTCGCGGCCGGGGCCACGGCTGCCGGCTACTGGGGAGCCGTCGTCCTGACCCGGGACGACCAGCTGCCCGGGCCCGTCGCCACCTACCTCGACGAGCTCGCCGCCCTCGAGATCCCCATGCTCGCCGTCGGGGGGGCGGCCGCCGCTGCCCCCGGGCCGTGGCTGGACGCCCTCGTCGGCCGCGACCGCTACGAGACGGCCCAGATCGTCGCGGAGTCCTTCTGGGGCAGCACCGACCTGGACTCCGACGATCCCGTCGTCATCGGCCTCGCGACCGGTCTGGACTGGCCGGACGCCCTCTCCGGGGGTGCCTTCGTCGCCGGCGGGGGGCCGCTCGTCCTGTCCAGGAAGGACTCCCTCCCGGGCAGCACGAGTGCCGCCGTCACGACGCTCGTCAGCTCCGCGGAGCCGTCCACCGTTGAGCTGGGTGTCCTCTTCGGGGGACCCGTCGCCGTGACGGACACGGTGCTCGACGAGTTCGACGCCCTGCTCAACCCCGCCCCGTAACCACTCGCGTGAACCAGCCTGGGCCGGGCCCGCACCGTCGTGCGGACCCGGCCCAGCGGCATACGGCGTGGGTTGGTCCCCGGTCCGGTCAGTACGGCTAGAGGGACCCGCCGAGCGTGACGCCGCCATCGATGGTCAGGGTCTGTCCGGTGATCCATGCAGCGTCGGGCCCGAGGAGGAAGCTCACCGCGCCGGCGACGTCCTCGGGTGTGCCGAGCCGCTTCATCGGGTAGGCCCGGACGACCTTCTCCTCGCGGCCTTCGTAGAGCGCCTCCGCGAACTTCGTCTTGACGACGGCCGGGGCAACGGCATTGACCCGAACGTCCGGTCCGAGCTGGTAGCCCAGCTCGGTGGTGAGGTGGATGAGGGCCGCCTTGGAGACGCCGTACCACCCGATGACCCCGGAGGCCCCTTGGCCCGCGACGGAAGCGAGGTTGACGACGGCGGCGGGGTGCTGCTCGTCACCGATCCCCGCCCCGACCGCCTTCTTGATCCACGAGAAGGCGGCCACGACGTTGACATCGAGGACCTTGCGAGCGACGTCAAGGTCCGCGTCGAGCATCGGCCCGTACACCGGGTTGATCCCCGTGTTGTTGACGAGGTAGTGCAGACCGCCGAACGTCGACCGAGCGGCGGCGATGACCTCGTCCTGGTGCGCCTCGTCCGCGGCGTTGCCCGGGATCCCGAGCGCGTTGGCGGCGC
Organism: Intrasporangium sp.; assembly: GCF_032907665.1. Taxonomy (GTDB): domain Bacteria; phylum Actinomycetota; class Actinomycetes; order Actinomycetales; family Dermatophilaceae; genus Intrasporangium. Next base: position 17,063 of record NZ_JAJJPG010000021.1, read on the forward strand.
CGCCGAGCGAGTCCACGGCCTCGGCGAGCGCCTCGGGCTTGCGCGCGGTGATGACGACCTTGGCGCCCTCCGCGACGAGGCGGGCCGCGATGCCGAGGCCGATGCCCCGGCTCGCCCCCGTGACGATGGCGACCGCGCCCTCGTGTGCCCCCATCAGAAGCCGAGGTCCCGACCGATGAGCTCCTTCATGATCTCGTTCGATCCGGCCCAGATCTTCGTCACGCGAGCGTCCCGCCAGGCGCGGCCGACGCGGTACTCGTTCATGAAGCCGTAGCCGCCGTGCAGCTGCACGCAGGCGTCGAGGACGTCGTTCTGCACCTGGGAGCTCCACCACTTCGCCTTGGCCGCGTCGACAGCGGTGAGCTCGTGCGTGGCGTGAGCCATGACGCAGTCGTCGACGTAGGACTCGGCGACCTCGATCTTGGTGACGAGCTCGGCCAAGAGGAACTTGTTGAACTGGAAGTTGCCGATCGACTGGCCGAACGCCTTGCGGTCCTTGGCGTACTGGATGGTCTCCTCGAGGATCGCCTTGGCGTGGGCGACGTTGGCGATGCCCGAGCCGATCCGCTCCTGGGGCAGCCGTTGCATCATCGCGATGAAGCCCAGGCCCTCCTCGCCGAGCCGGTTCTCGTCGGGCACACGGACGTTCTCGAAGAACAGCTCTGCCGTGTCGGACTCGTCCATGCCGACCTTGTCGAGCTTGCGCCCGTTGACGAAGCCCTCCATGCCGCGCTCGACCATGAACAGGGTGATCCCCTTGGCACCCTTCGACGCGTCGGTGCGAGCGGCGACGATGACGAGGTCGGCCTGGTAGCCGTTGGTGATGAAGGTCTTGGAGCCGTTGAGGACCCAACCGTCGCCGTCCCGCACGGCAGTGGTCTTGAGGGCAGCGAGGTCGGAGCCGCCGGAGGGCTCGGTCATCGCGATGGCGATGATGAGGTCGCCACTGGCGATGCCCGGGAGCCAGCGCTGCTTCTGCTCCTCGGTGCCGAGGTCGACGATGTAGGCGGGGCAGACGTCGGCGTGGATGCCGAAGCAGGAGCTCGTCGCCATGTTGAAGCGGGCCCACTCCTCGGCGACGACCGCGTTGAAGCGGTAGTCGTCGACGCCGGCGCCGCCGTAGGCCTCCGGGATGTCGAACCCGAAGAAGCCCTGTTTGCCCGCGGCCTGCCAGATGTCGCGCGGGATCACCTTGTCGCGGATCATCTCCTCCGCCCGCGGTCGCATGACCCGGTCGATGAACTCGCGGGCCGAGGCGCGCAGGGCCTCGTGGTCGTCGTCGTAGATGTTGCGCGGCATGCGGCCCTCCCAGGCGTGAACTCACGGGTAACTAAGCGCTTGCTTAGTCTCCCTTCTCTCAGGCATGCTGTCAACGTGCCGCACACGACCGTGCCGACCTCGCTGGCCGAGGACGGGACCGACCCGACGACCGTCGAGCGACTCATGCGCGCCGCAGCACAGGCCTTCGCCGAGAAGGGCTTTCACGCGACGACGACGCGCGACATCGCCTCCGGGGCGGGCCTGTCCCCCGCCGGGGTCTACGTCCACTTCGGGTCGAAGGAGGAGCTGCTCTTCAACCTCAGTCGGCGGGGGCACGAGTCGGCCCTGCGGTTGGTGCGCGAGGCGCTCGAGGGAGTCGACGCACCGGCAGCGCGGCTCGCTGTGGCGATGAACCGCTTCTCGCGCTGGCACGCGGAGCAGTACCAGCTGGCCAAGGTCGTCCAGTACGAGCACCAGCACCTCACGCCGGAGCACCGAGCCGAGGTGCTGGCCCTGCGCAAGGACATCGACGCCCTCGTGCGGCAGGTGCTCGAGGGTGGCGTGGCCGAGGGCGTCTTCGAGGTCACCGACATCGCCGACACCGCCCTCGCCCTGCTGTCCATGGCCGTCGACGTCGCCCGCTGGTACTCCCCCACGATCAAGCGCACGCCAGCACAGATCGGTGAGACCAACGCCGCCCTGGCCCTGCGCCTCGTCGGTGCGCGCTCGTGAGGGGCGGGCACACCGTCCTCCAGGTCCCGGTCCCGCAGCTCGAGCCCTTCGTCATCGAGCGACACCGTCACTACGACCGCGACTTCGTGTCGTCGGACCCGCGCTTCGTGCACGCCCACATCACGGCTCTCGGTCCGTTCCTGCCGCCTCGCCTGATCGACGCCGCGGTCCGTTCGGCGATCGGGGAGATCGCGCGTGGCGTGGGCGAGTTCACCTTCCGGCTCGCTCGGATCGACACCTTCCCCAACGGCATCATCCACCTCGTACCGGAGCCCGAGGGGCCCTTCCGCGACCTCACCGCGCGGCTGCTGGAGGTGTTCCCCGACTGCCCGCCGTATGCCGGTGAGTTCCCTGACGTCCGACCGCACCTGACGCTCGACGCCCGTTCACCGGCCGTGACCGTCGCGTCGACCCGGCGACGGCTGGGCGATCTCGTGCCGGCGACGTGCGTCGCCGAGCGACTCGACCTCGCGTGGTACGAGGCCGGCGGCTGCCGCGTCCTCGCTGCGTGGCCCCTGGCGGGCGGCCCTGACGAGCTCAGCGGCCCGCTATCCGCCGGTCAGCGTCCGGCGGCGCTGAGGCCCGCGACCTGACGGACGACCTCGGCGACCAACGGATAGACGTCAGGGTCGGTCTGGTTGCCCATCCCCAGGATGGCGTCGTCGATGCCCGCCTCGGCGAGGGCGCCGAGCTTGTCGACCGCCGCGGACACCGACATCGTCGGCTCGCCCGACGGGGCCGTCTCGCCGGTCTCCGAGAGGCTCACCCGGGTGAGGACCGTCTTCGTGATCTCGTCGTAGTCCCGGCCCACATCGGCGCAGTGCTCGCGCAGCGCGTCGCAGGTGGCGGCCAGCCGCCCCGGGCCGACGTCGAAGAAGTTCGAGGCGTCGGCGTACTCGGCGACGAGGCGCAGGGTCTTCTTCGGCCCCATGCCCCCGATGAGGATCGGCGGATGCGGCCGGCGGATCGCCTGGGGACTGTTGAGGGTGCGCTCGAGGCCGTAGTGCCGACCGGCGAAGGCGCCGTCGTCGTCGGACCACATCTGGCGCAGGATCTGCAGGGTCTCCTCGAGCCGCTCGAAGCGCTCCGCCACGGGCGGGAAGGGAACGCCGAGCCCGCGATGCTCCTCCTCGTTCCAGGCTGCACCGATCCCCAGCCAGGCCCTGCCGCCGGAGAGGACGTCGAGCGTCGTCACCGTCTTGGCGAGGATGCCCGGGTGCCGGTAGGTCACGCCCGTCACCAAGGTGCCGAGCTCGATCCTCGACGTCTGACCGGCAGCGAATCCGAGCGTGGTGTAGGCCTCGAGCATCTCGAGCTCGGGCGGCCCGATCCCGCGGATCTGGAAGAAGTGGTCCATGACCCACAGCGAGGACACGCCGGCGTCCTCCGCGTTGCGAGCGATCCGGCCGAAGGTGGGCCCGATGGTCGCCGGTGCCCCCGGCCAGCTGAAGTGCGAGACCTGCAGTCCGAGGCGCATGCCCCGATCCTAGAGTTCAGGGCGTCAGGCCAGCGAGGACGCCGTCCTCAGCGCCTGCGACCCCGCCGGGACCTCGAGGGCGACGGTCACCCTGGGCAGGAAGAACTGGACGAGGGGGCCGATGGCGATCGCATACAGGACGGTTCCGAGCCCGATCGGCCCGCCGAGGAGCCAGCCGACGCCGAGAACCGTGACCTCGAGCCCGGTGCGGACGAGCCGAATGCTCAGCCCGGTGCGGTGGGACAGCCCTGTCATCAGCCCGTCTCGTGGACCGGGGCCGAGCTGGCTGCCGATGTAGAGTCCGCCGGCGAGCCCGTTGAGGACCAGCCCACTGACGAGCAGGGCGAGCTGGGGAGCCAGTCCGGACGGGGTGGCGATGAGCGCCAGCCCCGCGTCTGCTGCCAACCCGATGACGACGACGTTGGAGATCGTGCCCAGACCGGGCCACTGCCGCAGCGGGACCCAGAGGAGCAGCACGAGCGCCCCGACGACGATGGTGACCTGACCGAAGGTCATCGGTACGCGCAGGGTGACGCCGGCGTGGAAGACGTCCCACGGATCCAGTCCGAGAGCGGCCCGGAGCATCATCGCCATCGACACTCCATAGAGCGTGAGCCCGACGAACAGCTGGACCACGCGGCGCGGAAGTCGGCCAGCGCGCAGCTGCTCCCGTGGCGAGAGGTTGAGGAGGGGCACGGAGCGACGCATGGCTCCACGATCCCCGCAAGTGGACTCACTTTCCACGTCCAATCCTGACACACTGGACTCCATGCGTACCGTCTCCGCCCGCACCGTGGCCCAGCTCCTCGGGCCCGAGCCACTAACCCGGCCCGCCTACCGCAGCCTCGCCGCGGCCATGCGTCGGCTCGTCTCGGACGGCCGCATCCTCGTCGGGACCCGGCTGCCGAGTGAGCGGGCGCTGATGTCCGAGCTCGGGCTGAGCCGAACGACCGTCGTGGGCGCGCTGGACGTGCTCCGCGAGGAGGGCTTCATCGTGACTCGCCGTGGCTCCGGCAGCGTCGCTGCGCTGCCCGAGGACGGTTCGGGCCTCGCCCTCTCCGGGGCGGGCCTGGTGCCGACCGACGTGCCACCTGATGTCATCGACCTCACCTATGCGGTGCTGCCCGCAGCCGCGGGCCTCACCGGCGCCTACGAGCGTGCCCTGGAGCATCTCCCGCGGCACCTGTCGACGGCCGGCTACCACCCCCGCGGGCTGCCTGAGCTGAGGCAGGCTCTGGCCGACTGGTACGAGAGCCGGGGCCTGCCGACCGATCCGGGCGACGTCCTCATCACGAGCGGTGCCCACGCAGCCCTGTCCGCGGTCCTCCGCGCCGCCCTCGACCCCGGTGACCGCGTGCTCCTCGAGACCCCCACCTATCCCAACGCCATCGTCGGCGTGCGGCGCTCCGGACTTCGGCCGGTCCCCTTTCCCATCGACCCTCTTGGCTGGGATCCCGGGCGTCTCGAGCTCGCCCTCCGGCAGGGCGGGGCCCGCATGGCCTATCTCGTCCCCGACTTCCAGAACCCCACCGGTCGCCTCATGTCCGGCGACGAGCGCGTCCAGGTGTCCGAGGTCCTGCGCCGGACACGGGTCACGCCGATCATCGACGAGACCTTCGTCGAGCTCGGGCTCGACGTCTCACCTCCCGGCCCGTTCGCCGCGTCGTCGCCGGCGGCCGTGACGCTCGGGAGCACGGGCAAGGCGTTCTGGGGCGGCCTCCGCGTGGGCTGGGTACGCGCGCCCCACCCACTGGTGGCTCCCATTCTCGAGGCCCGCCACAGCCTGGACCTCGGCACCGCCGTCCTCGAGCAGCTCGTGCTCACGGAGCTTCTCCGGGCCGGCCCGGAGCTCCTCGAGGAGCGGCGCGCTGAGGCCCGCAGGCGGCGCGACGCGATGATGGCGGCCCTGCGGACCCACGTTCCCGAGTGGAGCTTTGCGGTGCCGCCGGGAGGGCTCAACCTGTGGTGCGAGCTACCGGTCGACCGCGGGGACGCGCTCTCCCGCGTTGCCGAGTCGGCAGGCGTGCGTCTGGCTCGCGGGACGCAGTTCGGGACCGACGGGGGGATGGACCGGTTCGTCCGGATCCCGTTCAGCGTGCCTGCGGACGAGACGGACGAGGTCGGCCGCCGCCTCGCAGACGCATGGCGCCTCGCCCTCGGTAGTCGTTCCACCCGGGAGCCGGCAACTCCCCTCATCGCCTGACGCGGAACTGCGCGAAACCGCGGTGGCGACGGCGGCACCAAGCGTACCGTCGTCGGTGAGTGGTGGCCCGCCCAGGACAGGGACGTGGCCACCTCACCTCCACGCACCCGCAGGAGTCGACATGTCCCGACCGCTCCTCCTGGCCGTAGACCCCGACCCCGAGAGCCTGTCGCGCATCGAGCAGGAGCTCTCGCGGCGGTACGGCAGCGACTTCCGCGTCCGCGGCGAGTCGGACGGCGTCACGGCCCTGGCGACGCTCGAACGCGCCGCGAGCCGTGGTGAGCCCGTGGCTCTCGTGCTTGCCGACCCGTGGCTCTCTGACGTGCCGGGAACGGAGCTGCTCGGCATGGTGCGCTCGCTGCACCCCGATGCGGGCCGTGCCCTCCTCGTGCCGTGGGGTTCCTGGGCCGACCGCCGCACGGCCGACGTCATCCTCAAGGCCATGGCGCACGGAGAGATCAACTACTACGTCCTCAAGCCCTGGACGTCCCCCGACGAGCTGTTCCACCGGACCGTTGCCGAGTTCGTCCAGGTCTGGTCGCGCACGGTGATCGACGGACGGCGCGAGGTCGTCGTCATCGGGCCGCTGCGCGACCGCCGAGGGCACGAGGTGCGCAGCCTCTTGAGTCGCAACGGCATCCCCCATGCCTACCTCGACCGTGGGACGCCCGAGGCCGAGGACGTGCTGCGCCGCATCGACGGCCCGGGTCCCGACGACCCGGCCGGTCCCCTCGTCGTGTGGCTCGCTGCCTTGGGCGGACGCGTACTCGTGGACCCGACCGACCCCGAGATCTGCACGGCGTGGGGCATCCGCACCGGCCTCGAGCCAGCCGACCGGGAGGTCGACGTCCTCGTCGTCGGCGCCGGGCCTGCGGGTCTCGCCGCATCGGTCTACGCCTCGTCGGAGGGCCTCACGGTGCTCTGCCTCGAGGAGCACGCACTCGGCGGCCAGGCCGGGACGAGCTCGCTGATCCGCAACTACCTCGGCTTCTCGAGGGGTCTGAGCGGCGCCGAGCTCGCGCAGCGGGGGTTCCAGCAAGCGTGGGTCTTCGGCGCGCGGTTCGTCCTCACGAGACCCGTGACCGGGCTGGCGCCGCACGACCCGCCGGGCAGCGGCTTCCGGGTGGAGGTCGCTGGAGCCGGCACGGTGAACGCCAAGGCAGTCGTACTCGCGACGGGCGTCGCCTACCGCAGACTCGGCGTGCCCTCACTCGAGGCGCTCAGCGGCTCGGGCGTGTTCTACGGAGCGAACGTCTCTGAGGCCCACGGCCTGTCCGGTGCCCACGTCGTCATCGTCGGCGGCGGCAACTCGGCCGGTCAGGCCGCGCTGCACCTGCATCGCTATGCCGCTGACGTCACCGTCGTCGTGCGGACCCCCGACCTGTCGGCGACGATGTCGCAGTACCTCATCGACGAGATCACCGCAAGCCCTCGCATCGCCCTGGTGCCCAACGCCGATGTCGTCGATGGCGGGGGCGACGGCTGGCTGAGCCAGGTCACCGTGAGGGACCGGAGCACCGGCGAGGACCGTAGCCTCCCCGCAGACGGGCTCTTCGTCATGATCGGCGCCGCGCCGCACACCGAGTGGCTCCCGGACGGGGTCTTCCGCGACGAGTGGGGGTTCGTCGTGACCGGTTCCGACGTGGCCGGCGAGAACCTGTGGAGCCTCGCCCGGCCGCCGCTGCCCCACGAGACCTGCGTGCCCGGACTCTTCGCAGTGGGAGACGTCCGAAGCGGCTCCGTGAAGCGGGTCGCCTCGGCCGTCGGTGAAGGCTCCGTCGTCGTGTCCGAGGTGCACCACTACCTGTCCCTCTCGCCGGCCGGTGGGGGACGAGCCGACGATGGCTGACATCGCCTCGGCGGCCGGCGGCCACTCCCGGCGAACCGGGCTCGGCCCGGTCGTCGGAGGCCTCGTCCTCGCGATTCCGGTCGTCGGTCTCATCGTCCTGCGCACGAACCCGGAGCTGGATGCGACCTACCAACACGATCCGACCCACTTCTGGCTCGTCCTTGCCGCCGCCGTCCTCAGCGCCGTCACTGCCTACGGCACCGGGACGGCGGCGGCGCGTCGCGGTGACGTCCGCGTCATGTACCTCTCGCTGGCCTTCCTCTCCTCCGCCGGCTTCCTCGGACTCCACGCCCTCGCGACGCCGCACGTTCTCCTTCCCTCGGCGAGCGCGGGTTTCAACATCTCCACCCCCGTCGGCATGGTGATCGGGTCGCTCTTTGCCGGTGCGTCCATCCTCGACGTTCCACCCGATCGGACTGCGCAGGCACTGCGTCGGGCACGGCAGCTGCGGCTCGCCCTGGTGCTGTTCATGGTGGTCTGGGCCGCATTCTCGCTCTGGCGTCTGCCGCCCTTCGACGAGGGCGTGGGACCCGAACGCGCGAGTGGAGTCCTGCTCGTCGGCGCGCTCGTGGCCACGGTGATCTACGTCGGTGCGGCACTCGCCTACTTCCGGCTGTGGCTTCGCCGCGGCGGACTGCTTCCGGCAGCCATGGTCGCAGCGCTCGTGCTGCTGGCCGAAGCCATGGTCGCCGTGACGGTCGCGCCGAACTGGCGCTACAGCTGGTGGGAGTGGCACCTGCTCCTGCTCGCCGCCTTCGTGCTCGTCGCCTGGGGTGCCCAACAGTCCTGGCACGAGGAACGCTTCGCCGGGCTCTACAACGAGGAGACCGTCGCCGGTCGCCGAACCATGACCATCCTCTTCGCCGACCTCAAGGGCTTCACGAGCTACTCCGAGACCCACACTCCTGCCGAGGTGACGGAGATGCTCAACGAGTACTTCACCGTGGCCATTCCGGCAGTGGCCAAGAAGCACGGTGGACAGGTCGACCGCATCATCGGCGACGCGCTGATGGTCACCTTCAACCGGCTGGGTGACCAGGATGACCACGCGAGGCGGGCCGCCCTGGCCGGGCTCGAGCTGCAGGAGCAGACCGGCCGGATCGCCACCCAGCACCCTGGATGGCCGCGCTTCCGCGTCGGCATCAACACCGGCGAGGTCCTCGTCAGCGTGCTCGGTGGCGAGGGCGGTCGCACCCACACCGTCATCGGCGACGCGGTCAACATCGCGTCACGAATCGAGGGCCGGGCCCCGGTCGGCCGGGTCGCCATCACCGCAGAGACGCTGGCCCAGCTTCCCGGGGCGGTGACCGAGCCGCTCGGACCACTCGAGCTCAAGGGCAAGGACGCGCCGGTCCAGGCCTACGTGCTCGTCGCGCTGCCCGGCTGACCGGACCCGGGCCCGACATCGATCAGGTCCAGCCTCATGACCGGCCGGGTCGCCCCCGTTCGACCGACGACGTCGAAGCCTGCAGCGGCGAACGTCGTGGCCACCCCGTGGTAGAGCTCGCTCCCCCCGACCCGGGTCGTGCGTGCCGCCACGTCCACGGGATGGCCGACGACGGCGGTCGCCCGCTCCTCACGTGCCGTCTCGATCGCGGCTGCGAGCAACGCCCTCGAGATCCCCTGGCGGCGCCACCCGACCTTGACGACGAAGCACGTGATCGCCCACACGGACTCGTCACCGAGGTCGTCGTCCGACGCAGCGGCCACGGCGCGCATGGTGCGGCTCTCGGTGATCCTCGGGAACGAGGGGCGGGGGCCGAGCTGCACCCAGCCGACAGGTTTCGGCTGCCTCCCCTGCTCCCCGGACCGACGAGCGCCGACCACGCCGGCTGGAGGGCCCGTCTCGGGAGCGGGCTCAGCGGCATACGCGATGAGCCCGACGGGCAACGTCGCCGCGCGCACCTGCGAGAGGAGCTGGCGCTGGTTGAGCTCCGCCGACCGCTCGTAGGTGCGCCCCGTCGTCCGGAAGTACTGGCACCAGCACCACGACGGGTCCCCGCGCGTTCCGAACAGCTCGACGAGGTCCTCGAAGCGGTCCGCCGTGAGCGGCGTGATGGTGAGGTCGATCATCCCCCCAGTCTGGTGTCGGGCCGTGACGAACGGCAGGCTTGCGGCGACCGGGAAGTGACGGACCGAGACTGAGACACTGCTGACGTGGTTTCCCCGCAGCCAGTCGACGTGCTCGTCATCGGAGCCGGGCAGGCCGGCCTCTCCGCCGCCTACCACCTGCGCCGACGCGGCTTCCGCCCAGCCGGGCAGACCGACGGGCGAGAGCAGTACGTCGTCCTGGACAACGAGGACGGCCCCGGGGGTGCGTGGCGGCACCGGTGGCAGTCGCTGCGGATGGCGACCGTGAACGGGATCAGCGACCTGCCCGGCAGGGCACAGCCCGACATCGACCCGTGCGAGCCGAGCTCGGACTTCCTCACCCGCTACTTCGGAGACTACGAGGAGGCGCTCGACCTGCACATCCTGCGACCGGTGCGCGTGACGGCGGTCCGCCGCGAGGACACCGACCCCCGCGGGCGCCTGCACGTCGAGACGAACGCTGGGACGTGGGCAACCAGGGGTCTGATCAACGCCACCGGCACGTGGACCAAGCCCTTCTGGCCGCTCTACCCCGGGCAGGCGTCGTTCCGCGGACGACAGCTGCACGTGGCCGACTACGCCTCCGCCGAGGAGTTCCGCGGCCTCCACGTCATCGTCGTCGGCGGCGGGATCTCGGCGGTGCAGCTGCTGGACGAGATCTCCCACGTGACGACCACGTCATGGTTCACCCGGCGCGAACCGGTCTGGCGCGAGGACGAGTTCACGCCGGAGGCAGGTCGTGACGCCGTCGCGCGCGTCGAGGAGCGGGTGCGTCAGGGCCTGCCGCCACAGAGTGTCGTCTCGGTCACCGGGCTCATCTGGACCCCCGCACTGCGCGCCGCCGCTGCACGCGGCGTCCTGGAGCGCCAGCCGATGTTCACCGCCATCGAGCCAGACGGCGTGCGGCGGGCTGACGGCACCGTCGTCCGGGGCGACGTCATCCTGTGGGCCACGGGGTTCCGGGCCGCCCTCGACCACCTGGCCCCCCTGCACCTGCGCACGGCCGGCGGCGGCATCGTCATGGACGGCACCGGGGTCGCCGCCGAACCTCGGGTCCACCTCGTCGGCTACGGCCCGTCGTCGTCGACGATCGGCGCGAATCGTGCCGGACGGGCGGCCGTTGCGTCACTCGTGAAGTGGCTGGCCGACGACCCCGGTGCGGCCGCTCAGTCGCGGGTCAGCTTGCGGTAGGTGACCCGGTGCGGACGAGCCGCCTCGGGGCCGAGCCGCTCCACCTTGTTCGCCTCGTACGCCTGGAAGTTCCCCTCGAACCAGTACCACTTGGCCGGGTTCTCCTCGTCACCCTCGTACGCGAGGATGTGGGTACACACGCGGTCCAGGAACCAGCGGTCGTGCGAGATGACGACGGCGCAGCCGGGGAACTCGAGCAGGGCGTTCTCGAGCGACCCGAGGGTCTCGACGTCGAGGTCGTTCGTCGGCTCGTCGAGCAGCAGCAGGTTGCCGCCCTGCTTGAGCGTCAACGCGAGGTTGAGGCGGTTGCGCTCGCCGCCGGAGAGGACCCCGGTCGGCTTCTGCTGGTCGGGTCCCTTGAAGCCGAACTGCGAGACATAGGCCCGCGAGGGAATCTCGACGTGGCCGACCTTGATGTGGTCGAGACCGTCGGAGACGACCTCCCACAGTGTCTTCTTCGGGTCGAGCCCGGATCGCGACTGGTCGACGTACGAGATCTGGACCGTCTCACCGACCTTGACCTCCCCCGCGTCGGGCTCCTCGAGCCCCACGATGGTCTTGAAGAGGGTCGTCTTTCCGACACCGTTCGGGCCGATGACACCGACGATGCCGTTGCGGGGCAACGAGAAGGACAGGCCGTCGATGAGCACCCGGTCGCCGAAGCCCTTGCGGAGGTTCTTGACCTCGATCACCGTGGAGCCGAGGCGCGGGCCCGGCGGGATCTGGATCTCCTCGAAGTCGAGCTTGCGGGTGCGGTCGGCCTCGGCCGCCATCTCCTCGTAGCGGGCCAGACGGGCCTTCGACTTGGCCTGGCGCCCCTTCGCGTTGCTGCGCACCCACTCGAGCTCCTGCTTGAGCCGCTTCTGCAGCTTCTGGTCCTTCTTGCCCTGGACCGTGAGGCGCTCTGCCTTCTTCTCGAGGTACGTCGAGTAGTTGCCCTCGTAGGGGTAGAGACGGCCACGGTCGACCTCGGCGATCCACTGGGCGACGTTGTCGAGGAAGTAGCGGTCGTGGGTGACGGCGATGACGGCACCGTGGTAGGCCTCCAGGTGCTGCTCGAGCCACTGAACCGACTCGGCGTCGAGGTGGTTGGTGGGCTCGTCGAGGAGCAGGAGGTCGGGCTTCTGGAGGAGCAGCTTGCAGAGGGCGACGCGGCGGCGCTCACCGCCGGAGAGGGTCGTGACCGGAGAGTCCGGGGGCGGGCAGCGAAGCGCGTCCATCGCCTGCTCGAGCTGGCTGTCGAGGTCCCACGCGTCGGCGTGGTCGATCTCCTCCTGGAGCTTGCCCATCTCCTCGAGGAGGGCGTCGTAGTCGGCGTCGGGGTCGGCCATCTCGGCGCTGATCTCGTTGTAGCGGTCGAGCTTGGCCTTGATCTCCCCGGCACCCTCCTCGACGTTGCCGAGGACCGTCTTCTCCTCGTTGAGCGGGGGCTCCTGGAGCAGGATGCCCACCGTGGCGCCGGGGGCGAGGCGCGCCTCGCCGTTGGAGGGCTGGTCGAGTCCGGCCATGATCTTGAGGATCGTCGACTTGCCTGCGCCGTTGGGCCCCACCATGCCGATCTTCGCGCCCGGGTAGAACGACATCGAGACGTCATCGAGGATGACCTTCTCGTTGTGGGCCTTGCGCGCCCGGGTCATGGTGTAGATGTACTCGGCCATGCGCAGAAGGCTATCTGCGATCGGCCGTGTCACCGAATCCGCCCGCCGCGGGTGAACAGCCCGCGGCGGGCATCATCCGGACCTCACGCAGCCGGCTCCTCGACCGTGTAGTCGTCGCGGCCCGGGTCGCCGACGAGGACCTCGTCGGGGGTCTCGCCGGGGACCTCTCCGGGGACCGGCTCCGGGACCGGCCCGTCGTGCACCACCCCGTCTGCGTCGACGTGGGCGGGACGGCTCGCGGTGAGGTCGGCCGACTCGCTCAGCTGCGCTGCCACGGCATCGCGGACGTCCGGGTCTGCAGCACGATCGAGACCAAGGGCGGCAGCCTTGCTCATCCGCAGGAACGACGCACGCCCCCACCTCAGGTCGTGGCCGATGTGGTCGGCCTCGATCTCGGGCGAGTTGCGGGTGACCCCGTCGCTGCCGACGTAGGACCGGTTCGACAGGTTGCCCTCGACGATCACCGGCTGACCCTTCTTGAGCGAGGACGCCGCATTGGCGGCCAGGGCGTTGAACGCGATGACGCTGTAGAAGCTCGTCTCCCCGTCGAGGTACCTGCCCTCCGCAGTCTTGCGGTAGGGCGTCGTCCCGACGCGGAACGTGGTGAACACGCTGCCGTTGCGGCCGCTGCGTTCGACGGGCTCGCCCACGACGTTGCCGTGGACGGTGACGCGGGTCTCGTTCATGCTGACCTCCTCCCGCCGCGTGCGGCGGATCGTGGGATGCGGCTACCTGCCGCTCCCGACCACCGTGCCCCAGCCGACGCGAGCTGGCGGGTCCCCACCACCCGGCTGTGGACGACGGAGCCCCGGCCGCCAGGGGATGTGGAAGTCGCGGACATCACCCGATCGCCCGGTCACTCGGCCACTCGGCCGCTCGGCCACTGACCACTCGGTCGCGCAGTCGCTCGCCTGCGGTGTCAGCCCGCCGCGCGATCGAGGTGCTCGCGCGTCTCGTGGTGCCGAGCCAGCACCTCGTCGATCGGGCCGAGGATTCGCTTGTCGGCAACCTCGGCCACGGCGGCGGTGAGGCGCTTGGCGATGAGGGCCTTGCGGCGACGGGCCCCGATCTGCGCCCACCACCGGGAGACTGCCCCGAGAAGCAGCCCCAGCAGAATCCCGCCGACGAGCATGACGAGCGGCACCGGCAGGATCCCGATCGACGGCGTCTCGGGTGCCGGGATCTGGGCCAGGCCGACCACCCAGAGTGCGGCCATCCAGAGCAGGCCCAGCGCCGCGACGATCCCGAGAACCCACTGGAGGACGTTGACGACGAACCACCAGATGGGGCGGCGAGCCCTCAGGGAGGTGCCGACGATGGCCTGGTCGAGGGCGTCGGTCAACGCACCATCCCCCTGGTCCACGGCCTCCTCGACCGCCTGGGCCCACCTGACGGGCAGACCCGCCGACGCCTCGCGGACGAAGTCCCGGGTGGCGAGGTCGACGCCGGCCACGGATGAGGCACTCGGCGCCGGGATGGAGGACCGGCCGAGCACGGCGCGGACGTCGGAGCCCTCGATGTCGACGCGGATGGGTGGCCTACCGCCGGTGCGGTCGAGCCGGAGGCGACGCAACGGATCTGCCGCGAACCCCCGCGTCCACCTTGCGTAGAGCCATCCCGTGTGGGCGAACGCCTCTCGTCGGTAGTCGCGCGCGACGGCGTCGAGGACGATCGGCACACCGGCCGCGCGAGCGAGCGACTCGTCCAGCTGACGGCGGTCCAGCTCACCGACCTCGACCTCTCGGTCGGCGACCCCCTGGCGCAGCCTGCGTGCTGAGGCGATCACATCGGCATTGAGGCGCTGGCGCGAAGCGGCGTGTCCGGCAACGGCATTCGCGAGTCGTTGACGAAGCTCGGGGATGCCTGTCCCGGAGACGGCAGACGTCGCGAGAACTGTCGCGCGGTGGATCCCGTCCGCCTCGAGGAGCTTGGTGAAGTCCTTCGTCAGCACCTTGACGGCGTCCACACCGAGCCGGTCGGTCTGGTTGAGCACCGCCAGGGTCACGGCGTCGTGGTGGGCCATGAGCGAGACGAACTCGTCGTGGAGTCGCGCGTCGGCGTACTTCTGCGGGTCGGTCACCCAGACGAACATGTCCACGAGCTCGAGGATCCGCTCGGCCTCGCGCCGGTGCGAGAGCTCGCGCGAGTCGAAGTCGGGAAGGTCGAGCAGGACGAGACTGTCGAGCCCGCCCGACGCGACGTCCTCGGCACTCTCGCCGACCTCACCGACCTCGTCCTGTCCCTCTGCCGAGCCGACGATGTGCCGGGCGTCCACGTGGAGCCAGTCGAGCAGCTCGGAGGCGTCGGTGTCACCCCAGACCGCCGCCGTCGGCTTGGCGGTCGTCGGACGCCGCGCGCCGATCTCGGCGACGTCCTCGCCGATGAGCGCGTTGAAGAGAGAGGACTTTCCACTGCCCGTGGCCCCGGCCAGTGCGACAACGGTGTGGTCCCCGGCGATCGCGGACCGCTCGTGGGCCCGGTCGAGGACGCGTCGCGCCTGCTCCACCACGGCCGCGTCGAGGTCCTCGGCGCCGGACACGAGGGCGAGCGACAGCGACGTCGTGCGGTCCCCGAGCTCGGCGGCGGTAACGGCCCTGACCTTCGCCTTGCCCTTCCTGATCGGGCTCATCGGGCGGACCTCACCTCCGCGGCAGCGTTCTCGAGCTCCTTGGCCTGGCCCGCCCTCACGCCGAGCTCGCCGACGACGGCCTCGTAGCGGGCACGCTCGGCGTCATAGAGCTCGCGGACGCGATCGAGCAGCTTTGCACGGGCCTGACGGGCGAGCTCGCGCACGGCCTGGTCGCCGAAGACGGCCTCGAGCAGCTTCTGACCGACCACGGCGGTCCCGCCGGCGATCCCGACCTCGGCGCCGGTGATCCCCGCCGTGGAGGCGAAGGTGACGAGCATGAGCACGACACCGAGGCCGTTGACGCCGTAGGCCATGATCCGCGCGGTCGTGCGGCGGTCGCGTCCCTCATGTCGAACCATCTCGAGGATGTCGCCCTGCCAGTCACGAACGAGTCGGCTGATCCGCGCGTTGACGTCGCCACTGGATCGCATGAGTCCGTCTGTGCTGCTGAGGAGCTGGTCACCGCCCGCCAGGCTCCGCCAGGTGCGTGCCGTCGTGGTTGCGGCCAGCTCGGCACGGTTGGCGATGAGGGCCTCCACCCCGGTCTGGAGGGCCTCACCGAGGTGCTCGGCCCGCGCGGGCTCCCCCTTGACGAACGAGGTGAACCGGTCTCGGATGCGGGACACGGTCGACTCGACCTGGCGGAAGAACTCGCCCGTCCCGACGAACTCCTGCCACCGTGCCAGCACCTCGCCGCGCAGCAGGGTGCCGTCGAGCATGCCCTCCTTGACGTTCGTCAGGCCGTCGTCGTAGGCGGCTCGGGCGGCACCCACGAGCTCATCCGCGGCCTCGACCTGGTCCGTGGAGGCGCTGGCGAGCGCGGCGGTCCGCTCGTCGAGCGACGCCAACGCCCCGGTGAGGGTCTGTCGCACGACCTCTGCACGCGCCTGGGCGTCGCTCGCGAGGGCACCCAGCCAGTCGCGCAGGCGCTGCGTCTGCGTGGCCGGCAGCAGCCCGTCGTCCAGGTGCGACTCGAGGACGGTGAAGATCGGCGCCTGCTCCAGCCGCTGCTCGCGCAGCATCCCCGCAAGGTGAACCCTGATCTCCTCGAGGCTCTCGGGCGGCACCCGGTCGAGCACGACCGCGACAGAAGTCCCCCGCTCCGACGCCTGCCGCAACAGCTCCCAGGGGACGGCGTCGGCGTAGCGCGCTGCCGTGGTCACGAAGATCCAGAGGTCGGCGGCGGCGAGCAGCTGCGCGGCCAGATCCCGGTTCGCGGAGACGACGCTGTCGATGTCGGGTGCGTCGAGCATCGCGAGCCCGGGTGCGACGGCATCGGTCTCCACGAGGCGGACAGCCCCGGGGCCGTCCGACGCCGAGTGCTTGCCGGTGATGCGCGCCAGCCCCGGGAGGATCCGCTGGTCGGCGAACCAGCGCGCGTCGTCCGGGTGATGGATGAGGACCGGTGACCTGGTCGTGGGTCGCAGGACTCCGGGAAGCGAGACCTCGCGTCCGACGACGGAGTTCACGAGGGTCGACTTGCCGGCTCCGGTCGATCCGCCCACCACGGCGAGCAGCGGCGCGTCGAGAGAGGTGAGTCGGGGGATGACGTAGTCGTCGAGCTGGGCGAGCAGTTGCGAGCGCATGGCGCGGACAGCGTCGACGCCGGGCAGGTCGATCGGCAGGGATGACGCGTCGACGGCATCGCGAAGCCGCGTCACTGCTGCGAGCAGCCGTGAGCTGTCATCCCCTGAACCTGACACGCGCTCATCCTCTCGTGTGCCCTCGGACCAATCCAAACTCATCAGTGTTGCTGTGGGTTGCAGTGGTGGAGGGACACGCAGGCCGTATGCCGCTGGGCTCGCCCGCGCTCGACCGCCTGAGGGAGTGGGTGGCGGGGAGACAGGACGTGCTCGGGCCTATCATAAGTGCGCCCGACCCGGGCGTGCCCCTGTAGCTCAGCGGATAGAGCAAGAGCCTTCTAATCTCTTGGTCGCAGGTTCGAGTCCTGCCGGGGGCGCTCTTCGTTTCGAAGCCCAGCCAACGTCCGAGCCCACCGGACGGACCTCTACGCTGTGCCCATGCCGCACGAGCGCCTGCCTCGCTATCGCGTCCTGACCGGCCCCGACGACTCAGCGTTCTGCTATCGGGTCAGCGAGGCCCTCGAGCTGGGCTACGAGCTGCACGGCGGTCCGGCAGTGACGTTCAACGGTGACAATGTCATCGTTGCTCAGGCACTGATCTGGCCGAGCGAGACCCTCCCGCCGCTCATGGCTGCACCGGAATAGGCGGCGACACAGCGGTATCGGTCCCTGTCAGGCGACCGGGGTGCCGATGAAGTCCTTGCGGTGCGCCGTGATCGCCTCGAGGAGCACCATCTCGCGCGCCGCGGCGTCGCCCTCGGCGGTGCCGTGGACGAGCCGGGAGCGGAGCAGCGCCAGGTCACTCGCACTGTCCTGGAAGGCGTCCATGGACCGTTGCGCGGCGACACCTCCGCGCTCTTTCGCCCAGGTGCGAGCCGCCCGTCGGCTGGTCACGTGCGAGAGCATGCTCACCTCCGCATGCGTGAGCCAGCCGGCATCGGCGTACGCGGAGAGGTACTGCCCGATGAGCCGTCCCTCACGTCGACGCAGCCAGACGAGGAATCCGATGAAGGCGAGGAAGAGCGGAACCTGGTAAGTGATGTAGGCGCTGAGGAAGCCCTCGACTCCAGCGATGGCCGCGAGGTTCCAGGCTGCGTGCAGGAGAACCGCCGACACCCAGCCCCCGAGGATGGCGAGAACCCTCGCGGCCGGTCTCCGCGTCGAGACCGCGATGCCGATGCCGATGCCGATGAGCGACGTGAACAGCGGGTGGCCGAAGGGGCCCATGAGGCCGCGCACGATGAACGTCGCCGTGAGGCCCTCGTTGCCCATCTCGGTGTAGGCCTGTCCGAGATAGAGGATGTTCTCGCTGAAGGCGAAGCCCGCACCGATCAGGCCGGCATAGACGATCCCGTCGATGATCCCGTCGAACTCGTGCCGCCGGAAGAGGTAGACGAGGAAGATGCCGAGGCCCTTGAGAGTCTCCTCGGTGACCGGGGCGAGGTACACGGCGCCCGTCTCGAAGGGGTCGCTCCACTGCGAGTCGACGAGCAGGGCGAGCCCGAGGGTGTTGAGCCAGAACGCGCCGACGACGGCGATGAGGGCGCCCCAGAGGAAGGCTGCGACGAGGTAGCGGTTGGGTTCGGCCTCGTAGCGGTCGAGCCAGAGGTAGGTCGGCACGATGATGAGCAGCGGGATGAGCGCCATGAGCGTGGCCAGGACGGCGACCTGCGCCTCGAGCTGGTCACCGATGATGCCCAGCAGGATGAGCAGGGAGACCAGCAGGAGCACCCCGGCGACGCCGAACGTGAGGGTGCGCCGGAGCATCGGACGTCGCGTGGGGTTCGGCTCCCGGCTCCACTCCTCGGTCTCCAGCCGCTCCAGCTCTGCTGAGGGATCCCCTGAAGTCATGACGGCAGGCTAGTGCAGAGCCGATCCGTCCGCGCCTCTATGGTGGTCCGGTGACGACCGATGCGACGAACCACCGCGCCCTCGCCGACCGCATCATCTGGATCGACTGCGAGATGACGGGGCTGTCACTGCGGACCGACGCCCTGGTCGAGGTCGCGGCCCTGGTCACCGACTTCGAGCTCACCGTCCTCGGCGATGGCATCGACCTCGTCATCACGCCGCCGGCGGCGGCCCTCGAGCAGATGGACGACTTCGTGCGCGACATGCACACGACGTCGGGCCTGCTCGAGGAGCTCGGCCACGGGGTGACCCTGGAGGAGGCGCAGGAGCGGGTCCTCGACTACGTCCGCGCCCATGTCCCCGAGGCGCGCAAGGCACCGCTCGGCGGCAACAGTGTCGCGACCGACCGAGCCTTCCTCGCGAGGGACATGCCCGACCTCGAGGCCCACCTGCACTACCGGATCATCGACGTGTCCTCGATCAAGGAGCTGTCCCGGCGCTGGTACCCGCGCGTGTACTTCAACGCGCCGAAGAAGGCCGGTGGGCATCGGGCGCTCGCCGACATCAAGGAGTCGATCGCGGAGCTGCGGTACTACCGCGAGGCCGTCTTCGTGCCCCAGCCGGGGCCGGACAGCGCCACGGCCAAGGCTCTCGCGGAGGCCCACGTCATCGAGCCCTGAAGTGGGGGGCCGAGGGGGTGTCACGAGCACCCCTTCGGAACCTGTACGATTGGCGTCGCTGTCTGAAGCGACATGGTGGGTGTAGCTCAGCTGGTAGAGCACCTGGTTGTGGTCCAGGTGGTCGCGGGTTCAAGTCCCGTCACTCACCCCAGGTGATCCCCGCACGTGACCTGACGTGCGGGGATCCTCCCATGTGGGGCCGTATGCCGCTGGGCTCGCTCAGCGGCCGCCCATTCGGGCCTGCCCGCATCCCCGCCGTCGATGGGTGACAATGGGCGCGTGCTGTGGGGGAAGAGACGAGTCCAACGGATCGTGGTCGGGGTCATCGTGGGCCTCGTCGTCGCGAGCCTCGCGCTGTCACTGGTCGGCGCCGCGCTCGCCGCACCCGTCGAGAAGGCCGGTCCCGGCGCCCCCGCCCTCGTCGGCGAGGAGCGGACGAGCAACCCCGGCGTTCCGGGCATCATCGGCACGGATGACCCCAGACCCGTCACGGAGACGCCGCAGGGAACGTCCACCCAGGTGACCGACGAGGAGCACATCGGAGGCCTCATCGCGTTCATCGTCTTCATGCTCGGAGGGGTGCTCCTCCTGCTGCGCGGAAGGCGCCGGGAGCGCCGGGAACAGGAGGCCCTCAGAGGGTCCGAGACGATTTTGTCGGGTCCCTGACCCCCTGCTAATGTTGCCCCTCGTTGCGCCGCTAGCTCAATTGGCAGAGCAAGTGACTCTTAATCACTGGGTTCGGGGTTCGAGTCCCTGGCGGCGCACTTCTCGAGGAGGCCCTCCGTCCGTGCGGGGGGCCTTTTCGCGTTCGGGTCCCGCCACCCTCGATGCCGTCAGGACCCGAGCGTCCCCGCCTCGTCAGCCGCACCGTCAGCCGCGTCGTCGGCTGCAGCGCGACTGGCGCGCCTGGCCCGGTACTGCCCGGGCGTCTGACCGACGAGGGCGACGAAGTCGCGGATGAAGTGCGCCTCGTCGTACCACCCGAGCGACACAGCGAGGTCGGCGAGCCGACCGTCGTAGCCGGCATCGAGGTCGCTCACGGCATCGTGCATGCGGTAGCGGGCCAGGACCCACTTCGGTCCCACCCCGACGTAGTGGTCGAAGAGCCGCTGGATGGTCCGCACGGTCGTCCCGTGGCGCTCCTCGAGCTGCGCGACCCGCACGAGGGTGCGGTCGTCGAGCATGTCGGCGATGATCGCGAGGACCAGGTCGTAGCGCGGATCCTCCCGGGATCCCAGGTCGAGCAGGGCCTCGTCCATGACCCGGATGCAGTCGTCGAGCGACACGCTCGCATCGAGGTCCTCGAGAGCTGCCACGACTCCGCGGGGCAGGACCGGCGCCGCGGAGACCACACGGTCGCGGAGTGGACCGACCCCGCGGCCGGTCAGTGCGGCAAGTCCACCCGGCCGGAACTTCGCGGCGCAGACCCAGCCTCGCCCCGCGACGGTCACGTCGAAGCGACGGGTCACCACGCCCGTGAGGACGACCGGGTCGTGCCCGATCCCCGCCCTCGTGTGACCCCGCTCGACGCTGAGCGTGCAGGCCGGGTGCGGCAGGGTCTGGCTCTCGAAGGACGTCCCCCGGGGGAGGTCCCAGCGCAGCGACCAGTAGTTCTCGACGTGGCGGCCGAGGTCCGGATGGCAGGCGTGGCGGGCGAGTGTCGTGTAGGACGTCAGGAGCTCGGGACGCAGGATGCCCGCGCCGGTCGAGGTCGGTGCCGACCCCGGCGATGTCGCGGCTGACCCGGAC
>NZ_JAJJPG010000022.1:0-25448 GCF_032907665.1 Intrasporangium sp.
GCGGAGTGCGGCCTTCGCTCCCACCATGGCCGGCCCGTACCAGGTGAGGAGCCGGCCGCTGCACAGGGCCGTGCGCGACCGGCTGAACGCCTCGGGCCCGTCGTCGGCGGTGAACACGTAGGGCTCGTCGGGCAGGAGCACGACGTCGACGTCCGGCCGGTCGACCTGGGCGAGGTCGACGTGCGGGTAGCGGTCCGGGTGAGCCCCGAAGACGTTGTGCCACCCGAGCCGGGCGACGAGGTCGCCCGTGTAGGTGTTGCTACCGACCACCATCCAGGGGTCGCGCCAGATCGCCACGGCGACGGCGACCGTCGGTTTCGGCACCGGCCCGGACCACTCCTCGCGCGCCGCACGGAGCCAGTCCGGTTCGCCGGCGTCGAGGACCACCGAGAAGAGCCGCCCGAGGGACTCCAGCGCACCGGGAACGGTCACGATGTCGGTGACATAGACCGGGACCCCGCTCTCGCGCAGGCGTCGGACGTCGAGCTCCCGGTTCTCCTCCTTGTTGGCGACGACGAGGTCCGGCGCCAGCTCACGGATGGCGCGGAGGTCCGGGTTCTTCGTGCCACGCACGCGGCGCACGTCGAGGTCGGCCGGGTGCGTGCACCAGTCCGTCGCCCCGACGAGCACCTCGGGGCAGGTCGCGGCGATCGCCTCGGTGAGGGAGGGGACGAGTGAGACGACACGCCGGGGCGCGCGAGCCAGCTCCACGGCATACCCGAGATCATCGACAGGACGCATACGCAAACCCAACCACGCGGGCCTTTCGGGGGGACTCGGGGGCGCAGGCCGTCCGCGGCCGTGAGCCCCCGAGCGATCAGACGTTGCGCCGGTACTGGCCGCCGACCTCGAAGAAGGCCTCGGTGACCTGCTGCAGCGAGCAGACGCGAGCCGCGCGCATGAGCACGTCGAAGACGTTGCCGCCTTCGATCGCCACCTTCCGGAGCTCCTCGAGGGCGACCTTCGCCTCGTCCGCGTTCGCCTGCTGGAAGGCGCGCACCCGGGCGAGCTGGCTCTGCTTCTCCTCCTCGGTGCCGCGCGCGAGCTCGATCGTCCTCGGCTCCTCGTCGTCCGCGTGCGGGTTGCGGAAGGTGTTGACGCCGATGATGGGCAGCGAGCCGTCGTGCTTGCGGTGCTCGTAGAGCATCGACTCGTCCTGGATCCTGCCCCGCTGGTAGCCGGTCTCCATCGCGCCGAGCACGCCGCCCCGCTCGGTGATCTTGTCGAACTCGCGCAGCACCGCCTCCTCCACGAGGTCGGTCAGCTCGTCGACGATGAAGGAGCCCTGCAGCGGGTTCTCGTTGGCGGCCAGGCCCCACTCGCGGTTGATGATGAGCTGGATCGCGAGCGCCCTGCGGACGGAGTCCTCGGTCGGGGTCGTCACGGCCTCGTCGTAGGCGTTGGTGTGCAGGGAGTTCGCGTTGTCGTAGATCGCGCAGAGCGCCTGGAGTGTCGTGCGGATGTCGTTGAAGTCCATCTCCTGGGCGTGCAGGGAGCGGCCCGAGGTCTGGACGTGGTACTTGAGCTTCTGCGACCGGTCGTTCGCGCCGTACTTCTCCTTCATCGCGATCGCCCAGATGCGGCGGGCCACCCGGCCGAGGACGGTGTACTCCGGGTCCATGCCGTTGCTGAAGAAGAAGGAGAGGTTCGGGGCGAAGTCGTCGACGTTCATCCCCCGCGCGAGGTAGCTCTCGACGTAGGTGAACCCGTTGGCGAGCGTGAAGGCGAGCTGGCTGATGGGGTTCGCCCCGGCCTCGGCGATGTGGTAGCCGGAGATCGACACGGAGTAGAAGTTGCGCACCTTGTGCTGGATGAACCACTCCTGGATGTCGGCCATCATCTTCAGCGAGAACTCGGTGCTGAAGATGCAGGTGTTCTGGCCCTGGTCCTCCTTGAGGATGTCGGCCTGGACGGTGCCGCGGACGTTGGAGAGGGCGAAGGCACGAATCTCCTCGGCCTCGGCGTCGCTCGGCTCGCGGCCCTCGCGCTCGCGGAAGCTCTCGAGCTGCTGGTCGATGGCCGTGTTGAGGAAGAACGCGAGGATCGTCGGCGCGGGACCGTTGATCGTCATCGACACCGACGTCGTCGGTGACACGAGGTCGAAGCCGTCGTAGAGCGCCTTCATGTCGTCGATCGTCGCGATGGAGACGCCGGAGGTGCCGACCTTGCCGTAGACGTCCGGACGCGGGTCGGGGTCGCGGCCGTAGAGGGTCACCGAGTCGAAGGCGGTGGAGAGGCGGGTGGCCGGCTGGCCCTGGGAGAGGAGCTTGAACCGGCGGTTCGTGCGGAACGGGTCGCCCTCACCGGCGAACATCCGCGCCGGGTCCTCGCCCTCGCGCTTGAAGGGGAAGACGCCGGCCGTGTAGGGGAAGTACCCCGGGAGGTTCTCGCGGCGCAGGAAGGACACGAGCTCGCCGTGGTCGCGATACCGCGGCAGGGCGACGCGCGGGATCTTGTTGCCCGACAAGGACTCGCGTGTCAGGACGTTGCGGATCTCCTTGTCCCGGATCTTGACGACCTGCTCGTCGCCGGAGTAGGACTCGACGATTGTGGGCCAGCCGGCGAGCTGGTCGGCGACCTCTGCGGGCAGGTCGGCCCGGGCGCTCTCGAGCAGCTGCTCCACCGGGGCGGCGTCGGAGCCGGCGTCGGCGAGCTCGGCAGCGACGGCCTCGAGCCGCTGCACGCGCGAGGCCTGCTCGGCGAGCTCGCTCGTCGTCGCGTGGTAGTCGCGGACCGTCTCGCTGATCTCCGCGAGGTAGCGCACCCGTGAGGAGGGCACGACGGTGGCGATGCGCGTGGACTGCTTCGTCGAGACGGCCGGGAGCGCGCCCTCCTCGACCGGCATGCCCTTCTCGGAGAGCAGGCCGCGCAGCTCCTGGTAGAGCGCGGTGACCCCGTCGTCGTTGAAGGTGGCCGCGCTCGTCCCGAAGACCGGCATGTCGGCGGGGCCCTTGCCGAAGGCCTCGCGGTTGCGGACCAGCTGGCGACCCACGTCGCGCAGGGCGTCCTCCGCCCCGCGGCGCTCGAACTTGTTGATGGCGACGACGTCGGCCCGGTCGAGCATGTCGATCTTCTCGAGCTGGCTGCTCGCGCCGAACTCGGGCGTCATGACGTAGAGGGACACATCGGCGTACTCGACGATCGCCGCATCGCCCTGGCCGATGCCGGGCGTCTCGAGGATGACGAGGTCGAAGCCGGCCGCCTTGGTGATCGCGAGGACGTCCTCGAGGTTGGCCGGGACCTGGCTGTGGCCACGCGTGGCGAGGCTGCGGAAGAACGCCCGGTCGCCGTCGAGCGAGGACATGCGGATCCGGTCGCCGAGCAGGGCACCGCCGCCCCGGCTGCGCGTCGGGTCGATGGCGAGGATGGCGACCCGCAGCTTGTCCTGCTGGTCGAGGCGCAGGCGGCGGACGAGCTCGTCCGTGAGCGAGCTCTTGCCCGAGCCCCCGGTGCCGGTGATGCCGAGGACGGGGACCTGGCGGCGGCCGGCGGCCTCGCGGACCGTCTCGAGCGTGGCAGTGTCGAGGTCGCCCTCCTGGGCGCCGGTGATGGCGCGCGCGACTGCGGCGCGCTCGCCGGCGAGGACGCCGTCGACGCCGGCGGCGCGCACGTCCCACGGGTCGAAGTCGCAGTCCCTGATGACGGTGTTGATCATCCCGGCGAGACCGAGACGCTGGCCGTCCTCGGGGCTGAAGATCGTCACGCCGGAGTTGCGCAGGCGGGCGATCTCCTCGGGCACGATGACGCCGCCGCCCCCACCGACGACCTTGATGTGCCCCGCGCCGTTCTCCTTGAGCAGTTCGACGAGGTACTCGAAGTACTCGACGTGCCCGCCCTGGTAGGAGGAGACGGCCACGCCCTGCACGTCCTCCTCGATCGCTGCGTCGACAACCTCCTGGACCGAGCGGTTGTGGCCGAGATGGATCACCTCGGCGCCCTGGCTCTGCATGATGCGCCGCATGATGTTGATCGACGCGTCGTGGCCGTCGAAGAGGCTCGACGCCGTGACGATGCGGACATGGTGAGCCGGCTGGTGCAGCTCGGCCTTCTGGTTGCTCACGAGGGGCCTCCGGGCAGGGTGCGGCGGTGCGGCGGTGCGGCACTGACCTGAAAATAGTAGGACTTCCAACTAATGGACGTCAACGTGTCCAGGCCCTACCATGTGCGCATGACGGCTGAAGCCAGGCGAGGCCTCGAGTTCGACCCGATTGCGCGGGCACGCGCCCAATGGGTCGAGGCGGGGTGGGCGGACGCCGCGGACGGCATGGCCGCCGTCACCTCCCTCATGCGCGCGCACCAGATCGTCCTCGCTCGGGTCGAGGCGGCCCTGCGCCCCCTCGGAGTGACGTTCGCGCGCTACGAGGTGCTCATGCTCCTGTGGTTCAGCAAGCGCGGCTCGCTCCCGATGAAGATCATCGGCTCCCGTCTCCAGGTGCATCCGACGAGCGTCACCAACGCCGTCGACCGCCTCGAGGACGCCGGCCTCGTCACCCGGTCGACGCACCCCGACGACCGGCGCGCCTACCTCGTCGCCCTCACGCCCGCCGGTCGGGAGCTCGCCGAGCGCGCCACCAAGGTGCTCAACACGGAGGTCTTCGAGCAGCCCGTCCTGTCCGGGCGCGACCAGCGTGCCCTCGTCGACATCCTCACGCGGCTCCGCCGCAGCGCCGGCGACTTCTGACGAGGTTCGGCCCGACGATGCCGTATGCCGGTGGGCTCGCCACGCGCCGAAGGTGGGACGGTCGCGGTGGCCCCGCAGTGCGAGCGTGGTCAGGGCCTCAAGGCCCCGCTCCCGGACGTCGTCCGGATGATGTGGTGGACGTCGGCGTAGCAGCTGCGCAGGTCGCGCGTGATGGCGGCCGAGACCGCGAGGTCGTCATCGACGGTCAGGATGGCAGGCTTGGGCAGCCACCCTCACAGATCCACCCCGGACCCGGTTTCGGGTCACTCGTCGAAGGGCAGATGCTGCGGTCGGCGTCGTTGCGATGTCGCACCCCAGTCCGGGAAACGCGACACTGGGCGCACACGAGAACGACGCCGTATGCTGCTGGGCTTGCTCAGCGCTCGCGGCTCGCCGCACCGGTTGCTGTGACGGGGAAGCACTCGGGCTCGCGAAAGCCGCGGTCGGCGAAAGCCTGCTCGACAGCCGCCGAGATCACATCCGTGTCGACCGTCCGGATGACCGCGATCGCGGAGCCGCCGAAGCCTCCGCCGGTCATCCTGGCTGCGAGCGCCCCGGCCGCCCGTGCGGTCTCGACGGCGAGGTCGAGCTCGGCGCAGGAGACCTCGAAGTCATCGCGGAGGGAGGCGTGCGACTCCTCGAAGAGTCCCGAGAGTGCAGCGAGGTCGTCGAGCTGGAGCGCCTCGACCGTGCGGGTCACGCGGTCGACCTCGGTGACGACATGCCGCACCCGACGACGCAGCAGGTCATCGGACAGACGCCTCAGGGCTTCGTCGAGCTGTGCGGGCCCGACGTCCCGGAGGGATGCGACGCCGAGCTCGTCTACCGCGCGGGCGCACTCCTCCCGCCGGTTCCCGTAGCGCCCGTCGTCAAGGGAGTGCTGCGCACGGGTGTTGAGGACGAGCACCGACAGGTCATGGGCATCGAGGTCGAACGGGACATGGCGCGGTGCGTGGTCACCGTCGAAGTCGAGCAGGAGCACCGTGTCGGGTCGCGCCAGGAGCGACGCAGTCTGGTCCATGCCCCCCGTGGGGGCACCAGCGACCTCGTTCTCCGCGCGGACGCAGACTCGGGCGAGGGCCCGGCGGCCCTCGTCACCGTCGAAGCCACGGAGCGCGAAGAGGTCGACGGCGGCAAGGGCCACGGCGCACTCGAGGGCAGCCGAGCTCGAGAGGCCGGCGCCGAGCGGGACGCGCCCGTCGACGAGGACGTCGAGTCCGCCGACCCGGTGACCGGCCTGCTCGAGGGCCCACAGCACGCCGACCGCGTACGCAGCCCACCCACCACGGTCGCCGTCGAGCAGGCGGTCAAGGGCGACGGTCCGCTCGCCCGGCAGCTGCCGCGAGACGAGCCGCACGACGCGGTCCTCACGGGCGCTGGCGATGACGTGCGTCCGACGGGGGATCGCCATCGGCAGGCAGAGGCCGTGGTTGTAGTCGGTGTGCTCCCCGATGAGGTTCACCCGGCCGGGCGCAGACCAGACCCCCTCAGGTTCGCGGCCGAAGGCATCCCGGAATGCCCTGACGAGCCCGTTCGTGTCCGTGCGCCCCACCTCGTTCGTCACCCGCCGTCGCCCTTCGCCCTCGCTCGAACAGATCACGCCGACCCTGCGAGCATCCCGGTGACGGCAGCGCATCCAGTCTGACCGACACGGCGGGCCTTCGACCTCGGGGCCTCCCGCCTGTCCGGCGGGCAGCGTCAGTCGCTCGACAGGACGACGAGCTGCTGGGTCGCTCTCGTCATCGTGACGTAGCGGTCGACGGCACCCTCGATCCCCCTGCCGAAGGCCTGCGGATCCACGAGCACGACGAGGTCGAACTCGAGGCCCTTCGCCAGCTCTGGGGACAGAGATCGGACGCGCGACGTCGCCTCGAACGTGGGATCGCCAATGACACAAGCGATTCCGTCGTCGTGCTCGCTGAGCCATGCATCGAGGACGGCGCCGAGGTCCGAGGCCCGGCCGTGGACGACGGGCAGGCCACTGCTGCGGATGGAGATGGGCACGTTCGCGTCCGGGAGCGCCTCCCGGATGACCGGCTCGGCTTCGACCATGACCTCTTGGGGCGTCCGGTAGTTGATGCTGAGGGATGCGAGGCTGATCCGGTCGAGCCCGATCCGCTCGAGGCGTTCCTGCCACGACTCCGTGAAGCCGTGCCTCGCCTGCGCCCGGTCCCCGACGATGGTGAAGCTGCGGGACGGGCAGCGGAGCAGCAGCATCTGCCACTCTGCATCGGTCAGCTCCTGTGCCTCGTCCACGACGACGTGCGCGAACGGTCCGGCGAGGACGTCGGGATCGATGCCCGGCTGTGCGGCGTCATCGACGAGCGCCCCCTGCAGGTCCTGGCCGCGCAGCATGGACATGATGAGCAGGTCGGAGTCGTCGCTCTCGATGAGGTGGTCGATGACCTTGGCCCGCTCCTCCTGCTCGGCCGCGAGGGCCACCTCACGCCGCCGCTTGCGACGGGACGCCGCCGGGTCTCCGAGCCTCTTCCGGGCGAGGTCGAGGAGCGGCAGGTCGGGCACGGTCCACGCCTGGGCGTCGTCGCGTTTCAGCGCGCGGACGTCCTCGAGGCTGAGCCACGGAGCACACCTGCGCAGGTAGGCGGGGACGGACCACAGGTCTGCGACGAGGTCCGTCGCCTCGATGAGCGGCCACGCGCGGTTGAGCTCGGTGAGCAGCTCCGGGTTCCTCAGCGCCGATGAGCGGACCTGGTCGAGCGAGACGTCCTCGTCGTCGATCCGGTCCGTGAGGATCGTGACGATCTCCTCGAGGATCTCGTCGCGGGCCTCGTTGTGCGGCGTGCCCGGTGCCGGCGCCTCGAATGCTGCCGCCCAGTCGTCGGCGCTCAGCCACACGGTGGACCAGTTGGTCGTGACCTCCGTTCCCTCTGTCGGCGGCTCCTCGTAGAACCTCACGGCGGCTTCGATCGCCTCGACCCACCTCGCCGACTGCTTGAGCTGTGCCACGTGGGGGTCGTCCTCCTCCCCCGCTGTGGCCCCCTCTGGCACGAGGTCTCGGAGCGTGCACGTCTGCACGCCCTCCTCACCGAGGCTGGGGAGGACGTCGCCCACGTAGGCGAGGTACGGCTGATGAGGTCCGACGAAGAGCACCCCGCCCCGCCGGTGGCCGAGACGCGGGTCGGAGTAGAGCAGGTAGGCGGAGCGATGCAACGCCACGACCGTCTTGCCCGTGCCCGGCCCTCCGTCCACGACGAGGGCACCGCGCGATCCCGCACGGATGATGGCATCCTGGTCGGCCTGGATCGTGCCGAGCACGTCACGCATCCGGGGTGTCCGGGTGCTGCCGAGGCTCGCGATGAAGGCGGACTGGTCGTCGAGCGCCGCGTTGCCCTCGAACCCGTCCGGGGTGAACACCTCGTCCCAGTAGTCGCTGATGGAGCCCTTGCTCCACCGATACCTGCGCCGGCTGACCAGGCCCATCGGGTTGGCGTGGGTCGCCCCGAAGAACGGCTCGGCCGCCGGAGAGCGCCAGTCGACGAGCAGCTGCCGGCCCTCCTTGTCCGTGAGGCCGAGTCGACCGATGTAGACCGGTTCGACACCGCCCTCCCCGACGATCCGGCCGAGGCACAGATCCAGGCCGAAGCGGCGCAGGAGTCGCAGGCGAGCCGTCAACCGGTGGACCTCGAGGTCCCGGTCCATCGCCTCCTGCCCTGTGCCCCCCGGCTTTCGACGCTCCGCATCGAGCCGCTCCGACAGGTCCGCGACCGTCTCCTCGAGGCTCCGTGCCAGAGCGGCGAAATGCTCCTCGTCGTCGCCGATCAACGACGGGTCGGCCTTGGCGGCCAAGTGCCCCCGAAGGTCGAACACGCTGGTGGTCAACGGGTTCACGTCCTCACCTTCCCCTGTGTATCGCGCTGGGAGGGCGATTCTGGGCCACGACCGGGGCCTTGCCGCAAGCCCCCCTGTCCGCTATACCTTGGAAAGGGAGGGGAGCACTGCTCTCCTCTTCCGTGTTGTCAGGCTGTCTGTCGTGCTCCGGGTCGGCCTCTCACGCGACGCATCACCGGGTCCGGCCCGCGTGCCGTCATCCCGATGTGGCTGCCACGAGGAGACGCCCCCGAATCCTGCCGGACTCGAGCAGCTCACCCATCCGCCGTTCCTGGAGCTTGATTGCCGCGTAACGGTCATCGTGGCCGTGCGCCGCTCGGACTGCTGCCTCGACTGCATCCTCGCGCCCCTGCCAGACGGCATCCGCATCGGCGAGCTCATCCGACCAGATCTCGTCGAGCACGGTGAAGCCGGCGGCCGTGAGCAGCGCCGTCAGCTCGTGCACTGACGGGAAGGCGTTGCCCCACGGGACCGAGAACGACTCACCGGTGGCCGTCACGACCAGGAGCCCGAGCCGGCCGCCAGGCCGCAGGATGCGCCGCAGTTCGGCGAGCCAGGTCGCCTTGTCGTCGGTCGTGCACAAGGTGCCCAGTGACCACACCAGGCCAGCGGCCCGGTCCATGAACGGAAGTCGAGCCCCCTCCCCGACCAGCGCGGGCAGGCCGAAGAGCGCCGACGTCGCCGCCGAGGCCTGGCCCATGGGATCCACGCAGACCGGGCGGACGCCAGCCCGCGCCCGGGCATAGGCGGCTGGGCCCCCGAGCCCGGCCCCCACGTCGAGCAGGAGACCACCGGACTGAGGCTCGAGACGTGCGAGCAACCAGTCGAGGCCCGACGGACGACCGCTGCCGCGACAGGCGGCCGGCATCGCGTGGTCGGCCCCCAGCTCGGTCACTGCCTCGCGGGTCCAAGCCGCCATCGTGCCGAACTCGTCCTGCATCTCGTCATCCACCACCATGGCCTTCCTCTACCCGATGCCGATGCGAGTCGGCCACCACGCCAACCTCGCCGGGCAGACGAGCCGCGACTCCTCGGAGCGCGGCCACCACGCCAAGCTCGCCCGGACGACTTGCCCCGCCCCGCCGATCAGCCGCGCAGCAGGCGCCGCAGGTCGGTCGTCGGGTCCGCGAGGGCGTCCGCGTCGACCGGGACTACCCGGTCGATGAGCCGCCGTGCGGCCCGGACCGCCTTGGAGTCGTCGACGGCCACCGCACCCACCACGACACCGTCCCGAATCGCGAAGACGGAGAAGGGCGGCGAGCCCAGTGTTCCCCGCACGACCATGCGGCCCGCAGCCATCTCGCCGACGACCTCGACATGGAGCCCGTGGCGATCGGTCCAGAACCAGGGTGCCGTCGCGGCGGGACGCGGGGCACCGAGGATCGTGGCCGCGGCCCGCTCGCCATCGAGACGCGCTGCCTCCCAGTGCTCGCCGCGGGGCACGGCCACACCGTCCACCCGCAGCTCAGTCGCATCACCGATCGCGAGTACGGCCGGGTTCGAGGTGATCTGGTCCTGGTCGACGACGACCCCCCGCCCCGTGGTGAGTCCCGCCGCCTTCGCGAGTGAGGCCTCCGGGACCATGCCGACGGACAGGACGACCTGGTCGACGTCCACACGTCCCTGCCCGTCGCCGAGGTGGGCTCGGATCCCGTCACCGCCGGACTCAAGGCGCTCGACGCCGCACTGGTGCACCGTGACGGACCGAGCACGGTGCACGTCGTGCAGCCATTGCGCCACCGGTTCGCCCACTGCCCCAGCGAGGGGGCGCGCCGCGACGTCCACCAGGGTGACATCCACTCCGAGCCCCGTCAGCGTGGAGGCCACCTCCGCCCCGATCAGCCCGGCGCCGACGACGAGGAAGCGCGTCTCGGACGCCGCTGCCGCTCGCAACCGGTCGGCGTCGTCGACGGTGCGCAGCACGTGCACCCTCTCGCCGTCGGCTCCGGGGATCGGCGGGCGGGCGGCGCGGCCACCAGTCGCGAGGATGACGCGGTCCGCCCTCAGCCGCGCGCCGTCATCCGTCTCGACGACGCCCTCGCCCGGGCGCAACGCAGCGACCCGGGTGCGGGCCAGCAGGCGCACGTCGTGGTCGTCGTACCACTCCGGCTGCTCGAGCGCGATCTCGGGCCGGCTGCGGGTGCCGGCGAGGTACTCCTTGCTCAGGGGTGGGCGGTCGAGGGGAATCTCGGAGTCGTCGACGAGGACGAGCTCGCCCGGGAAGCCGCCGGCTCGCAGGCCGGCGGCCGCGCTGACGCCGCCGATCCCGCCGCCGACGATGACGACCTTCTCGGGGGCCGCCATGGTCAGGGCCGCTCGCCCGGGAAGAGCCAGACCTCGCCGCCCACGACCTCGACCCGGTGCGGCTGGGTGCCCGCGGTGGCCGGGAGGTTCGTCACGTCGCCGGTGCGAAGGCAGAAGCTGCTCGCGTGGAGCGGGCACTCGACGAGTCCGCCCTCGATCCAGCCGTCCGCGAGGGACGCCGTCTCGTGCGGGCAGGTGTCATCGAGCGCCCAGACGCGCCCGTCGAGGTCCCGCAGGAGTGCGATGTCGTCGTCCGTGCCGGTCAGGGTGCGGTCGACGACGCGACCCTCGCCCTCGGGGATGTCCGCGAGGGCGGCGACCCGGATGCCGCTGCTCAACTCAGTCTCCTGGTCCGCTCGGATTGTCCGTTCTGCCGGAAGAGGCTACCCGACCCGGCGCCGTGGATCGGTGCCGCCCCGAGGCGGTCGGAACGAGGCGGCCGTATGCCGCTGGGCTCGGTCGCCCTCCCACGCGCCCGAGGGCAGGTGGTCGCGCGCCGCAGCCCAGCGGCATACGGCCTGGGTGGAGTGGTGCTCAGCGAGGGCGGTGCTTGCGGTCGCTGTCGTGCAGCTCCGGATGGACGTCCTCAGGCAGCTCCTCGAGCGCCCCCTCACCCGGCGTCGCCACACCCCAGCCATGCGTCGTCACGGTGTCGACCGGCGGGTTCCCGACGAGATGCGACCGCTCGGCCCCTTCGGGGTGGTCCTCGCGGGCCCGGACGGTGTCGTCCACGTGGGGGTTGAGCGTCTCTGCCTCCGGGCCGTCACCCTTGGTGCCGCGCCGGGGGTTGACCATGATCAGCCCCAGCACGAGCAGGCCGACCATCCCGAGCATGAACAAGAGTCCAACCTGATCACCCATGGCTCCTCCTGGAGACCGTGCGGATTGACCGTTGTATCGACGGTACCCGAAAGAGCCGCACCGGAACACGGTTGACGCGACCGCGCGCCCCGCCGTGCACCGCCGTGCACCACGACGTCAGGCGCCCGGGGTGACGAATGCCAATCAGAACGCGCGGCGCCGGGCCTCGTCCTCGGCCTCGCGCTGCTCGCGCTCGCGTCTCGCCCGGGCCACCTTGGCCGCACGCTCGGCCGCGAGCTGCGCGGTCGGGTCGCTCGTCTCGCCGAGCTGCGCGGGACCGAAGAAGGTCAGGCCAAGGCGCCTCAACTGGTAGCCGATGCGATAGGCCACGGACAGTCCCTCGTTGTCACCCTTGCCCGCCATGCGTCCCCACTTCTCGCTTCCAGGACTCAATATAGTTTGTGCACTAATCATTAGTGTACTGGTCCATTCGTGGCGAGAGGATTGAGGAGCACTCCATGAGCAAACCGGAGACAGGCACGGAGGCGGCAGACCTGCCACTGCCAGCCCCGGACGACCTGCTCAGGTTGGACCAGCAGGTGTGCTTCGCGCTCGCCGTCGCGTCACGCAACGTCATCGCGCTCTATCGCCCCGTCCTGGAGCCTCTCGGCCTGACCCACCCCCAGTACCTCGTCATGCTCACTCTGTGGGAGCGGGACCCGTTGACGGTCAGACAGATCGGCCGGCTGCTCAGCCTCGACCCCGCCACGCTGTCCCCCCTGCTCAAGCGGCTCGAGCGCGCTGGTCTCGTCACCCGCGAGCGGCATCCGGCCGACGAGCGCGCGCTCGCAGTGACGCTGACCCACGCAGGACGTGCCCTGCGCGAGCGAGCCCTTCAGGTGCCGCTTCAGGTCATCGACCGTCTCGGGTTGGAGGTCGGCGAGCTGAAGGCACTGCACTCCGCACTCGCGAGCGTCATCGCGGCGACGACCTCCGGGCGCCCGACGCTCGGCTGATCTGGTCGTTCCCCGATCTCGACGCGAGGCACCATCCGTTCTCCGGATGTCGATTCGGGCGCCCGAGCCGACCGCACTCGTCCAGCGAGCCCGGCCAGCCCGGAGCGCCCGGGGATGCCCAACGCTCCGACGCGGCGGGCGATGCGTGCCCGGAAGGCTCGGTGGTGGCATCCTGAAGGGAGCAAGGTCACCACTTCAGAACGTGTGGAGGGTAGGGCCAGATGGAAGAGGAGAACGAGCCCAAGGTCGAGGTCGCGCCGATCCAGGCTGATGGTGCACTGCGCGGGTTCATCATCGTCGGGCGCTGGCCCGAGGACACCGTCGAGTGGACGCACTTCCTCTTGCTCGCCGTGCGCATCGCTGCCGTCCCGCACATGCTGCCGCACGGCAGCACCGTCTTCCGGGTCGTCGAGGACGTCCCCGCGAAGGCGCCCGAGCACTCGGTCGGCCTCGTCCTGGCCGAGGGCCAGTTCGTCGGGGACCACCCACTGCGACCGGGCCAGTTCGCCGATCCCGTGCCTCCCGGCCTCGCCGTGCTGCACCCGCCATCGAGCACCGTCGCCTCACTGCCCGAGTACGAGACGGCCTCCGGCTGCCTGCTGCTGCCCGGACTCCCCCATCTCGGCCTCGCGCACCGCGCCGCGTGGATCGAGGCGGACAGGCGGGGCACCGTGACCCGCCTCGCGGCAGTGGACGGCATCGACCCGGAGGACGACGCCGACACGGCGGCGCTGTCCCTGCTCCTCGCCTCCTGACGCGTGGCCGGCACGGTTCCTGCGGTACCTGACGGAGAGGAGTCGGGCGCACCAGACATCAGCCACCGCGTGGTGACCGGGGTGCTCACGCGGGGGGCGCAGGTGCTGATGTGTCATCGGCGAGCGGACCGGGCGTGGTACCCCGACGTGTGGGACTTCCCGGGTGGTCACCTCGAGGACGGCGAGACTCCCGAGGAGGCATTGGTGCGAGAGCTGCGGGAGGAGCTCGGCATCGAGGCTCAGGTGGACGGCGCGGTCATGGCACGGTGGGTGGCGGACGACCACTCGGAGGACATCACCTTCCTGGCGGTGAGCCGTTGGGAGGGCGAGCTCGTCAACCTCGCGCCCGACGAGCACGACGACATCGGCTGGTTCACCCTCGCGGAGACACAGTCCCTCAGGCTCCCCGACCCCCGCTACGGTCCGCTGCTCGAGGACCTCCTCGGGCCGGGGAGCGACGCCACCGCCGACGATCCGTCGAGGTGACGCCCCACAGCGCCCCTGGCCGCCGTTCGTGTCAGGCAGCGCCGGCGCTGGGTGGAACGATCCAGCGGGCGCCCACCGCCGAGATGGCGGCGACCAACGCTGCCACGCCGAAGGCGAGGACGAAACCGCCGCGGTCCCCGCCTGCGCCCGACGCACCCGACGCCCCGGAGGCCGCCGCGGCCAGGCTGGCCGCGGCGACACTCGACATCACTGCCACCCCGAACGTCGCGCCGAGCTCGTGGGACGTGCTGAGCAGGCCGGACACGAGGCCCGCCTCGGCGTGGTCGACGGTGGACAACGCGACCGTCGAGGCGGCGACGAAGACCGCACCGAGGCCGAGGCTGCCCAGGCTCACCGCCGACACCATGGCGACGGCTCCGGACGCGAGGGCGGGAACCACGAGGCCTGCGGCGGCGATGCTCAGGCCGACGACTGCCACCTGCCGAGGCCCACGAGTGCTGACGACGCGGCCCGCGGTCTGCGCGCCGAGCGTCGTGGCGAGCGCCACGGGCAGGAACATCAGGCCGGTGGCGATCGGACCGTGGCCCAGCCAGTCCTGGAGGTAGAACGTCCCGAGGAAGAACACCGTGAGCATCAGGCCGGTGGCCACGAAGAGGAGGAAGAGGCCTGCGCGCACGACGGGACGGCCGAGGATCCTCGGGTCGAGCAGTGGCGCAGAGGCCCTGCGCAGCCAGACTGCGAGCAGCCCGTAGAGGACGATGGCGCCGGCCAGGCTCGACAGGGTCACCGGGGCGGCCCACCCGCGGTCACCGGCACCGATGAGCCCGAAGACAGCCGCGCCGGTGGCCGCCGTGACGAGCACCGCTCCGGCTGGGTCGAGCCGACCACTGCTCGCGCGGGGCAGGTCGCCCGGCAGACTCCGGAGGAGAAGCACGATCACGACCGCGCCGACCGGCACGTTGACGAAGAAGACCCACTGCCAGCCGGCGAGACCGGTGAGGACCCCACCGAGCAGCACCCCGACGGCCGAGCCGGCACCACCCAGGGCCGACCACACCCCCAGGGCCCGTCCCAGCTCCGCTCCCGAGAAGACCTTCGTCACGACGGACAGGGCTGCCGGGGAGAGCAGGGCCGCACCCACACCCTGCGCCGCCCGGGCCGCCACGAGGACGGTCGCGTCGGGCGCCAGGCCGGCGGTCAGGGAGGCTGCCGTGAACAGCGACAA
Source organism: Intrasporangium sp. (assembly GCF_032907665.1). GTDB lineage: Bacteria > Actinomycetota > Actinomycetes > Actinomycetales > Dermatophilaceae > Intrasporangium. Next base: position 15,079 of record NZ_JAJJPG010000022.1, read on the forward strand.
CCCGGCGAGGACCACGGCGCGACTTCCGTAGAGGTCGGCGCTCCGGCCACCGACGAGCATGAGGGCCCCGAACGCGAGGGTGTAGGCGCTGACCACCCAGGTGAGCGCGGCGCGGTCGAGGGCGAGGCCGCTCGCGATCTCGGGCAGCGCCACGGCCACGACGGTGACGTCGAGGATGAGCATGAACTGGGCGACCCCGAGCAGGGCCAGCAGCCGCCAGCGTCGCGGGTACGGATCCGCCTCGGGCGCGGTGCGCTCGGGTTGGTGTTCGTGCTCGCGGATGGTCTCCGGTTCTGACACGGGAACTCCTAAGTCGGATAGTGATGTATGAGTTACGAGGCGTAGGCTAAGTCAGACATCGATGCCCGAGAAAGGGAATTTCCATGGCCAAGCCGCTTGCCATGCAGCGTGCGGATGCCCAGCGCAACCGCGCCCGGATCGTCGAGGCCGCAATCGAGCAGCTCGGCCGTGATCCGGCGACGAGCATGGGCGACATCGCCGAGGCAGCGGGCGTGGGCCGCAACACCCTCTACGGCCACTTCCCGACCCGGGCGGACCTCATCGAGGCAGCTCTCGACACGGCCATTCAGCAGGGTGACGCCGTCCTGGAGGGGGTCGACCTCGGTGGCGACGCCAGCGCCGCGCTGGGGCGTCTCATCGAGTCGAGCTGGGTGATCGTCGCGCGCTCCCGCTCGCTCCTGGAGGCGGCCGAAGGGGTCGTGGGCCCGGCGAAGATCAAGGCCCTGCACGCCGGCCCGATGGACCGCGTCCTGCGCCTGCTCGCCCGCGGTCGGGCGGACGGCGCCTTCCGCGACGACCTGCCGATCGAGTGGCTCGCGGCCGTGATGCACAGCGTCATGCACGGGGCCGCCACTGAGGTGACCGCGGGCCGCATCGACAGCGAGTCGGCGGCCGAGCTCATCACCCGGACACTCCTGCCTGCGTTCGCCGCGTCGTCCCGGACCTGACGCACACCCGGTCTGCGGCCGTACCGCTGGCAACCATGTCTATAGTTGTCCATGGACATGGCACGCCCGAACACCTCGGTGCGGCGCAACCCAGGACCGGACGGAGAGGGTCGCATGAGCTCGGGCAGGGCACGAGTCGCGGTCGTCGGCAGCTATGGCGTCGGCCTGACGATGCGCCTGCCGCGGGTGCCGATCGCCGGTGAGACGATCTCCGGGGGCACCTTCTCGTCAGGCCACGGCGGCAAGGGCTCCAACCAGGCCGTCGGCGCCGCCCGCCTCGGAGCCGACGTCTCCCTGCTCACCGCGGTGGGTGACGACGCCATGGGCGCCGCGGCGCGGACGCTGTGGACCACCGAAGGCATCGACGCCGCAGAGACGGTCGCGATTCCCGGGGTGGCCACCATGGTGGGCATGATCCTCGTCGAGCCGTCCGGGGAGAACCGGATCGTCATCGCGACCGGCGCCCTCGACGACCTGAGCCCAGGTCACGTCGAGTCCTTCCGCGGCCACCTCGCCGCCGCTGACATCGCGGTCGTGTCCCTCGAGATCCCCGTCGAGACCGCGGTGGCCGCCCTGCGCACCGCACACGAGGCCGGAACGACGACCCTGCTCAACCCGGCTCCGGCGAGGCGACTTCCGGAGGACGTCTGGGAGCACATCGACGTCCTCACCCCGAACCGCACCGAGGCCGCCGTGCTGCTCGGCCATGACCCCGACGCGCAGGAGACGGCCGCCGACCTCGCCGCCGAGCTGCACCGCAAAGGCGTCGGCAGTGTCGTCGTCACCCTCGGAGCGCACGGGGCCCTGATCCATGACGCCGAAGGCCGACGCGACGTCCCGGCCGTCGCCCCCCGAGAGGTCGTCGACACCACCGGAGCCGGCGACAGCTTCACGGCAGCGTTGGCCGTCGCCCTCGCCGAGGGACAGCGCATCGACGCAGCGGCGGGATGGGCGGCTCACGCCGGCGCCCACACCGTCTCGGTCGCCGAGGTGGTCCCCGCGCTGCCCCACCGTGCGGACCTCGCCGCACTGACAGAGCTCACCGAACTCAGCAGCCGCACCACCCCGGCCGACGCGCACGCCCATGGCCACCCCGCCCCGGAGCCCGGCTGAGCGCAGACCGAGCCCAGCGGCATACGACCGCATCGAAAGGAACCCCATGACCGACTTCACCGCGCTCAGCGGACCGGAGCTCGCCCCCTACATCCAGCACACCCTCATCGCCGTCGGCACGACACGCGACGAGACGATCGCCCATGCGAGGGAGGCGATCGACTACGGCTTCGACGCGGCGATGGTGGCCGGCTCGTGGGTCGCCCTCACCGCAGAGGTGCTTCGCGGCACCGGGGTCACCGTGGCCTCTGCCCTCGACTTCCCCACCGTCGGGGTGATGACGAGCGCGGGGAAGGCCGCCGAGGCAGCCGAGCTCGTCCGCCTCGGCGCCCGGGAGCTCGACATGGGCGTGCAGGTGGGTTGGCTCAGGAGCGGTGACTTCGACGGCTTCCGCGAGGACATCGCCGGCGTCGTGCGGGCCAGCGGAGTGCCCGTCAAGGTGATGCTCGAGCTGCCCCTGCTCACCGACGCCGAGAAGTCCGCTGCCGTCGAGCTGGCCTGCGAGGCAGGCGCTGCCTACCTCAAGAACGCCTCGTCCGGACAGGTCGAGGTCGCGAGCCCCGCGTCGATCGCCTACCTCGTGGAGCGGGCACCCGAGGGCGTGCTCGTCAAGGCGTCGGGCGGCATCAAGACCCGGGAGCAGGTCGTCGAGCTCCTCTCCGCGGGTGCGGCGAAGGTCGGCACGAGCGCAGGAATCGCCATCGTCACCGACACGTCCGACGCGTCGACGGAGAGCTACTGATCGGATGAGTGGCCGTATGCCGCTGGGCTGGGTGCGCGCGGATGCCGCCCAAGTGCCCGCCACGCTCCACTCGCGCATCTCGGCGTGGCTGCGCGAGCAGGTCGTCAGCGGCGCCTGGCCCGCGCACTACCGCCTCAAGCCGGAGCCAGAGCTCGCCGCCGAGCTCGGGGTGAGCCGCGGGACGCTGCGACGCGCCCTGTCGACGCTCGTCGCCGAGGGAGCGCTCGTCCAGGTCCGGGGCAAGGGCACCTTCGTCACGTCGACCGTCGTCGAGCCGGCGATCGCGCAGCAGCTGACGAGTCTGTCCGAGGACTTCGCCGATCTCGGAACGCCCCTGACGACACGGGTCCTCGCGTGCGAGCTCACGACGCCGCCACGACCCGTCGCCGCGCTTCTCGACGCCTCGGCTGACCAGGCGGTCCTGCGCCTCCTCCGGCTCAGGAGCACCGCGGCCGGGCCGGTCGCACTCCTGGTCAACTACGTCCGCACCGACCTGGCGCCCGGCCTCGAGACCGTCGACTTCGAGGCGGAGACGCTGTTCGGTGTCCTTGCTGAGCGCTACGGCCTGCGCATCGCCACGGGTCGACGCACCTTCTCCGCGACGGCTGCCGACGAGGAGACCGCGACACGACTCGAGGTGCCGGTCGGCTCACCACTGCAGCACCTGGAGCAGGTCACCTACCTGGCTTCGGGGGCCCCCATCGAGTACTCCGACGTGTGGATCCGATCCGACCGGCTGCGCGTCACTTCCGTCCTCACCCGCCACTGAACCGCGAGGCGCCCTGCCTCCCAAGGAGACTGCCGTGACCATCCCGTTCATCCTCGACACCGACACCGCACAGGACGACTGCGTCGCCATCATCGCGAGCCTGCTCGACCCGGAGGCAGACCTGCGCGCCATCACGATGGTCGCGGGCAACGTCGGCTTCGACCGACAGGTGCGCAACGCGCAGATGACGCTCAGTGCCGCCGGGCGGCTGGGCTCGGTGCCGATCCATCTCGGCTGCCGTCGCCCGCTCGTGCTGCCCTGGGTGTCCGCGGAGAACGTGCACGGTGACGGGTCCGGTGGCCTCGACATGGACTTCACCGGGACGGCGACGGAGCAGGAGCACGGGGTCGACGCGCTCATCCGGCTGACCGCGGAGGCTCCCGGCGAGATCTCCGTCGTCGCGATCGGCCCGTTGACGAACATCGCGATGGCGGCAGTCAAGGAGCCGGCTTTCGTGGACAACGTCAAACGCCTCGTCATCATGGGTGGCTCGAACAACGGCCGCGGAAACATCACCCCTGCGGGAGAGTTCAACTTCTACGTCGACCCGCACGCCGCCCACGTCGTCTTCGAGGCCGGTTTCCGCGACGTCACCGTCGTGCCGTGGGCGCCCCTGACGCTCAACGACGCGGTCTTCAGCCGAGAGCAGCTCGCGGGGATCGACGCCATCGGGACGCCGCTGTCGCGCTTCTTCCTCACCGTCTGCGGACCCACCCTCGCCTTCGACGAGAGCGTGGGCATTCCCGGCACGACCCACCCCGACTCGCTGTCGGTGGGGATCCTGCTCCACCCTGAGCTCGTGACGCAGGCCGGCGACTACCACGTGGCGGTCGAGGCGGACTCCGGGCTCACGCGCGGCTACTCGGCGATGTCGTGGGGCGTGCACGGCCTCGAGCCGAACGCCCGGGTGGTCGAGACCGCTGACGGGGAGGCCTTCCACAGGTGGATCGAGGGGCTGCTCGCCACCCCCACCGAGGTCAGCCGCCCGCTCAGGGGCGGCCTCTTCGACTGAGTGAATTGCACTGAGTGCATCCTTGCACGTAGTGTAAGTATGTGACTTCGAGGCCGTCGACTGCGCGCGACCTCCCGGGTGAGGGGCGCGACCGTCCCGATGATCGTCGGGCTGACGGGCGTGACCGTCGGGGCGACGGGCGCGACCGTCGGGGCGACGTGCGCGAGCGGCACCGGCGCGCCATCATCGATGCCGCGGGGTCCCTCCTCGACGAGCGCGGGGCTGCCGGGTTCACCGTCGACGAGCTCGCTGACAAAGCCGATGTCTCCCGGCGGACCGTCTTCAACCACTTCCCGTCCGTCGACGACATCGTCATCGCCGCCTGCAGCGAGGTGCTGGGCAGGGTACTCGGCACGTTCGAGTCGCTCGCCTCGGCCCATGACGGCCCCGGGCGGCAGCTGTCGCTCTTCGACGAGGTCGCCGACGCGCTCACATCGACCGACCTCGTCCCCCCGATGGCCTACCTGACGAGGGTGCTCGGCGGCGACCACAGCGAGCCCTCGCCGCGCCAGGCGGCCATGCTCCTGCGCGTCTTCACCGAGACGAGCGACGACCTCACGAGGACCCTCCTGCGGCGACACCCCGACGCAGACGGGCTGACCACCCACCTGCTCGTGGGCGCACTCATGAGCGGCCTCGTCATCCTCCACGAGCGCTGGTTCACGATCACCGGCGGCGCCGACGACGCAGCCTCCCGCGAGGTCTGGGCCGATCTGCTGCGCCAGCTCGTCGACCTGACCCGTGACGGCTACGGCACGGTCGCGTCGACCGGCACCACCCCCGAACCCCATTCCACCCTTCCCCGGAGAGAACGCCATGGCTGAATTCCTCTACCGACTCGGCCAGGCCGCGGCGCGGCGGGCCCGGCTCGTCATCGCGGCGTCGTTCGCGGTGCTCATCGTCTCCGGCGTGGCCTTCGTGGTCGGTGCGGGCACGCTCACGAGCACCGTCTCGATCCCCGGCACTCGCACTGCCCAGGTCACGGAGCGGCTCCAGGACGTCCTCCCCGACGCCTCGGGCGGCAACGGGACCATCGTCTTCGAGACCGTCGACGGGTCGCCTCTCACGGATGCGCAACAGAGTGCGATCAGCGAGCAGGCCGCCGAGGCATCCCGCCTCGAGGGCGTCGCGACCGTCGTCGACCCCTTCCGGACCGAGACGGAGCGCGCGGCCCAGCAGCAGGAGATCGAGGAGGGTCGAGCGAGGATCGAGGACGGCCGTCGGCAGCTCGACGCCGCCCGGGCCCAGCTCGAGGACGGACAGGCCCAGCTCGACGCCGCTCGTGAGCAGGCCGAGGCGGCAGGTGCGCTCGACCAGGTCGCTGCGCAGCTCGAGGCGCAGCAGGCCAACCTCGACGCCGGGCGCCGGAAGCTCGACGAGCAGGGCGCCGAGCTCGAGGCGGGCAGGGACCAGGTGGAGCAGGGAGCCCGCCTGCTCGAGCTCTCCTCGGAGATCCGCATGGTGTCCGAGGACCGGAGCGCGGCGATCGTCACCGTGCTGTTCGACAAGCCCCAGCTGGATGTCGCCCAGGACGACAAGGACGCAGTGATCGGCGCCTTCGGCCCGTCCATCGACGGCGTCGAGGTCTCCTACTCCGCCGAGCTCGCCACCGGCATCCCGAGCATCCTCGGCATCGGCGAGGTCATCGGCATCGTCGTCGCCGCAGTGGTGCTCGTCGTCATGCTGGGCACCCTCATCGGCGCGGGGCTGCCCATCCTGACCGCCCTCGTGGGTGTGGCCATCGGCGCTCTCCTGACGATGTCACTGTCCAGCGCCATCGAGATGACCTCGGTGACCCCCGTCCTCGGGCTGATGCTCGGTCTGGCCGTCGGGATCGACTACACCCTCTTCATCGTCAACCGGCACCGCCGTCAGCTCAAGGAGGGCTACGACGTCGAGGAGTCGATCGGCCTGGCCAACGGCACCTCCGGCAACGCGGTCGTCTTTGCCGGCTCGACGGTGCTCATCGCCCTGCTTGCACTCAACGTCACCGGCATCCCGTTCCTCGGCCTCATGGGAACCGTGGGCGCGCTCTCCATCGCGATCGCCGTCCTCATTGCCATCACGCTCACCCCGGCTCTCCTCGGCCTCATCGGCGAGCGCATCCTCAGCCGCCGGGAGCGGGCGGCGCTCGCGGCCGCCCCGGCTGATCCCGCCACGGTCACTCCGGTCGCGGCGACTCGCGGCAAGCGGCTCCGTCCGATGTCGACGTGGCGGGCGGTCGGCAGCATCGCGCTGGGGATCGGCGCCCTCGTCGCCATCGCGCTGCCGTCGCTCGACCTGCGCCTCGGGCTCCCCGACGGCTCGGCGGAGGCAGTGGACTCCACGCAGTACCAGGCCTACTCCACGGTCTCCGAGAAGTTCGGGCCGGGCCGGAACGCTCCCCTGCTCGTCGTCGCGGACATCGTCGGCGTCCCGGGCGCGACGCCAGACGTGACCGCCCAGGCCGCGATCGCCGAGGAGATCGCCGGACAGGACGACGTGGTCGCCGTCGCGCCGATCGGAGTGTCGGAGGGGCGCACGGTCGCCGCGTTCCAGGTGGTCCCGACCGGCGGCCCCAATGACGCCTCCACGGAGCAGCTCGTGCAGAGCCTCCGCGAGCTCGAGCCGATGGGTGGCACGGTGACCCTCGACGTGGCGGGCATGGCGAGCGGCAACATCGACATCTCCGACAAGCTGTCCGACGCCCTGCCGGCCTACCTGGCGTTGGTCGTCGGCCTCTCGATCGTCATCCTCGTGCTCGTCTTCCGCTCGATCTTCGTCCCGGCCATCGCGACGCTCGGCTTCGTCCTGTCCTACTTCGCCGCCATGGGCGGCGTCGTGGCCATCTACCAGTGGGGATGGCTCTCGACCATCTTCGGGGTCGACACTCCGAGCCCGATCCTCAGCTTCCTGCCGACGATGCTCGCGGGCATCCTCTTCGGCCTGGCCATGGACTACATGCTCTTCCTGGGTTCCGGGATGCGCGAGGCGTATGTCCACGGGGCGCCGGCACGGCTCGCCGTCGTCCAGGGGCTCCGGGCCGGCCGCAGCGTCGTCGCCGCGGCCGCGATCATCATGATCTCCGTCTTCGGCGGCTTCGTCTTCTCCGACAGCGCCATGATCCGGCCGATCGGCTTCGGCCTCGCCTTCGGCGTGCTCGTCGATGCGTTCGTCGTCCGGATGCTCATCGTGCCGTCCCTGATGCACCTCGCCGGAGACAAGGCCTGGTGGCTGCCGAAGTGGCTCGACCGGGTCCTGCCCAACCTCGACGTCGAGGGCGCCGCCCTCGAGCGGCGACACCCGCACGTGGCCCACCCCGAGCCCGAGTCGACGCTGTCCCGGGCCTGAGCCGCGGCCGTGACTCCTGCGGCCGCCGACCCGCTCAACCGGGACGGCGGTCAGGGGTTGCCGAGGCGCTCGGGCCGGTCGGTGGCGTGCGCGGCGGCCACCTGGACACCTGCCGGATCGGTCTGCGGCAACAGACAGATGATGACGTCCGCCTCGTCAGCGAGCCGACAGTGCCCCGCGGCCAGCAGGGGGCACGGGTCACGGCGCCCACGTCCCGGACCGCTGCACTGGCGCACGGCCTGGCCCGCCTCGCGCAAGGCGGTCGTGACGGGGTGCTCCCGACTGCCCGGTGCCTCGACGAGCACCCGCCGTGCGGTGGTCGCGGCGGGCCAGGTCGGCATCTGCCCGTCCGCAGCGAGATCGAAGACGACCTCACCATCAGTGGCCCGGACCAAGGCACCTCCCACCCGTCGGAGCAGGGCAAGCATGGGCCGGTTGTCGAGACGCACGGAGGCGCGCAACGTCACGACGCCGAGCTCGACCGCATCGGCGCGCAGGCGCTCGAGCAGTGCGGCGCCGACCCCCCGACCCTGCGTGTCGTCCGCGACGGTGAGCGCAACCTCGTGGGTGGCGTCGACCTCCCGGCGCAGACGCGCCTCACCGCACACGCGGCCGCCGTCGACCGCGACGACCACATGGTCGGTCGACGGGTCGATCGCCGCGGCACTGCGCAGCAGGGCGTCAGTGACCGGGCCGGAGAAGCGCAGCATCAGCGACTCGGCGCTGAGGCCGCGGTAGAGGTCGAGGATCGAGGGGACGTCGTTGACTCCCGCCACCCGGAGCTCGAGCGGCGACGCACCAGGCTCCGTGCGGCCCTCCACAGGTCCAGCGTAAGCCGCCGCAGCAGCTCCGTCGTGAGGCTCGGCCGGCTCGCTCGGGGCAGACCCCCGCGGCACGGCGCAACACGCCCGGTGGTTCGCAGCGCGCCACGGAAATTGCACGATCCGGTTGCGAACTGCCGGGCGTGTTGCGGGGTCAGCCCAGCTCCGCCCAGAGGGCGCGGTGGTCGGAGATGGGCAGCGCGGGCGCGTCGGTCTCACCGATGCGGACGGGGCCCCGGACAAGAATGTGGTCGATCTGCTCGCGCGCCGACTCCACCGGATAGGTCGGATGGCTGGCGGCCGCCTGCATGCCGGTCACGCGGGCGGCACGCTCCGGCCCGATGTTGAGGTCGCCCATGAGCACGACCGGCTCTCGGCAGTCGACCGTGGCGCGGACCACTTTGCGCAGTTGGCGCGCGTTCCACCAGTCGATGAAGGACAGATGGGTGCCGACGACCGTCCACTCGCCAACCGGGGTCTCGATGCTGGCCAGCACGGCCACCCTCGGCTCGTCCGTGACGAGGTAGGGGCGCACACGTCCGGAGAACCGCATGGGCACGCGGAAGGGCACCGGCTCGAGGCGCAGCACCTGCCAGCCCTTGACGGGATAGCGCGAGAGGAGTGCGACACCGTAGGCAGCGGAGTCCGGCTGTTCGTCCCCGGTCGCGGCCACCCACGTCGCGCCCGGACTCCCATGGATGGCCGCCACGAACCGGTGATGAGGTGCGTCCATGGCCTCGGCGGCAACCGAGGTGAGATCGCTGAACCCCGACCGGTGCTGGTTCTGGTCCACCTCCTGCAGGGCGAGGATGTCGGCGTCGAGGCGCTTGACGGCCTCGCGCAGACCGGCCGGGTCGACATGCTGGTCGGTCGGCACGCGTCCGTTGAGGATGTTGAAGGTCGCGACTCGCATGTAGGTGCCGTTACCCCCGTGGCCCGGCCGCACGCCACGCCCGTCAGCGGGTACAGCCGATACATGGGTGAACCAGACCAGCATGACCTCCGTGAGGCGCTCAAGACCGTCGCCGTGGCACTGAAGCAGACCGGTCGGCCGTTCGCGCTCATCGGCGGCTACGGCGTGTGGGCCAGGGGTGGTCCGGAGCCGAACCACGACGCCGACTTCCTCGTTGCCAAGGAGGACGCGGCCGACCTCGCCCAGCAGCTTGCCGACCAGGGGCTGCACGTGGTCCAGCCGCCGGAGGACTGGCTCTTCAAGGTCTTCGTCGGCGACGCGATGGTCGACGTCATCTTCCGACCCGCGGGCACGTATGCCGACCGCAGCGTCGTCCGGCGCGCCACCCCGCTGCGCGTCCTGTCGATCGAGATGCCGGTCATGCCGGCGACGGACCTGCTCGTCCACCGGCTGAACGCCCTCAGCGAGCACTACTGCGACTACGCGGTCCACATCCCGGTGGCCCGGGCCCTGCGCGAGCAGGTGGACTGGGCCATCGTGCGCCGCGACACTGCCGCGAACCCCTATGCGGCGGCCCTGCTCTTCCTGCTCGAGCGCCTCGGCATCGTCGATGTCGGTGAGTCACACGACAGCCCGGGCCCACAGGGGCGGTCCACTCCCCCGCAGCCGATACCGGCGCCTGACCGTGCCTGATCTTGCCTG
>NZ_JAJJPG010000022.1:25548-37922 GCF_032907665.1 Intrasporangium sp.
CCGCCGACGGCGAGCCGGAGGAGCCCGACCCACTGGATGAGGTGGCGGTCGCCGAGGAAGTCCCGCCGGACTCGCTCCTGCCCGCACCGCCCCATCGCCGACCGGAGCTCCGCGTCCACCAGCAGGCGGGTCACCTTCGCTCCGAAGGTCTCCAGGTCAGCGGGGTCCTCGATGAGGAAGCCCTCGTCGCCGTCACTGATCTGGTCCTGGAGACCCCCGACGGCACTCGCGACGACAGGGCGGGCCTTCCACATCGCCTCGGTCAGGGTCAGGCCGAAGCCCTCGGCGAGGCTCTTCTGGACCACGATCGCGGCGTGGCGCTGGAGGGCGTTGACCATGAGAGCGTTCTCGTCGACGTCGTCCATCGGCAACGAGGCCAGGTGGCACCGGCTGCGCACGTCCTCGGGGAGGGCCGCCCACACGGTGCGACACTCGGCGAAGACCTCGGCCCCCTCCGGGTCGTCGGTGACGCCCGAGACGTCGGGCCCCGCCAGGACGAGGTGCGCATCGGGCACGACCGGGGCGACGTGCGCCGCAAAGCCGCTCAGCACGCCCGGCATGTCCTTGAGTCGGTCCCAGCGGCTCACCTGCAGGACGAGGGGCGCTTCGATCGGCGGCGGATAGTTCGACACGAGGTCCGCGTGGCGACGCAGCCGGCCCTGGCTGCCGGATCGTCGATGGAAGTCGATCGCATCGCGCGGCTCGCCGTTGTGCACCAGCCCGACCTCGAGCAGGATGCGCCTGACCTCGGCGCCATCGATGGGTGCGTTCTTCGTCGCGAACGGGTCGATCGAGGGCTGGATGATCGTCACCCGCTCCGACGGGACCCATGACGGGACGTACTTCGGCCGGGAGAAGACGAAGGCGTCGGCCGCGAGGACGTGCTCGCGCAGGAACTCCCACCCGAGATCGGTGACTTCCGTGTCCTCGTCACGACCGATGTGGCAGCGCCACACGACGTGGGCGCCGAGCTCCTTGAGGCCGGCCGCGAGTCCCGCGGTCTGGGGGTCGTGCAGGAGGACGAGATCGCCCGAGCGGATCATGCCGCGCAGGTGCGCGAGGTTCTCGCGCATCACCTTCGCGTAGTGCGCCTGGTCGTCCGCGCTGAACTCGGTGCGCCCGACGAGAGACCCGTGCAGCGCGTTGTGCAGGGCCTTGGTGATCTCGAAGAACTGCGGGTCCCCCTCGATGACGAGCCAGCGTGTGTCCACTCCCGCTCCCCGCGCGTAGGCAAGGATCGTCTGGAGCATCTCTGCGACGCCTCCTCCCGAGGCAGTCGAGTTGATGTTCCACACGATGCGCCCCGCGAAGGCCTTTCGAGCCATCTCGGCGGTCGACAGGAACAGGGAGGCGCGGTCAGGCTCGAGAAGCCTCGCGAGCTCGTCCAACGGTTCGGCCTGGATCTCGACGACGTCCACGTTTCTATGCTCACACCTTCCGGCCCGTATCTACGACTCTCGGGCACCCGCGTGTCCGTGTCGTGACTCAACTCGGCCCGGGTCCGTGCGCGCAGTGCGGAAGGTGGGGACGGCCCACCGGGCGCGCTTCTGCGGAGCAGACACAGCGGCATACGTATGCCGCTGAGCCGGCCCCCAGCGCTCCTCTCCCTCGGGTGCGACGCCGGGGTCCGCCTTGCTCGAAAGGCCACTGGGAGACCGGCCGCCGGCACTATCGTCGAACCGCGGGGCCTGGATGGACGACGGCGACATCGGTGGGATCGCCGTCCACCTCGCGGCCTGCGATCCTGGCCCTCGCCGAGCCCGGGGGAGGTGCTCGTGTCCCGGACGCTCACGACCTCGTCGTCGGGTCCGGCGTCACCTTCGGGGACCGAGGACTCCACGAGCTCAAGGGCATCCCGGGGCGCGACAACGGTGCCGCGTGGTGCCGGTGCCCTACGGCGCTGCAGCTCCATCCCCGGCCGGCCAGCTCAGGGAAGGAGCTGGTCGAGGAGTCGCTCGGCATACACCTCGGCCATGACCGCGAGGAAGAAGGCAAGACCGGGGATCGCGAGCGCCCTGATCGCGTGGCCGAACGTCTCGGCCCCGCTCGGACCCGTGGGGGCGTCCCGCACCGCGGCATACGTGGCGAGCAGAGCCCGAAGCTCCTCGGACTCGGCGGGCGTGAGGTCCCGTTTCCGGGGCTCGAGGCCCTCGATGCGGTCGCGGAGGCTCTCGAGGGTGGCCTGCCGGGTGTGCCGCACGATCCGCTGCACGTTGTTGCGCACGCTGAACATGCTGGTGCTGTCGAGGACCACAGCAGCGAGGGCGAAGCCGGCAACCGGCGCGAGGAGCGCGGGGACGGAGTCGGGCGCCACCAGCAGGACGACGAAGACGAAGTCCACGGTCAGGCTGACGCCGTTGACCACGGTCAGCCTGCGCCAGAGCGCGAGCAGGCCCTGGACTGCTGGGGAGTCAGCGGGGCTCAACCAGGAGAGGCGGTGGGGGAACCGGGACTCGCGCCCATAGAGGCCGAAGTAGAGGAACCGCATGGCACGCTCCTCACCGAACTCGTAGAGGACCAAGCCGATCATCGCGAGGCTGCCGGGGTGGATCCCGGGCAGGCCGTCGGGAGCCACGAGGGCACCGGCAGCGATGATGAGGACCGCGATCACCACAGCGGCCGGTGCGTAGAACCGCGCCCGCCACCGCCGGTTGGTGAAGTCGATGAGGCTGCGGAGGTCGGCCTCGCGTTCGAGGGTCGCGGGAAGCGAGACCACTTGCCTCTCGAAGAACGGGTCCGTGACGCCAGCCCCCCACGAAGCCTCGAGGACCCCGTGGAATGCAGCGATGCCGAGCCAGGTCCAGACCGGGGCTCCCGCCCACGACGAGGTGACCGCGGTGACCACGACGGGGACGAACAGCCGCAGCAGGATGGCGACGAGTCCGAGGCGCAGCCGCTGCGCAACGGTCATCGACTGGCCAGCAGGGGTTCGCAGGATGGTGCGGGTGAGCCGGCCGACGAGGTAGGTCTCGGGCCACGTGACCATGATCCGGCGAAGACGATCGAGATCGGCTTCGAACTCGGCGCTGCGAGGGCCGCCGGCGGCTGACGGCACCTGCCTCAGGGCTGCCGTTGCCATCCGCACCTCCCAAGGGCAGGGGCCGGGTGGTGACGCTGTCGGTCGCCTACCTCCCGTGCGCCCGACCCCGCGCGCAGTTCGTGGCGGAGCGACAGGCTCCTTCGCCTCCCCACGATGGGTCGCTCAGTGCTGCCCGCGACAGGGCCAAAGGTCCCACTGTGCGCGGGGTTAGGCTCGGGCGAACCATGACGACATCCTTCCCGGCCGCGGAACGGCGAACCGCCCTCGGGGCGCACCGGGTGCGCTCCCTGCACCACGGTGCCCAGGCAGCCGAAGGCCCCCACGATCCCGGGCTCGTCGTCCTGCTGCCCGGATTGGGCCTTCCCGGATACACGCTGCCGACGGCGGCGGCGATCGCCTCACGTGGCGTCGAGTGCGCCGTGCTCGACGTGCCCGGCTACGGCTCCTCCGAGCCCAGGAGCTCCCGGCCAACCATCGATGCCATCGGCTCGGTGGCGGCCCAGTGGATCCTCCAGGAGGCCGCGAACCGCCCTGTTGTCGTCCTTGGCCATTCGACCGGTGCCCAAGCCGCACTCACGTCCGCCCTTGGCCTGCAGACACATCGCCGACGGCTGGCGCTCGTGCTGGCCGGGCCCACCTTCCGGCCGGAGCACCGACGGGTCCTCAGGCTCATCGCGGCGACACCGTTCGCCTACCGCGATGATCGGCTCGCCGAGATCGACATCATGGAGGTGCTCAGAGCGCGCTCGGACCTGGTCCGACTCGTCGCGAGCGGTCTGCGGGACGTACCCGAGGACCGGGTGGCAGGACTGTTCGCACCGCTCTCCGTCATGGCCGGCGAGCATGACTCCTATGCGCCGCCCGGCTGGCTGTCCCTCCTCGCGGCGTCGGCGGTCGGGTCGGCCGTCGTTCGCACGTCGATCATCGGGGGCTCGCACAACAACCTCTACACGCACCCCGATGAGGTCGCTGACGTGGCACTGATCGCCCTCGAGGACGCCGTCGCCTGGCCATGAGGCGCGGGCGGCCTCCACCGGTCAGTGCACTTGCTGCCAGACCACTTGTGCGCCCTGCCTCTTCGTTGACCGTCTCGCGGCCACCCCCGAGAGTCGAGGCGAAGGGAGATCCCACCGCGGGGGGACCCCTTCGTCAGTCACCCGATCATCGAGTATCTGAGGAGCACGTCATGTCCGAGAACACCAAGAGCCGCGTGGGTCGATATGCCGCAGGGGGTATCGCCCTCATCGGCCTGGCCGTCGGCGCTTTCGCAACCCTGTACATCGCTGGAGCATTCGGCCTGAGCACCGCCACCGCCAACAACATCGTGCGGGCCTACGAGATCGGCGGTTGGGCGCTCACCGTCGCTCTCATGGTCTTCAGCGCGGGGACGGCCGCCGCGATCCTCGCTGTCATCCGCTACTACATCACGCGCAAGTCGCGCGCGTGGCTGGTCGCCTGACCATCCCGCATCGAGCAGGTTGACACCGATGACCACGCTCGCGCGGGCAACGATCCACGTCATGGCCGCACGGGCCAGGTGCAGCCCATCGACGATCATGGCAGTCGCCGTGGCCGCGGGCGTCCTGGCCGCGAGCGTGGCCATCGGTGTGACCGCGTTCCAATCGACAGGTCCGGTCGGCGGCGACGTGTTCCGACTCGAGGGGACGTCGGTCGAGGTGTGCCTCCAGATCCTCGGCCGGAACCTCGGCGCAGGCCTCCTCCTCTTCTCCGGCTTCGTCACGGCTGGCACGACCACACTCATGGGCTTGGTCTTCATCGGCACATGGGTGGGCGCCGGGAGCGCTGCGGTCTCGGCCGAAGTTGGCCTGAGCGGTGTCAGCCCCCTGGTCGTCCTCTACCTCCCGCTGGAGTTCGGTGGCCTCCTCCTGGCATCGGGTGCGGGGCTTCTGCCGCTCGTCCGTTTCATCGCGCGGGAGTTCGCGCAAGGCCCCCCACGCCGTCACGACAGTCGTCCGTCACACGCCACCTCACTGCGACTCGGTGCCCTCGGCGGTGCCCTCATCGGCGTGGGTGCTGTGGTCGAGACCCTCGTCATCCTTCTTCAGACGTAAGGAGCGCAGGCCAGAATGAGCCTCCCACTGGCAACCTTCCACAACTCCACGCCGGGCAAGAAGACCGACCACCCGCGGACCAGCCGCGGGGCATGGCTCACGGTCCTGGCAACCGTCTGCGGCCTGATGGCGATGCGGATGCCTGGCGTCGCGACCGTGATTCGTTCCAAGGTCGATGCGGCCATCGCCTCAGGCGAGTTGGAGGACACGTCGCAGCGGTCCCTGGCGGTCTCGATCGGAATCACCACCGCCATCGCCCTGAGCTTCCTTGTCGTGATCGTCATCGTGAGCCTCGCCAAGCGGTTCGAGAGTCGACTCCGACTGCCGTGGATCAC
Source organism: Intrasporangium sp. (assembly GCF_032907665.1). Classification (GTDB taxonomy): domain Bacteria; phylum Actinomycetota; class Actinomycetes; order Actinomycetales; family Dermatophilaceae; genus Intrasporangium. Next base: position 30,996 of record NZ_JAJJPG010000022.1, read on the forward strand.
CGTCGGCCGCCGCAGGGTCTCCGGCGTGCTCGTCGTCGTCGCCACCGCGCTCGTCGCCAAGCAAGTCACCTCGTTCATCCTCCCCGTCTCCGGTGAGCTCTGGAACGTCGGGCTCTGGGGCAGCGTGCTCGCCCCCGTCCTGGTCGCCGTCGGTCTGGTGGCGAAGCAGTCCAGCTGCGTCCGATCGAGACGGCGAACACTGACCGTCGGCCTCGCGGTCGGCCTGCTGGCCATCGCCGTCTGACATCCGCCCGCCCTTCCCCACTCTGGAGCATCCGTGACCCTGCCCCGCCTCGTCACCGCCACAGCCCGACCGGTGGCCCTCGTGTGTCTGGTGCTGCTGGGAGCCGCCGTCTACCTGACCCGTGCTGGCGCGCCCCCCGCAAGCCATGACCGTTACAGCGTGCTCTTCTGGGCCAGCGCGGCCGGCGCCGCCCTGCTCCTGCTCATCCTGGCGGCGGTCCCCCCCGCGTGGTCCAAGAGAATCCGAGTCACCTGTCTCAGCGGGTCCGGACTACTCATGGGGGTACTTCACGGCAACGGACTCACGACAGGGACGGCTCGCGTGATGCTCCTCGTGGGCGTCCTGCTGGCGCTGGTTCTCGCCGTCTCGGCCTTGGTGGTGTCACTCGAAGCCACACAGAACAAGCCCGTGCGGAGGCTGTGACCGTGCGCGGTGACAAGCGTGGCGCGGCGCTCGACCTGTGGTCAGTACGGGTCCTCGCGGGATACGGCTCGACCTTGCCGGTGCGCACGTTCAGGTGGGGAGCCGGCCTCGCACTGCTCGTCCTCGGACCCACGGTTGCCGCCGCGACGCTCTTCCTGATGAACCTCGTCACCACCCTCCTGTCGGGGGCGGCGACTGGCGCTCCTGCGAACACCGACCTCGCGGCGGGATTCGCGGTGCTGATGACGATCGCGTTCATTTACGGCAGCTGCCTCGATCTCGTGCGGACGCATCTTTCCAGCGCCGCGCTGATCATCTCGAGGTCCCCACTCAAGGGCATGTGGGTGGCAGCCGACATCGGCCTGTGGACCGTGCTGCTCGCCGAGCGGGGCGCAGCCCTGGCGACACGGTGCATCATCCAGTGCTCCGCACTGGCGGCGGTCGCCCTGTATCTCCGGCGTGGGGACCATCCGGGGGCCCAGGACATGATCGCCGTGGCAGTCATGATCCCCGTGGCGTACCTTGCGGCAGCGACCGCACTCGCGGCGGCCCATGCCTCTTCGACAGCCAAGCCGCGGCGACCACTGCGGCCCAGCCTCGTCCTCATCCCCATCAACGCCGGGCTCGGGGCGGTCCTGGCCGCAGTACTGGACAGAGGACGGGTGCAGGGTCCGGAGGCAGCCGCCGCCATCACCGCGACCCGGCAGCTCGGTGACCACCTCGGGGCAGTCCGGCTCGGGGCCGCCTTCCTCATCGTGCTCGCGATCGGCACCCTCGTCGTCGTCGCGGCGCAGCGCCGCGAGCTCCCGGTCGCCGACCACCTCATGCACCAGGGTCCCGTTCCGGCGCGCCGCCGGCGCGTGATGTCGAGCCTCACCGACGTCCTGTTCTCGGGCGTGGGGGGCCTGCGCCGGATGCAGGTCTCGGTTCGTGTCGCCGGTGTCGCTTGGAGCGCAGCCGCATTCGGTCTCGGCTGGCGCCTTGCGGGAGGCCTCACCGTCCCGGCAGCAAGCGCCCCCGCTCTGACACGGACCGTAGTCCTTGTCGGTGCCGGAGCCGGTATGGCCATCGCCGCCGGAACCCTCCTCCAGCTCGGACAGACCCGGCGCCTGTGGCACTATCGCGTCCTCTGGGAGCAGGGCACGAGTGGTGCCCGACTCTGGCGCGCCAGCACGGCGCCCACTGCCGTCCTCGCCATCGTCACTGCCACAGCCCTCACGGTGCTTCTCTGGTGCCTGACCGACGCTCTTTCGGTCCTTCCCGCAGCACTGATCTGCTCGACGGCGTCGTCGGAGCATCTCGTCGACAGCCTCTTCGCACACCCTGCGGCAGACGAGGGAGCGCGCACGTCCAACAGCCTGCTCGCGGTGGTCGGCTACCTGGTCACCGTGCCCGCGCTCCTGACTGGGCTGTCCCTCGCGTCATGGTCGCTCCCGGCGCTCATGGCACTCATCGTCACCCACGTCGGAGGAGGTTACTGGTGGTTCGCGAGGCGGCTCGAAACGTTGCCGACGGTGACCGTGGAATGACAGCCACGCACTCGTCAGCGATCATCCTCGACGGAGTCACCACTGGGTACGTCGAGGGCTCCCCGGTCCTCAGAGACCTCTCGCTGAGGATCCCACAGACCGGTCTCATCCGCCTGCACGGACCGAATGGCTCGGGCAAGAGCACCGTCGTCGAGATCGCATCGGGCTACTTGCGTCCTTGGCAGGGTCGCGTGATGGTCCTGGACGATGACGCGACGAGCCGGCACTCCCGGTCGCGGCGGCGGGTCGTGCGCACAAAGCCAGCCCTCTTCGAGTACATGACGGTCCACGACCACTTGGCTGTCTTCGCCAAGGCGACGGGTGACTCGCTCGCTCGGGTCCTCGAACGTGCGACTGCTCTCGGTCTGGACCCGTGGCTGTCGGAGAACGCTGGCGGCCTCTCGTCGGGCACGGGCAAGAAGCTCTGGTACCTCATGTGCACGACCGGGGATGCGGATCTCTACCTGCTCGACGAGCCCTTCAACGCGATCGACGACGGTGGCGTCGAAGCCATCGTCGACGAGTTGACGGAATGGGCGGCTGCAGGACGGTGCGTGGTCGTCATCTGCCACACTCTCCCGACCCGCCTGCGCTTCGACCAGGTGATCGGCCTCGGAACCCACGGGGTCTCCTGATGCGCGAGCTCCCACCCACGGATGTCGAAGCGACAGGGCTGTCCATGGCGTACGCAGGACGCACCGTCGTCGACGACGTGTCCTTCCTCGCGCCTGCCGGTTCCGTCACCGCCCTGCTCGGGGGCAACGGTGCCGGCAAGAGCACGACCTTCCGGCTCGTGCTGGGCCTCGCTCGTGGCAAGGGCAACGCGCGTTTCGGGGGGCGACCGTTGGCGGAGCACCCCAGCCCCTCCGCCGTGGTCGGCGCCTACCTGGGCCCACCCGCGTTCAGCGAGGGCCGGACTGTCCTCGACCATCTGCGCCTCATCGCCCTCGCCACGAGGCAGTCGCGCTCGCGCATCGACCGCGTCATCGACGATCTGGGCCTCGCACCCTGGGCGACATCGCGACCCAAGGGGTTCTCCACCGGAATGCGACAGCGGCTCGGCATCGCGGCCGCCGTCCTGGCCTCACCTCGAGTGCTTGTCATGGACGAACCCATCAACGGGCTCGATCCACACGCCGTCATCGGGATGCGAGACCTCCTGCGCGACCATGCTCGCGACGGGGGCACGGTGGTCATGGCGAGCCATGTGCTGACCGAGGTCGAGCTTGTCGCGGATCGAGCCCTGGTCATGGCCGACGGCCGTCTCGTCCGCTCCGGGTCGGTGGCCGAGCTGCTGGCCCGAGACGATGCGTCCGCCTGCGTGGTCGAGTGCGATCGCCCCGAAGACCTGACGGCATGCGTGCTTCGCGCCGGAGCTACGTCAGTCTCCTCGACCGCGGGCTCGACGGTGATCGTCGAGGGCCTCGACCCCCGCATCCTGGCCCGGATCGCCGCCGATGCCCGCATTCTGGTGTGGCGCCTGCAGCCGCGGACCCGCACTCTCGAGGACGTCTTCCTCGACACCGTGGGCCCTCGTTCGCGCGCCATCGCACCACTGGATCCAGCTCATCAGGAGACGGCCGATGCTGCGCCATGAACTGTTCAAGCTCACGTCGCTCAGGTGGCTGCGACTCGCGACCGTCGCGGTGCTCGCAGCCACCGCCCTGATGGCTCTGGTCGTGGCCCAGGCCTTGGCGGACCCAGCGGCACCGTTGACTGACGATGTCGGCTTGGCACACCTCGTCCTACGGACCTCGACACCGGCGCACGTGTGTGCCGCACTGGTCGGCGTGGCCTGCGTGCGTGGCGACCTCCGCGACGGCGTCCTCCGCCTGACCCTCATCGCCCACCCCCGTCGTGGTCAGGTACTTCGTGCGAAGTTCGCCGCAGCCGCGAGCGTCTCCGGGGTCATCAGCGCCACCGGAGCAGTGACGGGCCTGGTGGTGACAAGCCTCGCGACCGAGACAGCTCCCCCATCGGTCTGGGCCTTCGGCGTCGCTGCGCACGTGGCCCAGTCATTGTTGTGGGTCGCGGCGGGCGTGACGGCCGGGACCCTGGTCTCACACCACACCGCGGCAGCACTGGCAGTCCTCGCCGTACCCCTCGTGGTCGAGCCGGCGATGGCGAACGTGATGTCGCCGCCACACGCGGACCGGCTCCCCTTTCGCTCAGCCATGAGCCTCTACGCGATGATGGATTCCCCCGCGTCCGTCGCTCAGAGCCTCGTTGGCGCCACTCCGATGGTCATGGCCATGTCGCTCGCCCTCGCACTCGCCGCACGTCGCTTCCGAGCCCTCGACATCTGACCGGGAGCGAGATCAGAGGGCCCCACCGTTCACGGTCGGGGCCCTCCCAGATGCTGCGACCCATCAGCTCCAGCAGTCGATGCACGGAGCGTAACGCTCGGTCCTCGGCACGTCCGCGGAAGGCGCCGAGACGGTGTGCGCTGCAAGGCCGACGACCGCGGTGATGAACAAGACAGTGACAATACGCATGCGATACCCCTGAGACGATTCGGTTCGGTGTGGTGCAGGGCTCGCCCCGCTCCGCCAACCCTGCCGACACCCGGTCGGTGGCGAAAGGTGCACTTGTGGCCGGGGCACAAGTGACCGTCGGGCCGGGCGGCGACGCCGGCCAACGGGGCGATCGCTACCATGTCGCTGGCCTCAACGGCCCCGATCGCGCGTGACGGCCTAGCGGCTCCCTGGGCACGTCGTGATCACCAGTGCGTGGACAGCGAAGACATGGGATGGACTGAATGTGGACGAGCACGGAGCCAGTTGTCAGCACCATGGCGCGGCAGGCGTACCACTACCTGCTCGCAAGGCGAGAATGGACGCGCGACAACCTCGCCCACCATCTCCAGGTCGGCAGGGAGCAGGTGAGTGCCGTCCTCGAAGAGCTCGCCGAGCTGGGCCTGGTGCGTCCGTCCCAGGAGGTGTCGGAACGACTGGAGGTCGTCCCACCTGCGGTGGGTTGGGCCAGGCTCGTTGCACACAGCGAGACAGCTCTGCGCGAGCACGCAGCCCGCGTCAGCGACGTGAAGACGGCAATGTCCGCGTTCCTGGAGACGTTCGAGGCCCGGGAGAGATGTGCGGCACAGGAGAACATCGAGGTGCACAAGGGCCGAGATGCCGCAGTGACGAAAGTCGGCGAGCTGCTCGCCGGCGCTCGGCGAGAAGTGCTCACAGTCGTCACGGCGGCACCCAGCGCGCCCACCCTGGCCCACGCCCGCCAGGGTGACGGTGCTCTGCTCGCCAGGGGCACCAGTGTGCGTGCGATCTACCTCCAGAGTCACTGGCGTCAGTCCCGCGAGCTCCAGTCGTACCTGACCTGGCTCGTCGGTCGCGGAGCCGAAGTCCGACTCGCTGGAACCCTTCCCACGCGCTTCATCATCGCCGATCGACGGGTTCTCACCGTCGCTCTCGACCCTTGTGTTCCCGAAGCGGGTGCCGTCACGGTCACCAGCCCCGGCCTCGTCGCGCTGGCCGGTTCCTTCTTCGACCACCTGTGGGCGGAAGCGACACCGTTGGAGCAGCGGAACGCCGCGGCCGAGAACGCCTGCCGGACCACGCCGCTTGAGGTCACCGTCCTACGCCTCCTGGCCGAGGGCAACAAAGACGAGGCAGTCAGCCGCCGAACAGGACTGTCCCTGAGGTCCGTCCGCCGGACCATCGCCGGAGTCAGCCAGCGCATCGGCGCCGCAAGCCGGTTCGAGCTCGGGGTTCGCAGCAGCCAGCTCGGGCTTCTCGACAGCGCAGGCTGTGACTCGAATGGGCCGGCGCACGAAGCCACTTCGTCTTCGTGATTCTCACGTGAGATCGAAGGTGGCCTGGTGGTCCGGGTCCACGAGGTCAAGCCCATGGCGACGTGCGATGTCACGGACGTCCGGTGCAGAGAGCCGCTTCAGGCAGGCGGTCGCAGCCGCGACTTCGTCAGAGCGGGCGAGGACCGCGCCCGAGAAGACCGTCATGATCTCGCAGCCGGGTGGAAGCGACCCAACGATGGCGACGCCCGGGACGCTCTGGAGCTCGCCCCGCTGCTGGATCCCGATCGTCACCTGCCCCTCGGCGAGAAGTCGGCCCACGGGCACGCCCGGCTCCGCTTGGACCAGCCTGCCCGCGAGCTCGTCCCCGAGACCCCAACGGTCGAGCAGGCCGAGCAGTCCGTCGCCGCTGGGGCCCGTCGAGTAGCCGATCCGATCCGCAGACTCGACAGCCTGTCGGAGAGCGCCAGCCGTCGAGATGTCTGGGCACTCCGCACCCTCGGGAACGGCAATCACCGCCTCGGAGCGGAAGAGTGCCCGTGCCGTGCCGGGTGCGAGGAGCCCGTCGCGGTCCAGGGCGCCGATCGCCTTCGAGGCGAGGATGACGAGGTCGGCCACGGTGCCAGACCGAATCTGCCGCGCCACCTCCACCCCGCCGAGCGAGGTGAGGGTCACTGGCGGGAGCCCGGGAAGGGCACCAGGTGCGACGAGGTCTCCGAGGACACGACTCGTGGCCATCGACGACAGCAGGGACAGGGTCGGCATCTCGCCAATCTACGGTGGCTCGGCGGGGTTCGGGAGTCGCTTCCGCACGGCAGAAGCGCCGTGTCGTGGACGGCGATCACGTGCGAACCTGCTGCCATCCGGGAGCCCGAGCCGCTTCGGACGTACGACGAGTCAGGAAGCCACGCGTGATCATCGATTGTCATGGGCATTACACGACGGCGCCGGCGCAGTTGGCGGCG